>NZ_LBJZ01000174.1:0-106717 GCF_028128935.1 Bradyrhizobium sp. CCBAU 11361
TGGGCCGAGCTTCTGGGACTGGAGCGGGTCGGACGTCACGACCACTTTTTCGAACTGGGCGGCCACTCACTGCTGGCTGTGCAATTGCTCAGTCGCGCAGTCGATCTTGGGCTTAAGTTCAGTGCCGCCGACCTCTTTCAAGCCCCCGTTCTAAAGGAACTTGCATCGAAAGTTCATGTGGCGCCACAGCCCAGCTATTCGGGAGCGATTTGTGCTCGAGAAGCCGGATCGCGGCCACCGCTGTTCTTTGTTCCCACAGGTTTGGGCGATTGCTCCTATATCCCCAGTTTGGCGCAAGAAATGGATGTCGACTGTCCTGTCTACGGTTTGCCGTGGCCGCAATTCAGTGCAGCTCAATTTCCAACTCTTCAAGAGATCGCCTCGCAAGCTAGCATGGCGATTCGCGAGATCCAGCCGCGAGGTCCATATCGGTTCTCTGGATACTCATCAGGAGGAATCTTGGCTTATGCAATTGCGCAGCAGCTACTAAAGCTCAACGAAGCTGTTTCCTTCATCGGCCTAATTGACGTTGTTTTATTTGCAAATGCATCAAGGACATCACCCACCCAAATGATACAAGAAGTACTGCTGGAATCTCTCGAATTAGATGACGAGAAGTTCGAAATTCTCGACCGCTTCGCTGGACAAAATTCAATTTCCCGACTGCTTGAAAAGGCTCAGAGAATTGGGGCGATCCCTCTGGATCGTGATCTCCGCAATGACATTCTGACGTATGAAAGGGCCACGCAGTTCCAACGGGCGCTGGCCTTGTATCAAGTTCCGTCCCTTCCGGTTGAGGTACACCAATTCTACGCGAACCGGCCTCTTAGCCGTCGGACACGTTCTCGAAAAACTTCGCTAGGTCCAGAAGCAAGTTCGCCTTTGCGGGGTTGGGACCGGATTTTAAGTGCGGAGGCCATTCATGCCGTGCCAATTCCAGGCGACCATGTGACTATGATGAATGTCCCGGAAAACCGCCAAGTTCTGGGTCGGGCCATTTCAACGGCCTTGATCGGGACTCTTAATAGACCCAAAGCATGAATTTCTCCGAATTTTCTTGGGCGCCGGATAACGTACAGATTCTGTCGCACTCTCAGCATTAACGGCTTCTCCTAGAATGAAGGAACTTTGAATGAACGATGGGGATGCCATGTCAAGGGTAGGCGCTTAGCCGGACCCCTTGCTTCGGGATCGGTATAGCTGTGCGAAAGAAGCCTCCGGCTTGGACGGAGGTATGGGATGGTGCATATTTCGCAAAAACGGGACAGCAGTTTCGCTAAATCGCGGACAGCGTAGCGGCGCTGGCCGCCAAGGTGCCGCTCGCGGTCCTCAGCGACTACGACCCCAAGATTGCGGCCGCCAGGATCGATCTCGCCAAGACCTTCACCAACCGCTTCGCCGAGCACGCCGCACAGCAGCTGAAGTAAGGGGGATTGGAATGTCTCTGCCGCTCACTGGCATCCGCGTCCTCGACCTCTCCAACGTGCTGGCTGGTCCGTTCTGCGGCTATCATCTCTCGCGTCTCGGTGCCGAGGTGATCAAGATCGAAAATCCGAACGGCGGCGACCTGGCGCGGCGCCTCGGCTCCGATCCGCAAAGGGCGGAGCGCTTGCAGGGCCTCTCCTTTGTCGCCGTGAATGCTGGCAAGCAATCGGTGGCGCTGGACTTGAAGTCGGAATCAGGCCGCGAGGTGTTCTTGCGGCTCGTCACTGAAGCCGACGTGGTGCTCGAAAACTTCCGGCCGAAGGTGATGGAACGGCTTGGTCTCGGCTTTGACGTGCTCTGCAAGCACAACCCGCTTCTCGTCTATTGCGCCATCTCCGGTTTCGGACACAGCGGGCCGTGGTCGGCCCGTCCGGCCTATGATCAGATCGTCCAGGGCCTCTCTGGCGCCATGAGCGTCACCGGTGATACAGCCTCGGCGCCGCTGCGCACCGGCTTTCCGATCTCGGACACGATCGCGGGGCTCACGGCCGCCTTTGCCATTAGCGCGGCTCTGGTCGAACAGCGGCGGACCGGCCGTGGTCGCTTCATCGACGTGTCTCTGCTCGAAGCCACCGTTGCAGCGATGGGATGGGTGGTCTCCAACTACCTGAACGCCGGCGTCGAGCCGCAGCCGATGGGCAACGAGAACTTCACCGCGGCTCCCTCGGGCACGTTCAGCACGGAAACAGGCCCGTTGAACATCTCCGCCAACGAGCAGAAACAGTACCAAGCCCTATGCGACCTGATCGGCCGACCGGAGCTGAAGACGGATCCACGCTTCGCAAAGCGCGAGATGCGTAAGGTAAACCGTGCGGCGCTGAATGCGGAATTGAACGAGGCGCTGAGCCGCAAGCCCGCTGAAGAATGGGAGCTGCAAATGAATGCGGCCGGTGTTCCCGCGGGCTGCGTGCTGACGGTCGCTCAGATATTGCGGCAGCCGCAGCTGCTCGACCGCCGCTTTGTCGAGACGTTGCCCCCGGAACAGGCCGGCGCGCAGCCACTACGAATCACGCGGCCGGGCTTCCGGCTAAATGAGGAGTTTCCGGTGCCGTCACCACCTCCCACACTCGGAGCAGACACGGAGCGATGGCTGCAGCGGCTCGGCTATTCCGCAGAGGCCATCGCTGAACTCGTGGCCAGCGGAGCGGTTGCAGGCAAAACGGTAGGGCGAACCACTGGAGGGAACCATGAGCGATGAAACCGCATTGCGAGACGCAGCCGCGCAGTGGTGGCGGACGTCGATCTGTGACGTCGCTCCCGGGCGCATCGCCTATCGGGGTTATCCGATCCAGGATCTGATCGGCCGGATCTCGTTTCCGGCGATGATCTGGCTGATGCTGCGCGGAGAACTGCCCTCAGTGGCGCAGGAGCGGCTGCTCCAGGCCGCGCTGGTTGCGTCCGTCGATCACGGCCCGCATGCGCCGTCGATCGCGATCGCCCAGATGGCGGTGAGCTGCGGCCTGCCGCTGAACGGCGCGATGGCCTCCGCCATCAACACGCTTGACGACGTCCATGGCGGCGCGGGCGAGCAGGCCGTCGAGCTTTATGACGACCTGTTGCGGCGGACCGAAACCCAGGAGATCGACGCCGCGGCAGGTGCGGCCATCGATCATTTCACCGCGACCCGCGGCAAGTATCTGCCGGGCTTCGGCCACCGCTTTCATCCGGTCGATCCGCGTGCCGCGCCGCTGCTGGCGCTGGTGGATGCGGTTATGGCTGAAGGCTGTGTCGCTGGGCGCTATGCCGCCGCAGGCCGCGCCATCGAACGCGTGATGCGGCAACGCAAGGGCAAGCTGATCCCGATGAACATCGATGGAGCCACCGCCGTCATCTATGGCGAGCTCGGCTTTGCGCCGCCGCTCGCGCGGGGTGTGTTCTGCCTGTCGCGCGCGGTCGGCATCCTGGCGCACGCCTGGGAGCAGACCGGACGCAAGGACCGCAACAAGGGGCCGATGCCCAAGCAGTTTGCCTACAAGTATGAAGGCCAGCCGCGCCGCGCGTTGAGCGATACGCCATGATGTATCTCGACACACCGCCACAGCGCGTCGAGACCCGCGTCTTCTCGGCGATGCCGGCGGAGTTTCGACGTCCAGGCGTTCGCTCGGACTGGGCCGATGCCAACCGCGGCGGCAAGCCGGTGGATTGCTTCATCGAGGGGCCGGCATTCGATGCCGCCGGCAATCTTTATGTCGTCGATATTCCGTTCGGCCGCATTTTCCCGATTGCACCGGATGGAGTCTGGTCCTTGGTCGCCGAATATGACGGCTGGCCCAACGGCCTGAAGATCCGCTCCGATGGTCGAGCAGGCGCGCGATTTCATCTTCCTGGAAAGGTCGTTGTCGCGACGGGTAGCGGATCTTCCTTGAGAGGCAGGACAGTGTGGGGTGCGATCGTGCGTGGGCCGCTCGTCAGTATTCCCCTGGGTGCTAAGGTGTTTGCATGTTCGACTGTAGAACAGTGGTCCGTTCATCTAAATTGCGAATTCAAGCTCTCCAGCTATTTGCGGGGAGTGCAGTGGTCTCAGATGCCGGCGAATGTAATAAAACTATTCCAACAAATCGCCGAAGTCGCAGAATCAAGTGCAAGGTACCATACTGGTAGCGCCCGAAACGGCCGCGACCATTGAAAGGGCTTCTTTGCGGCGATGCGATGATTAGCCACGCCTGCACAGCAACAAACGATGCGTGCGCGGCGAAAAAAAAGGAAGCTGATTATCTCCGCGCGACGAAAAATAGTGCGTCTTGGACTCGCATGGTCGAACAATCTTTGAGAGGATTGGTCATCAGGCAATGGTGCCAGTCAGGAGCGCTGATGATGCGCAACAACATCTTTGACAAGGTCATGCATTCGATCATGCGCGAGCTTGTCGATAAGTTGTGTTCGTGTCGTTCCTGAGTGGCGTCTCAATGCGCAAGCGCGATCTGAACTGAGATCGCTCTAGCTCCTCGAAATCACCAACCTAAAAGGCCGCTCGAGCAGCAGCGTCCGCACTCGCTCGTCTCGATCGGCGTGGTCGCATGGTGCTGCCGGACTCAAGCCGCCGGCTATTTCGCTGCCGTGCGATTTTCAAGGGACAAGCAAGATGTCTGCGAACAACAATCCGATCAGATTTGCTTACTGGGTGCCGAACGTGTCCGGCGGCCTCGTCATCTCCTCGATCGAGCAACGTACCAGCTGGGACATCGACTACAATCGCAAGCTCGCCCAGATGGCCGAGAAGGCCGGCTTCGACTACGCGCTGAGCCAGATCCGCTTCACAGCGGGCTACGGCGCTGACAAGCAGCACGAATCGGTCAGTTTTTCACACGCGCTGCTCGCCGCGACCGAAAAGCTCAAAGTGATCGCTGCTCTCCTTCCCGGCCCATGGAATCCAGCATTGGCCGCAAAGCAGATTGCAACCATCAGCCAGCTCACCAATGCGCGCGTTGCGGTCAATGTTGTCTCGGGCTGGTTCCGCGGCGAATTCCATGCGATCGGCGAGCCCTGGCTCGACCACGACGAGCGTTATCGCCGCTCGGAGGAGTTCATCAACGCGTTGCGCGGGATCTGGACGCAGGAGAGTTTCACGCTCAAGGGCGACTTCTATCGGTTCAACGACTATTCGCTCAAGCCGAAGCCGTTCGATCCGCTGCCTGAGATTTTCCAGGGCGGCTCCTCGCGTGCGGCCCGCGACATGGCCGCCCGCGTGTCCGATTGGTATTTTACGAACGGTAACACGCCTGACGGCCTGAAGACGCAAGTCGACGACATCAGGAGCAAGGAAAAGACGTTCGGCAAGAGCTGGCGAACCAAGATCGGCATCAACGCATTCGGCATCGTTCGGCAGACAGAAAAGGAGGCCAAGGATCTCCTCCAGGAGATCCTTGATAAGGCGATCCCGGAGGCGGTGGGCGGCTTCCACCATGAGGTCCAGAATGCCGGCAATGCCAGCCCCGAGCGCGAGGGCAATTGGGCCAAATCCACCTTCCAGGATCTCGTTCAGTACAACGATGGCTTTCGTTCCAATCTGATCGGCACGCCGCAACAAGTCGCCGAGCGCATCATTGAGCTCAAGCGCGCCGGTGCCGACCTGATCCTGCTCGGCTTCCTGCACTTCCAGGAGGAGGTCGAATATTTCGGCAAGCATGTGATCCCGCGGGTCCGCGAGCTCGAGGCGAGGACGCCCGTGCGCGTTCAGGCCGCCGAATAGGCCTGAGGAGAGACAGCGAAGTGGCGGGGATTGCGACAGGAGCGGGCGTGCTTCGTCTGGAGGAGGTTCCTGCAGACGAACAGATCCGTGCAGGGTCCCGAGAGCGCGATGACGTGACAGAGCTCAATAACGAGCGCGTCGTCAGAACGATCGCGGGGCCGGCGCTCGGACTTGCGAACATTTCGCTGACATTCGGCGGCGTCGCAGCGCTACGCGAGGTCGATCTGGAAGTCGCCCAGGGCGAGATCCTGGCAGTGATCGGACCGAACGGCGCCGGCAAGAGCTCGCTCCTCAACATCGTCACTGGGCTTTACCGGCCCGACCGCGGGAAGGTGTGGTTTGGCGAGCACTCCTTTCGTGATGTGCCGACGTCGAAGCTTGCAGCGCTTGGCGTGGCGCGGACGTTCCAGAATCTGGTGCTCTTCAGGGGACTTTCCGTCTTCGACAATGTGCTGATGGGGCTAGCGCATCGCGTCCGTACGGGTTTTTTGCGGCAGATCGTCGGCTCGCCACTGGCGCGACGGATCGAGGCGGAGAATCGCGCGGTCGCCGAAGAAGTAATCGGCTTCCTGCATCTTGCTGAGGTTCGTGACCGTCTTGCTGGAACGCTCCCTTACGGAGCGCAGAAGCGCGTCGAGCTGGCGCGGGCGCTGGTTGCTCAGCCGAGGCTCCTACTGCTGGACGAGCCGTTCGCAGGCGTGACTCTTACCGAGAAGCGGGAGCTGTCGCAGCATGTGCGCAACGCCCGCGACAGTTTCGGCGCAGCAATCGTCCTGATCGAGCATGACATCGGCGTGGTGATGGGCCTGTCCGATCGCGTGGCCGTGCTCGATTACGGACGAAAGATTGCCGACGGCACGCCCGACCGAATCCGCGCCGATCCTGCGGTGATCGACGCTTATCTCGGCGTCGCACATGAGGACGATACGGAGCTTGCGATCCGATGTTCGATTACCAGTTTCTGATTGAGGTGCTGATCGGTGGCCTGCTTTCGGGAGTGATGTACTCCCTTGTCGCGATCGGGTTCGTGCTGATCTACAAGACCTCCGGCGTTCTTAACTTCGCACAAGGCGCGATGCTTTTGTTCGCGGCCCTGACCTTCGTCAGCCTCGTCGAGCGCGGCGCGCCATTCGTTGCCGCACTGGCAGCGACGCTGGTCATCATGGTCGTATTGGGCATCGCCACCGAGCGCGCGGTGCTGCGGCCGCTGGTCAACCAACCGCCGATCACCCTGTTCATGGCGACCCTCGGGCTTTCGTACGTCATCGACGGAGCAGCCCAGCTTCTGTGGGGCACGCAGGTTCATGGCCTCGACATCGGCATCAGCGACACCCCGTTCGAGGTGGCCGGCGTGCTGATCAGTCGCTTCGACCTGTTTGCGGCGGCGGTCGCGGGCAGCCTGGTCGCGCTGTTTGCACTCTTCTTTCGCTATACCCGCACTGGGCTGTCGTTTCGCGCCGTTGCCGATGATCAATTTGCAGCGCTTGCGGTCGGCCTGCGATTGCCACGGGTCTGGGCTGCCGTTTGGACCGTGGCGGGGATCGTCGCCCTGGTCGGTGGGCTGCTGTGGGGCGCGCGGCTCGGCGTGCAGTTCTCGCTGTCGCTCGTCGTCCTGAAGGCGCTTCCAGTCTTGGTCCTCGGCGGGTTCGACTCGATCGCCGGTGCGATTGTCGGTGGTCTTTTGGTGGGCGCAATCGAAAAGTTGGCTGAGGTCTATGTCGGACCGTTCTTTGGCGGCGGCATCGAGGCCTGGGCCGCCTATGTCGCGGCACTGGCGCTCCTGCTGATCCGGCCATCGGGCCTGTTCGGGCAGAAGCTGGTGGAGAGGGTGTAAGTCATGCTGGCCCTCACTCCTGCTAAATCGCGCTGGGTCTCCGGTGAGGTGCTGTGGATCGGCCTGGTGATTGTGGCCGCCTACGGCATCGTTCCTCTCGCGGGGACGGACTATCTGCTCGACGCCGTGCTCACGCCGTTCCTGGCGCTGTCACTTGCGGCCGTGGGGCTCAACGTCCTGACCGGTTATGCCGGTCAGGTCTCGCTCGGCTCGGCCGCCTTCCTCGCTGTCGGCGCCTACGCCGCCTATAATCTTCATCTTCGCATCCCCACATTGCCGCTGCTCATCGACCTGGTGCTGGCCGGGGGTGTCGCAGCGGTCATCGGCATCATATTTGGGCTACCGAGCCTGCGGCTGCGCGGGTTCTATCTCGCGGTATCGACGCTCGCCGCGCAGTTCTTCGTACAGTGGGCGCTGACCAAGTTCAGCTGGTTCTCCAACGACAATCCATCAGGGGTAATCGACGCGCCGATTCTCAGTATCGGCAGCATTACGTTCACGAGCCCCGCGGAACGTTACGTTTTCTCGCTGACGATCGTGGTCGTTTTGACCCTGCTGACGCTGCGATTGTTGCGTTCTCAATCCGGCCGCAACTTCATCGCGGTGCGCGACCATGAGATCGCGGCCAAGGTGATCGGCGTACCGCTCTTGCGCACCAAGCTGCTCGCCTTTGCCCTTTCGTCCTTCATCATCGGTGTTGCCGGCGTGCTCTGGGCATTCGCATATTTGCGCACGGTCGAGCCGGCCGGATTCAATCTGGATCGATCTTTCCAGATCCTGTTCATCATCATCATTGGGGGCCTTGCCTCGCTGCGCGGCTCCTTCATCGGCGCCGCCTTCATCGTCGTGTTCCCGCTCCTGCTGTCGCGGATCGGCGCCGCGTTGCTCGGCAACGTGTTCGATTCGGGTGTTCTCGAGATGAGTCAGCGCATCGTGATCGGAGCGCTCATCATTGCTTTTCTGATCGCAGAGCCGCGCGGGCTGATCGCGCTGTGGGACCGCGCCCGCCATCCGGACCGCCAGGCGCCCCGCGATCCCGACTTGAGAGTTGCTTACCCCAAAGGAGCTTGTAATGAACATGTTCAGACGTTTGAAAGTGACTATGGGCGCGGCGCTCGCCGTAGGCCTCGCTAGTACGTTGGCGGTGCACGCCGACGAACAGTTCTTCCCGCTGCAGAGCTATCGCGTTGGTCCCTACGCCGCCGGCGGTACCGGGTTCTTTGGCGGCTTCATCGACTATCTCAACCTCATCAACATCCGCGATGGCGGCGTCAATGGCGTCAAGCTCACCTGGGATGAAGGTGAGACGCAGTACGAGGTGGAACGCGGCGTCGAAGTCTATGAGCGGCTGAAGAGCCGTCCCGGGATTGCGGCGTGGAATCCGCTTTCGGTTGGCATCGCTTACGCCATGATCGACCGCATCACCAAGGACAGGGTGCCACTGATCACCGTCAACCATGGTCGTACTGATTCGACCGATGGCCGCGTGTTCCCTTACGTCTTTCCGCTGCTGCTCAATCCCTACAGCGAGACGTCCGGCATCGTGAACTACATTGCCTCCAGGGAAGGAGGCGCGGAAAAGCTCAAGAGCAAAAAGATCGTCGTGCTCTATCATGGCTCGCCGTACGGCAAGGAGACGATCCCGATCTACAAGCTCCTGGCAGACAAATACGGCTTTGAGGTGGAACAGATCGAGGTCCCGCACCCGGGCAATGAGCAGCAGTCGCAATGGCTCTCGATCCGCCGGGCAAAGCCAGACTACGTGGTGTTGCGCGGCTGGGGCGTGATGAATCCGGTGGCGCTCAAGACCGCGCAGAAGGTCGGTTTCCCCGCCGACCACATCATCGGCAACGTTTGGTCCAACTCCGAGGAGGATGTCATTCCCGCCGGTGACGCCGCCAAGGGATATATCGCGATCACGACCCAGACCTCCGGCGCCGAATATCCGGTGCTCCAGGAGGTGATCAAGACCGTCTATGGCGCGAACAAAGGCAATCTCGACGACAAGAAGCGCATCGGCAGCGTCTATCACAACCTCGGAATCGTGAACGGTATCCTCAATGTGGAAGCTGTCCGGATTGCGCAGGCAAAGTTCGGCAAGCGTACCTTGACCGGTGACGAGGTCCGCTGGGGCTTTGAGCACCTGGCGCTCGATCCGGGGCGGGTGGAGGCGCTGGGCGCCAAGGGCCTGTTCCATTCGATCAACGTCACCTGGGACAATCACGAAGGGGATGGCCGCGTCACTTTCCAGCAGTGGGATGGCAGCAAATGGAAGGTGGTCTCGGACTGGATTGCGCCGGATTGGGCGTCCCTGCGGCCCATCATCGAGAAGTCGTCCGCCGCTTATGCGAAGGAGCACAACATCAAGATTCGTAGCTCCGGCGATGAACCGGTGAGCCAGTAGCGCAAGGCAACGCTTCGGTTACTGCGGAAGCCTCGGCTCCCGCAGTTTTCAGACAGGGTGAATCCGGGCATGAGTGACGTTCTGCTTTCGGTCGAAGCGTTGGCGGCAACCTACAACCACGCCATTCGCGCCGTAAACGACGTATCGTTTGCGGTTCGACGTGGCGAAATCGTCGCCGTGCTCGGCGCCAACGGAGCCGGCAAGTCGACGACGCTCCAGGCGATCTCGGCGCTGCTGCCGGCTCGGCGTGGCCAAGTGGCCGCCGGGCGGATTCTTTTTGACGGCCGCGACATCGTATCCACATCGCCCGCGAAGCTGGTCCGGGCCGGGCTCGTTCCCGTGCTCGAAGGCCGGCATTGCTTCCCCTCGCTGACCGTGGAAGAGAACCTTATCACCGGTGCTATTGGCCGAGACGCAAAGTCTCGCGTGATCCGTGCCGATCTTGACGAAATCTATGAGCTCTTCCCACGACTGAAGGATCATCGCAAGTCGACCTCGGGGCTCACATCGGGCGGCGAGCAGCAAATGACGGCGATCGGTCGCGCATTGATGTCGCGGCCACGACTCCTGGTGCTCGACGAGCCGTCGATGGGGCTCGCGCCGCTCGTCGTCGAAGGCATTTTCCGAGCGCTGAAGCAGCTTAATAGCGAGCAGGGGCTCTCAATCCTGGTCGCGGAACAGAATTCGACGGTCGCGCTGCGCTTTGCCGACCATGCCGTCGTGCTTGAGAGCGGCCGCAGCGTGCTGTCCAGCTCGTCAGTCGAATTGCGCAGCCGCGACGACATCAGGGCCCTTTACCTCGGCGGTTCACCGCAAACCGACGTCGCCGATAAACCGCTTATCCATGCCGCTGCCACACTTTGACGAACACAGGGGAGAATGACCAATGGCTAACGACAATCTGGCGCGCAAGATCGATTCTGACATCTATTCCCGGCTGGATGCCGCGATCGATGCGACCGTCAAGGTCAATGCCGATCGCAACGATCTCGAAAGCCGTTTTCCAAGAGAGAATCTGAGGGCATTGGCGGAAGCCGGCTGGACCGGCGTGCTGAACGAAACACGCTTCGGTGGCCTTGGTCTTGGGCATGTCGATTTTGCCGAAGCCGCTTACCGCATCGGACAGTCCGATGCGTCGACCGGCCTCGTCTACGTCATGCATGTCGGCGCGGCTCAGACGATCAATCTGTTTGGTAACGATGACCAGAAGGAGCGTTGGCTCAAGGCCAACAATGGCGCTTTGCTTGGGACATACTCGACCAGCGAACGTGCGACTGGTGGACACTGGTGGTATAATCTCTCCGAGGCATCGCGCGACGGCGACAATTATCTTCTCAACGCCGAAAAGTCGTTCACGACAAGCTCCGGCCAGGCCGACTTCTATGTCGTGCAGACGCGCACCCCAGGCGCGAAGGACCAGGCCGACATCGTCTTCTTCATTGTCGACGGCAAGTCTGAGGGCATCGACTCCAAGCCTTGGGATGCGCTCGGTGTTCGCGGCAATCACTCGGGCCCGATCCGCTACAGCAACGTACGGGTGCCGCAGCGTGACCGGCTCGGCACTGAGGGGCAGGGGAAGGAGATCATATATGATGGCGTATCCCCGGTCTATCTGATCGGCCTCGGTGCGGTTTGGGAAGGCGTGGCCCGCGGCGCGTTGAACGCAGCCGTCAAGCACGCCACGAGTTTCGTTCACAGGGACCGAAACAAGAGTCTGTCCGACTATCAAGCGATCCGGCAGGAGCTCGGTGCGGCCAAGGTGTTGGTCGAGACCTTGCGGCCGTGGCGCCTGGAGCTCGCGGCAAGGCTGGATGAGCTCTGGCGGGCCGGTAAGCCGCAGAGCGAGATCCTAATCCCTCTGACCGAGTTCAAGGTCCATGCAGCCGAGGTTGCGAATAAGGTCGCAGCAGCAGCACTCACGGTCACGGGAGGTTACGGTTACCACCGCGGCCCGATCGAGCGCGCCTTCCGTGACGCGCGGGCAGCCATCGCCATGGGACCATCAAACGTGATTGCTCGGGACTGGATCGGTAAGGCGCTGGTCGGCCTGCCGCTCGAGCTGTTCTACGAGGGCGGAGAATAGGCCGAAATGCGCCGCGCTATTGGGCGCTGGGCCCCGCGAACGCTGGGCTCAGCGTCACGCGCCGCTTTCCGAATCCGACTTCGAACCGTTCTGGATGATGCGGTCCTGTAGCGCAGGCGCCCCAGTCGCCTCAGCTACAAGTTCGATGGCGCGAAGCCCGCCCGCCTTATGATCGCGTAACAAGGAAGGTGAGCCGCTAAATCCTCTGCACGATGGCAATTCTATTAACGTAGTTGTATCTCGCCACACGCGAGTTCCGCTAAGGTCATTGTCGGATTGGAGGAGACCTCGCATGTTCGACTCCGAAACCACCACCCTTCTGCGCGCGGTTCTGGATGAAGTTTGCAAGGATCTTTCGCTTCATGAGACCGGCGCCAGAACACACGTCGCCTCCAAAATCCTGGAAGCCGCGACCCGAGGAGAGACGTCCGTCAACGTTCTCAAGCAAGTTGGCCTGACGGCGTTGAATAGCGCGCCGACGATGTGGCGCTAGAAAGCTCGCAGGTGCGCTTCCTTCAGCGAGGCGCAGGCTCAGGCGCTGAATTCACCGCAACAGTCAACATTGATTCAGATGTTTCAACTGCGGTTGCTCGCTAAGTAGATTGCAAGCCTGGGCGTGGATTCCTTAATCTTTCGGTACACATTCACTCCGCCGAAACTCACAGTGCAGCGAGATTGTCTTCCCCGTACCTCAGGCGGCGCGTGCGGAATCATCCATTTGCAGCGCTTCAGCGGACACCTTGCCCGAGGGGCCTGTCTTGAGCTCGAAGCTGATCCGGGCCCCCTCGGCAAGCCCATTGTCGCCGGCCTTCTCAACCGCCCTTTGCTCGCCGCCCGCCTCCAAGTAGTTACTGGTCTCACGCCGTACGTGCATTCGTGCCCGTCGAAGCTATCCCTGCAGCCGATCGATCGACTGCCATCGCTCGCCATTTTGCATTTCAGGGCCGCGAACCCGGGACGGTGATAATGCTTGGCCTGCAGGGTGATCGTGCCGTCGGCTAGGGCGTGTCGACCGTCGATCCCGTTATCCGGCCCCTCCGGAAAAGCCTCGAAGTGCTTTCCAATTTCGCGGCCTATGAGGTCGCGGCGCAAATCCTCAAACTCGCTGTGGGACAAATTCGCGAAATCACAGTTCATGCGACTGGAACTTGAGGAGGATGGCGCGGGGAAGGGGACCTGGTTTAAGAAATGCTATTTTAATCTAGTATTGCTTGATTTTATGGGAGCTTTTCAAACTTGCAAATGGTTTGAAGATATGGCGATATATCAACTATGGATAGACAAAGGGGACAACTCTTAAACCAGCTCGACAAGCTCCTACCCGAGGGGCTAGTGGTCGATTCTGCCTGGCTCAAGCGGCACGGCTACTCCACCCAACTCCAGCATCTGTATGTGCAACGTGGTTGGCTTGAACAGCCAGCCCGAGGGGTCTTCCGGCGGCCGCGTTACAAACTAAGCTGGCAACAAGTCGTCATATCCCTCCAAGGCATCCTGAATTATTCCCCACTCGTCGTGGGCGGACGGACGGCGCTCGAATTGCAAGGGTATGCCCACTATCTCCCGCAATCGACGACCCGCGTCCATCTTTACGGACCCAAGCCGCCACCATCCTGGCTCAGTAAGTTGCCGCTATCCGTCAAATTCATCTACCACAATGATAGACGGCTCTTCAAAAACGACCCCGTCGCGAAGAGCATAAGCAGCGTCCGCTGGAATGTCGAAACCGGCAAGATGACAGACATCACGGCCTTTCGGGGAGGCGACGTAGCTCAACTGAACTGGGGGCAATGGGACTGGCCTCTGACCTTGTCCACGCCCGAGCGCGCCGTCTTCGAACTGCTTGACGAATTGCCCAACAACGAAAGTTTCGAACAGGTCGACGCCCTGCTCGGTGGTCTTGCGAACCTTCGGCCGGACCGCTTGCAGAAGCTCCTGAACGATTGTGCGAGCGTGAAGGTCAAGCGTCTCTTCTTCTATTTTGCCGATCGCCACAACCATGCCTGGCTCAAGCGGCTCAACAAGGAGGCTGTCGATCTGGGCCACGGCAAGCGCATGCTCGTCAAAGGTGGCGTTCTCGACCCGACCTATCAGATAACGGTACCGGAAGATCTCAATGGCGTTCGCTGACATCTACAAAAAGCAGGTCGCGCTGTTGCTGCGCGTTCTCCCGTTCGTCACCGAAGAGAAGTGTTTCGCCCTGAAAGGGGCACTGCAATCAATCTGTTCGTCCGCGATATGCCGCGTCTGTCCGTCGATATCGATCTGACTTATGTTCCTGTAGCGCCGAGACCCGAATCCCTCGCCGACATCGATGCGGCCATGCAGCGCATCGCAGCCAAAGTAAAAGACAAGATCCCCGGTGCGCAGGTCCATGAGACCCGTAAGGAGGGCGCGATCGTCAAACTGGTGGTTCGCGCGCAGAATGTCCAGATCAAGATTGAAGTCACACCGGTGCTGCGTGGCTGCGTCTTCGAGCCGGTCGTGACTTCGGTGCGGCCTGCCGTTGAAAAAGAGTTCGGATTCGCGGAGGCTCGTACCGTGTCTTTCGCCGATCTCTATGGCGGCAAGATCGTTGCGGCTTTGGACCGCCAGCATCCACGCGATCTGTTCGATGTGCGAGATTTGCTCGCCAAATGAAGGCATCACGATGAAATCCGCAAAGCTTTCATCGTCTATCTCCTAAGCCACGACCGGCCGATGTTCGAGGTGCTTGCCTCGCCTCAAAAAGATATCAGCGATGAATTCCTCCATGGCTTCGAGGGTATGACGGACAAGCCCGTTTCCAAGGATGCCATTATCGCCGCGCGCAAGACGCTCGTTGAATAAATTGTTGGCAAGATGCCGGACGCACACCGGAAGTTTCTTGTATCGTTCGAGCGCGGCGCGCCGGATTGGGGTCTCCTCGGCATACCCGCCGCAGCCGATTTGCCGGCCGTCAAATGGCGTCAGCAGAATCTCGACAAGCTGCCGAAGGAAAAACGCGACGAGCTCGTCACTGGCCTCGAAAAGGTTCTCTTCGCATAGGTTTGCGAATTTCTCGGCGGCAGTTTCGAGAACAGATGAATAGGCGATCTTGGGCAACTCGGGTCGCGGCCATAGGCCTCGACGATGAAGGAGATCACGGGTTTAAGAGCCGCAAAACGTTCGTTAGCTTGCCGATCGTGAAACTCCGGTCACCTCAAAATCGGTTCGAAACGGCGGAATAAGGGTCACGCGTTCGCGGGGCTTGACGAAACTACAGTGCCCATAAGAGAGCTGTAGTCAGGACCGTGGTTTTAGCATCGGCGATGGCAGAAAGTGCTTATTTTTCAATAGGGGTTGACTCCCACTCTCTCCGCCGCTGCACTGTTCTCCTTTGTATCCGATCGTTCGGACCGAC
Source organism: Bradyrhizobium sp. CCBAU 11361 (assembly GCF_028128935.1). Taxonomy (NCBI): domain Bacteria; kingdom Pseudomonadati; phylum Pseudomonadota; class Alphaproteobacteria; order Hyphomicrobiales; family Nitrobacteraceae; genus Bradyrhizobium; species Bradyrhizobium sp. CCBAU 11361. Next base: position 15,375 of record NZ_LBJZ01000174.1, read on the forward strand.
AGCAAAACCAATGAGTGTCGCGACAAAGGCTGTTCCGACCGGTTACCCGACGTTACGCTTCGTCACCACGAAAATTGTGGCTTCTGGGGTGGGTTCGAAGGACGGATTTCGCGATGAAGAACTTGGCGAGCGAAGCTCAAGCCGCTCGACGTCGGCGGGAGATTCGCGACGACCTCGACTATGTCTACTCCATAACCCTCTAAGACCCTCCTTTTGAAAGATGGCGAAGGCTTGCCGACTTGGGGTGCAAAGCTCACACGATGGGGATAGGATGTGCGCCGTGAAAGAAACCGTCTCTGAACGACCTGGTCAGCGATTCCATAACCTCGTTGCCCTCTTGGAACGGATGTTCGCGCACAAGGACGGAGTGACCGTGGCTTCCTCCTTACGGTTGCCCGACAAGGACACCGGGCGGCTTCGCGAGCATGACGTGGTTATTATCCGTCGTACCCATCACGGGCCGAACCTCACCGCCATTGAGTGTAGGGACCAAGGGCGAAAGGTGGGAGTTCCTCAGATCGAGGCCTTTGCCAAAAAGTGCGAGAAGACCGGAATCCACCACGGCATCGTAGTTGCTGCAAACGGCTTTACAAACACGGCCCGCACCAAGGCTGAGGCACTGAACCTGACGTGCATGGAGTTGGCCGAAGCAGAATCCTTCGAATGGATTGGCACTGTCACCATCATCGGCCAGTTCTACAACTTCACTGCGATCGAAGCTCACGTTCGCGTGGTGGAAAACGGGCTAAAGGTCGCAAATCCATCCACCGTCTATACGGCTGATGGCTTGCCCTACAACGGCGAGGGTATTCAATCTCTCATCGTGGACAAACTGACGACGGAAGCCCGCAATCCGACCGTCCGTCAGACCCTCACTGGTCACATCGTTGCACCGATGGAGGGCTTCTACATCATCGACGCTCTGAGCCAGCGCTTCCAAGTGAAGGATATCACGTTCACTTACGCGCTGGAGATTGAGGTCACGGAACGCCCGATCACGCTCCATTACTACGCCGGAGAAAGCGCAGCGTTGGAAATCGCCTCTGGACAAATCTCGTTCGCCACTGGGCAATCTACGTTGGCATTCGTCAAATCGAAAGACGGCGTGATGGGCTACGTCGTCTCCACTGGAGGGTTGAGCCATCGAGTGAAGATCGGCGATCTGCCAGAACGGCGCCTCGGCTAGATTCTAGCTAGAGTCGTCAGCTGACGGCTGCAGGCTCCAGCGACTGGCCGAGCAAGAGATGCCAGAGCGTCAAGATTTCATGCGCTGCGCGAGCAGGGCTTCGCGCGGGCGGATCTAATCCGTTGAGCGGCGTGCCTGGAGCACGCTCGATGCCGAGCAATACAGAGCTCCGGCAGCGCCTTCGTCAATGGCGCCTTCACGCACCTCTCGCATCTAAGGTTGGGACTGGGACCGGCTGACCAGTCCGATGACCGCGTAACCGGCGCTTTCGGATATTTCTGCCGCGGGCTAGCTCGTGATCTTCAAGGTCGGAATGAAGCCGCCGACCGACCGATTCTGATCATAGATGCGCAAGGGCAGATCGGCTTTCGGCATCCGAACACGCCCAACCTCGATAGAAGCTGAGTTCGGCAATGCGGGAAAGACGTTGATGAACGCATTCTCTCCATGAACAGCCTTGATCTGGTCGAATAGACGCCGAAGGTGGCGCTTGAACTCCACCAAATCCTCGGGACGGCGCATGATATCGTTGTGCGGGTTTCCGCGGTCAAGGACCAGATAGCGATATCATCGCCGAGCACGGTCCGAAGCCGATCGTCGGTAACGGTCGCTGTAGACTTTGCCTACCGAGAGGAACGCTCTTGTACGGTCCGTACCGAGAGGAACGCTCTTGTACGGCCCGCGTAGCGAAGCGCTGGCCTCCTCAAAACCGCTGGCGACGGGAAGGCTCTGGCGCGCTTCGAAAGATAAGCCGAGGCGAGGCCGTTAAGTCTCCGCTAGCCCCGCCGAGCCTATTGTCGGCCATTCTCGACCGAATAGGTGCATCATGAACGCTGCGACGGCGGGCCTTTGGGCGCGGACTGCGACCAAGACGCTGCAAAGGTTTCTTCGCTTTGTGCGTGGCTCCGATAGCCTGAGCGTGGCCGACAAAATCTATTCCATCGCCGGATTTTTGACGATCGTCACATTATTTCTGCTGGTGATGTCGATCCATTCCGTGCGCCTACAGGGGAACTATCGGCACATGCAGGCCGATTCGGCCGCGGCCGCCGTCAATATCGGGCGCGTCAACGCCCTGATCTACGCGATCGTGATGGAATCGCGTGGGATCTACATGTCCACCGAACCGGCGAAAGTGAAGCAATTCGCGGGAGAGCTGGTCAAGCGCAACAGCGAGCTCACGGCGGTGATGGTGCGCTGGGAACAGACTGTCCAACTCGACGATCTCGAGCTGTTCGCGGCATTCAAACAGCGAGTGATGCAATTCATCGACTTTCGGCAGGAACTGGTGCGGCGGGGGCTCGAGATCAGTCCGGCCGCGGCTCGTGAATGGGGCGATAACGACGCCAATCGCACGGTGCGCAGCAATCTCAATGCTGACCTCGAGGCACTGCAGCGATCCTACGACAAGCAAGCCCGCGAAGCCGATCAGCTTGCTGACGAGAACCGCTATGCGGCCTGGTACCTGTTCATGCTTGGCCTCGCGGCGCTGGTCCTTGCCGCGATCAACGTCCTCGTCATGCGCGACTCTGTGATCGGCCGGCTCTCCGATATCACACAAGCAACCGACCGGATCGCCGCAGGAGACATCAAGAGCGAGGTGCCGCATCTGATGCGGAACGACGAGATCGGTTATCTGGCCCGCACCGTGCAGCACTTCCGCGATGCCGTGCAAAAGATTTTGGAGCTGGAGCAGCTCGAGTTCAACACGGCGCGGCAACGCGACGCCGCCATGACCCAGCGCGACAAGCTCAACCATAAGTACCAGGCCAAGAGGTGGCAATTGTCGGCGGCGATCAACAGCATGCCCCAAGGCCTCATCATGCTCGACGGCAGGGCCAATGTCATCGCGATGAACAACAACTATCGACGGATCTACAATCTGCCTGAGACGATCAGGGCTGGCTCCACGCTGGAGAAAATCCTGCAGCATCGTGTCAAGAACGGACTTTTCAGCGGCGACATCGTCAAGTATCTCACCGCGTTTCTCGATCGCATCGCCCGGCGCGAGCCGACAGCCTACGAGATCGCGCTAAATGACGGCCGCACGATCAAGATCTACGAGCGTCCGATGGATGGCGGCGGTTTGGTGTCCGTGCAGGAGGACGTCACAGACTTGCGTCATGGCCAGCGCATGTTGGAGAGGACCGAGCGGTTTCTGGCCACCATCGTCGAGAACGTTAACGAAGGCATCATCGCCAAGGACGCGCGCACCTTGCGTTACCTTTTCGTCAACAAGGCCGCCGAGAAGATCATCGGCATGTCGCGGGCCGAAATCGTCGGCAGGACCGCGCGCGAATTGTTCTCCCCGGAGGCGGCCGACCTGATCGAACGGCGTGACCAGCAGTTGCTTGCCCAGAAGCAGCAACTCGAACCCATTATCGATTCGATCGATAGCCCCGTTCGCGGGCAGAGAGTGATCTGTGCTCGACGGTTACAGATCGGCAGCGCCGGAGAAGAATCGCACATCTTCGTGACTATGGTCGAGGATCGGACCGATCAGATCGGAGCGGGCCCATAGCGGATCGTTGACGCCAAAAGAGCGATCACAATTCACCCCTCCGGCGTCGGCAACTCCCTGAGCGGCTGCCCGACACCGAGGAACACGGACCATCCAGGCCAAAAGAAGTCGCCCAGGGAAGTTGAACGGCGACTGCATGGACCGAGCCCCAGGGGCCGCGCTATCCCCGACACGTTCGCCGCCGGCGTGAGCGTTTCTGTGACCTACGCGTTCACCAAGCTGAACCATTGCGATTTGTTGTTCCCAGGTCGTGGACGTGCAGGGGGAATGGAAACCTCCTCGTGGTGGCTTAGTCCTATCAGCTCCGTCCGGGTGATAGATTCCGCTCGCGTCCCACGATCTATCTTGGCGGAGAGTCCGAGGCTGCGCGCGCACTCGCGGCAGACGCTGCCGATGTCTATTTCATGAATGGGCAGCCGCTCGACGACATTCGCTCGCTGATCCAGGACGTCGCGCGAAGGCCGCGCCGCGGCGTGCCGATTCGCTTCGGCATGTCCGCCTTCGTGATCGCGCGCGAGACCGACGCGGAAGCCCAGAGGAAGCTCGTCGAGCTGTTCACGATTGCCGACCAGGACAAGCCGGCCCCGGCGCGCGTCGTCGCCAACGCCGACCCCGATGCGCAGAAGTTCAAGATGGCGGCCAAGGAGGCAAGGGTAGAACGAACGGAGGGACCTCCGCGCGGCTCGTCGGTAGCTATGACACGTGGCGCGCCGGATTCTCGAATTCAACAATATCGGCGTCGAGCTCTTCATGCTTCAGTTCCAGCCGGGCGACGAGAACATGCGGCGCTTTGCCGAGCATGTGATTCCTCGCGTGCGGCACCTGCAGGCAAGGGCGGCGTGACTGAGCATGAAGCGGTTATGGCCGACTGGATGATGATCCTTCTAGATCGACGCTGGCACGCGAAGCGGTCAGTACAATTCAGCCAAAACAACGCTCCTTCCATTTCATTGACTGAGGATCATTTGCACTTACGATCCGGCGCTACGATGTGTGGCGCACAATGGGACGAAATCGACCGCGCCAGCACAATCGAGTGTCGCAGACCCTCGGCGCGAATCACGCAGGTGTGGTGATGGGCATTTCGGAGACCGGTAATGAGCAAAGATCGCCTCTTCCTGTTGAAGCCAGGATTTGAAGATCCGGCACAGCCGGGGCGGTTCTTCGTCTGCCCGCACTGCAACGCGATCGAAGGCTTGCTGGCATCGTTTCCGGGGCTGGCAACGCAGATTGAGGTGCATCGCCTGTCATTCGCGCGACCGAGAGCCGAGATCGTGGAACTTCTCGGAGAGCAGCACCAATCGCTTCCAATTCTCGTCTTCGATCAGACCCGTCCGGTACCCGACGATGCGGATGTCGCAAATGGCTGGCGGTTCATCGACTCATCGCAGCGAATACTCCGCTATCTCGCCGATCGCTACACATTTCCACATGTCCATCAGTAGGTCGGGATGGAGATCGCCATTGCAAAGCGGCAACGGAGGAAAGCAGGTAGAGACTGGATCTCCTGGAGGAGAGTTCTGAGCCGGCGGGCCCACACGCGGGGCGGGGGCTGTCGATCAGAACGGCTGTCGCGTGAGCCAAGCGCGCCTGCCGTCGTCTCATCCGGAGGCGCGCTTCCGCGATCACGCTGCGGCCAAAGCGCAGCGATCGGAATGCAGATGCGAGACGATAACCAGCTCGACGCCGTCGAGGGCTTGGTCGGTGCTCACGGGGAGCTCAACCAGCGGATTTGGCGAGCGTCCCGCAATAGAAGGGCGGCTGTGCTTCGGCGCGAAACCGGATCGATGAGTATCGTGCGTCCACCGAGATTCAGCTTCAATGTTGCGTTTCGAAGGAGTTGCAGCTTCATCCGTCATTCCTCGTTCGCTAATAGAGAGTCTTTTTGGCGTCGGTTTCGATTCGCGCCTCGATGTCCTTGACGGTGAGATCGGCAGGCATGGTCTGATCGGAAATCATCTGTCCGAGCGACGGCAGTTTGGCGCGATCCAGCCGATAGTCATCCCGCCAGAGACGGCTGCCCTTGAGAGCCTTGGTGCAATGAAGGAACGTCTCCGTGACGGTCACGACGATCGCGAGCTTTGGCGCCTTGCCGCCGACCGACCTCAATTGGAGGAGGACCTCGGAGCGCGTGAGACGCGCGGTGCCATTGACCCGCAGCAATTCCTCGATGCCCGGAAAGCGAACAGCAGGCCGATCGCCGGATTGACGAGCAAATTCTCCATCGTATCGAGGTGATTGTTGCCGGGCCGGTCCGGGATCGCCAGATGATGAGGATCGAAGATATGCACAAAACTCGGCGCGTCGCCGCGGGGGCTGACATCATGGCCGCGCTCGGGATGCGACGAGCCAATGATGACAAGCGGCGCATGCGCGATAAAGTTGCAGCAATGTCGATCCAGCCGGTCGAGCTGCTTGGCGCGCATCAATGCCGACGGCGGAAGATAGGGTGGCCGTAACTCCTCGGCAGAAGTGAGATAGGTCGGCGCCTCCAGCATCGGCGAGGTCTCCTCAATCTGGTCAATCCCTGACATTGCGCGGATAGGTCTGTTTGGCCGCATCGGCCGCGGCCAGATCGACTTCAAGGCTGATGATGGGATTGTCCTCGCTCGTGTGCGCAAGGATGTCTCCATCAGGCGCCACGATCCAGCTTCCGCCGGCAAAGCTGCCGCCGCGCCGGTTCGCCGTCACCACGAACGCGCCGGCTGCAATCGCCGCCATCCGCGTCGCCACTTCCCAGCGCGGATGGCCGCCGGTGGCCCGCGGCGCGGCAATCAACTGAACCCCCGCCTGCCCGAGACGGCGCGCCGCGGTGCTCACCATGAGCTCCGTGCAAACCAGTTCGGCGAAGCAGAGGTTGTCGTCCCGCACGGGAAGTACATTCTGTGGGCCGCGATCGAACCAGGTTGCTTCCCAGCCCCTCTCCTGCTGCGGCAGCCACGCCTTGGGCCTGCCCCCGACCAGACCGCTCTCCGGCTTCCAGAGAAAGGTCTCGTTCCAGCGCCGTGTGTCCACCTCGACAGCCCGCGTCCCGAGGATACGCTTTGCCGTCAGGCGCTTCAGCTCATCTGAGATCTTGGCATGCGTGGCGACGGCCTGACGCCAAACGACCTCGCTGAAGACCGGGCTTCCCCAAAAACTGTCGACGCCTGCCAACTCGGGAAGAACGAGCAGATCAACCGGGGCCTTGGCGAGCTCACGTTCGAGCCGGCTCTACATCGCTGTCGCGCCGTCGCGACGATCGGGAAATTCACAAGTCGCTACTCGGATGATCACCATGTCCTCCATCTTGGTCAAAGTTGCGCCAGGCGAGGCCGGGTTGACCAGTGGCACGGATGCCACCTAACGTTAAGATTATGCCAAACCTGCGCACGCGCGCCACACGTCAGAAACCACGACCGCCAAGGCGGGAGCAGTTTGTCGCCGTGCTCGCCTATGACGGCGTCAACGCTTTCGAGCTCGGACTGGCGGTGGAAGTTTTCGGCCTGACAGATATGGGCACTGACTGGTATCGCCTTGTCGTTTGCAGCGAGCATCCGGGACGGCCGCTTGCTACCAATAACGGCATCAGAATTGTTGCCGACGACGGTCTGAGGACGCTGGCGCTGGCGAACACGATCATCGTGCCGGGGTGGTCGCATATCGAGCACATTCCGTCCGTGACATTGCTCGACACGCTGCGCCGTGCACATCAACGAGGTGTGCGGATCGCCTCGATTTGCTCCGGCGTGTTCATCCTTGCTGCCGCCGGATTGCTCGATGGCCGCCGTGCCACCGCGCATTGGGCGCAAGCTGAGTTGCTCTCAAGCCGATATCCGGCCGTAAATGTCGATCCAAATGTGCTTTATGTCGACGACGGCGACATCATGAGTTCAGCCGAATTTCCCGAGGTGCTGCGGCCGCGATCCGCTGCATCATCGCGCGAGACCTTCTTCCAGGAGAGTCTCACCGATGGACCGGTCTTGACGGGGCGCTTCTGTGAGCCATCGACGACAGTTGTCTCCGTGCTACCACTCGAGTCTTAATTGTTATCGGTACCCCCGTTGTTTCCAGAGCAAGTGCCACTTCCGAAAATCTGCATCTTCTACGAGCCATGCTCGCTATCGCCGCTAACGCCATCGTTGCGGCAAGCAGTTGGCCTCAACGCGTTGGAGCGCGCCTATTCGCGCTCCAAGAGCAACCCGAGGCTGCTGGCCATCTCTGTGACGGAGGTCAACGGTCGTCTGAGAATTCGCGCGACCCTGCTCACTGGCTGCCCTTGATCAATTAACCCTCGCAATTTATGCCGTTCAATGGCCGTCCAAGCGCGTTCACTTCCGTTGCGAATACGTCTCGAAACAGTCTTCATTTCGTTCGAGCCGTCCTGAGACTCAATTTGAGAGGGCATGATCACTCCGTTGCTGACGATGCAGCTTGTTGCATGAACATCAGGAAAATCAATAAAAGTAAAGATGGCAGGCTCGCGCGCGAGCCGGTCCGAGTGCAATCACCAAACAACGCGGTTGGTTTGACAGGTTCTCCTGGAAACACATTGGCTGCACTGCTGACTAAGGTCCGGAGGATACCAACCCTTGTCCAGAGAAGGTGCGCTGGCACACTCCGGCATCGATCAATCTCACCTTCGCTGTCGAGAACAAGTGCGTTCATGCTTCCTCGCCGTCACGGTTCAGCATGGACGTCATACGTTATGGGCGAAAATTGAAAACACCTCTCGCGGGTCTGGATGGATAATGGCTATCCTGGTTCGAAATCAAAGAAGCCGATCGGATGTTCGCCCTACAATCTGTCTCTAAGCATTTCGAGAAGAGCGACGGGAAGCTGTTTCTGGCGCTTCAAGAGGTAGACCTCGAGATACAAGCCGGCGAATTCTTGTCGATCATTGGTCCGTCCGGTTGCGGAAAGACGACCCTCCTGAACCTCGTCGCCGGCTTCGTCAAGCCGACGTCCGGACGCGTGCTCAAAGAGGGGGCCGAAGTCGCCGGCCCCGGCCCCGATCGCACGATGATGTTTCAGGACTATGCACTATTTCCCTGGCTAAGCGTTGCGGACAACATCGCCTTTGGATTGGGTGCGGAGAAATTATCCGCAACCGAGCGAGACACTCGTGTCCGTCACTTCATTTCGCTCGTCGGCCTGGATGGATTCGAGAAGGCGTATCCGTCTCAATTGTCAGGGGGTATGCGGCAGCGGGTCAGCATCGCAAGAGCCCTGGCTCCGGCCCCTGACGTCGTCTTGATGGACGAGCCATTTGCGGCTCTGGATTCGCTGACACGCGACCGGCTTCAGGAGGAACTGCTCGCCATTTGGTCTCGCGCCCACAAGACCTTCGTTCTGATCACGCACAATGTCGAGGAAGCCGTGTTCCTGAGCGATCGGGTGGTCGTGATGGGATCTCGGCCCGGGCGCATCCACTCCGTCGTTGACATAGCGATCCCACGCCCACGAGCGCCTGAGATTCGCGTCCGGGATTCCGTATTCCTTGATCTCAAGCACGAGGTGCTGGATTTGCTGGGTCGGGTCACTCCGACAGCGGAGCGTCATTGATGTCGCTGTTGCAGGCCGGCGCTCGCTCGCAGGAGCCAGGCAGCGCCCTCACTGATCTCGTCAAAACCAAGCCGGCCACGTTCCCCTTGGCGCAAGTGAAGTATTTCGTGCCGCTGCTGGTGCTGCCCGTCCTGTGGGAGATCGGTGTTCGGTCCGCGATGATCAACGCAAACCTGTTCCCGCCGCCCTCCGCGATCGGGGCCGCGGTGCTAGATCTCGCGCGCGCCGGCATGTTGTGGTGCGACGTCTCTGCCAGCATCCTCAGGGTCCTAGTCGGCTTTTCGATCGCAACTGTCGTAGGGGTTGGTCTCGGCCTTCTGCTAGGGCGTTTATCGGTGCTGGCCCGCTACGTGCTTCCGCTGATCGAGGTCATTCGTCCGATCTCCGTCATTGCATGGATTCCGATCGCGATTCTGTGGTTCGGCCTCGGCGATCGACCCGCCTGGTTCCTGATCGCGCTCGGCGCGTTCTTTCCAATCTTCACCAGTACCTACGATGGTGCGCGCTCACTTTCGGATGTCTACGTCCGCGTCGCTCGTTGCTTCGGTGCGCCGCGCGGATTGTTCATCCGCCAGGTCCTGCTGCCAGCGACGCTACCGCATATCCTCACCGGAATGCGCATAGGGCTCGGCACCGGCTGGACTTGCGTCATCGCTGCCGAATTGGTCTCGGCGACTTCAGGCCTTGGCTACATGATCCAGCTCGCGCGGACCACGATCGAGACCGAGAAGGTTCTCGCAGGCATGCTCGTGATCGGCTTGATTGGATTTGCCATGAACAGCTTGATGTTGCTTATCGAGCGTCGACTTTCGTTGCACCGGCGGCTGCCCGATTGAATTTCTTTAAACCATTGGATGAGGTGATCTCATGAGACGCAGAACGTTCCTGATCGGCGCGGGCACCGCCATTGGCGGCCTTGCCACAGGCTTCCCGAGACCGGCAATCGTCAGCGCCCAGAGCAAACCGTTGAGCAGGATCACGCTTGGCTATCAGAGCCTGTGGGCCGGCGGTGGTCAAATCTTCGAGGCGTTGCGCCATACGAACATTCTCGAACTCAACGGAATAGAGGCCGAGTTCAAGACCTTCACCTTTGGCGGACCGCTGGGTGAAGCGGCCGTCGCTGGCAGGATCGACAACATCTATGCCGCGGACGCGCCCACCTTGCGCGCAATCTCCCGCATCCCGGGCTCCAAGGTGCTGCACCGGACGCATGATCAGCGCTTCGGTATCGTCGTCCGCAACGACTTCAAGGGCACAACGCTGGTCGACTTGAAAGGAGTGAAACTGTCAGGGCCCTTCGGAACCACCGTGTTTCCCCGAAGCATTCAGGCGGTGGTCGCGGCCGGGATCAAGGAGCCGTTCAAGGATATCACGATCATCAACCAAGATATTGCCGAGCAGGCCGAGTCCTTGAAGAGCGGGCTTGTCGATGCCGTCACGACGTGGGATCCGACCTACGAAAGATTGTTGCAGCAGAAGATCGGCAGGGAGCTGTGGCGCGATCCAAAAGGTGCCTCCGGCATTCAAGCATTGAGCGGACCCTGGCTCGCTCGCAATGGAGAAGAGGCGGCGATCCGTTTTCTCAAGGCATGGACTTTGGCAGTATGGTGGACGTCGAACAATCTTACCCAGGCTGACGAATGGTTTGCGCAGACGTCCCGGCTGGACGCCAGCCTGTTGCGGGCGGCAACCGATGCCGATCGTTACCTGCGCGCGCCGGTCAAGGACGTCAAATCGCTCGATTTTGCCGTCTCCGATGCAGAAATATTGGAAAGTCAAAGGGTTCTCGACTTCCTGCATGAGCAGAGGCTGCTGACGGCCCGCCTTGAGGCTGCGCCTTACTATGACCGCGGGCCCATCACGATTGCGCAAAAGCAGATCGCAACCGGCGATTTCTCGGATCCTGCCAAGATCAGGATCGTGGGCTGACGGTGTGAAATTGAATGGCCGCAACGTCACCGCTGTCCTGAATCGGAACTGAAATGAATCTAGATCCTCGTCTCCACGGGACGCCTTCCCCGGCGGACTTCGACGATAGTCCGCTCGCGCGCGTGCTGCGCCAGCCGATGATCCTCGGCCTTTTCCTGCCGACACAAAGTGGAGGCTGGTCCGCATCCGCGGCACCTCGCTCGACATCGTGGGAGTTCGACTACAACGCAGCGCTCGCGCTTCGAGCCGAGGAACTGGGCTTCGATCTGGTCTTCGGCTTGTCGGAATGGGTTCGTGCAGGCGGCTATGGCGGCAAGATCCGGTTTCGAGAAGATTCGATCGACCCGTTCATGACCGTCACGGCGCTCGCGGCCCTCACCAAACGATTGCTGTTGCTCTCGACTATCCACATCCTCTGCGGCCCGTGGCACCCGATGCATCTAGTGCGTTTCGCGGCCACCGCCGATCACATCTCGAAGGGACGCTTCGGCATAAATGTCGTGACCGGGTTCTCTCCAGCAGAGCCGCTCATGTTCGGCATGCGCCGCCAGGAGCATGACCTTCGCTACGAGATGGCGGATGAGTTCATGTCCATTGCGAAGCGGCTTTGGCAATCGGAGCATAACTTCACATATGAAGGTCAATTCTGGCGTCTTGAGGACGCGTTCGTGCGTCCCAAGCCTCGCTACGGGTGGCCCATTCTTGTGAGCGCAACCGGATCACCAGCGGGATTTTCCTACGCAGCGCGGCACTCGGATCTCGCTTTCATCACCAGTCCTGCCGGCGCCAACGTCGAGCGTGCAGTCGAGGCGCTGCCAGCTCATACGGCCAAACTCAAGGCTGAGGCGCTAAGTTTGGGCCGCAACATTCGCACCATTATCAATCCGATGATCGTTTGCCGGGAGACGGAAGCAGAGGCGAGGGCCTATTACGACGACATCATCCGCCTGGCGGACACGGAAGCCGCCGCCGGGTACGCCAACCACTTCAAGAGTGGCGACAGCAAGGCTTGGAACAATCATGTGCCGCACGAGCGCATACTCGGCGGAAACGTGCACCTGATTGGCAGCCCAGAGCAGGTTGCGGACTGGCTCATCGCCCTGAACAAGGCGGGTTGCGACGGGATGCAGATTTCGTTCTATGATTTTCGCGAAGATCTCGAATTTTTCGGCGAAGCTGTGCTACCGCTGTTGCAGCAAGCCGGGGTCCGGGGACAAGTCTCCTGACATGCACAGTCAAGCACATCCGTGTTTCCTGCTGGAGAAGACGTGGCGGCTCGAAGGCCTGCCGCCCGGCAAAGCTCCGATTCGTGCGCTGCACGTCGGTGATCCCAGTTCTGGCGATGCAGAAAAAGTCTGGTTTGAGGGACCTCGATTTTGGCTCGATCGCGATCCTGTCGGAGAGGATGCCGTCGTTCAGATGTGACCAAATGAAAGTTTTTGATCGTAGAAGACTGTCTCAGCATTCAAGAAATTCACTCTAACGAGCGGTTTCTCCATGAATAGCGTCCGAGACGAGCCCACTGTTCAGATGCCTCACCCAAGCAATGATGACGCGGCTGATTTTGGAGCCTCTCCACGCGAAAAACCCCGGCACGAAAGCCGCGGCTCGTGATGCCACGGCGTACATCCGGCCGCGACGATCAGGTACCAGTTAGCATAAGGTTCTTGAATAAAATGAGACCTTCGCGGCGTCCGTAGTTGAACGTCGGCGCGGATCATCCGCCGCCAACCGTCGATGGTAACGGGTCGGTCTTGCAAGGCAGGCTAAAATTCTGCGATGCGGTCTCGTTTCGCGATGAATTACTGTTCGTTGAGCGGTAGGCAGGCATTTCTATCTATCGGGCAAAAGGTCTTCCGCGAAACAAAAAGTCTTTCGCGCAAGGTGAACGAAGATTCGACGGTCCGTCCTAATGAAGACCCAGGATATCGCCTCGCAGAAGATACTTATAGTCCTCCTCGGTCATCCATTTGGCGCTGTGTCGTGTCTAGTCCCAGATTTGGTATCACGTGATACTCAAAAAGCACCATCTACGTCCGTTGCCTCCGAATAACGATCGCGTGTCGCTCCAGCCGCAGCGACGTCTATCTGGTTTGGATGCGGGATCCTTCATGCTCGGTTTTGATATAGCCAAGTCGCAACATGCCCGGCCTTGGAACTAGGACCTAGTCCGGCGCCGACCTAATATGCTTTGATACGTAGGATGGAAATGAGACGCGTGGTGCTTCAATGTACGTGGTCATTCGCAAGTACACCAATGTTCGTTCGGTTGCGGATGCCGCCCGCCGCGCGAAAAGCGGCGTCGGTCAAATCCTAAGGGAATCGCATGGATTCAAGTCGTACTATGTCCTGGACGGAGGTAAAGGCGTCGGTGTCGCAGTGATGATATTCGAGGATCGCGAAAGCGCCAATGAAGCGAACAAAAAGGTCATGGAGTTCGTTCAAGCGAGTCTGCATGATCTCCATCTTGGAGACCCCGAAATCGTCGCCGGCGAGATACTGGTGAATATCCAATCCGATCAGTAGCGCGCCCCTTTCCATAGAGCAAACGCCACGGCGCGGACTTGGATGCCGTAGGGTGATATCGCAAGTCGGTCACATACCTATCTTGTCATTGATTCCGCTAGCGATGCCAGCGCCTCACGCGGCATGAGCGTCGGTCGGTTTGCACAAGGCGTTTCAAGCGGCAGGCGTCGACCATTGCTTATTTTCGAGCAGGGCGAAGATGCGGTCGGCTGATACCGGCCGACCGATGAGATATCCTTGGACTTCATCACAGCTGGTTTGGCGCAAACACCCGAGCTGCTCGGTGGTCTCGACGCCTTCCGCGACCACGCCAATGTGCAGATCCTGCGCCAGCGTGATTATTGATTTTACGATCGCCGCGCTATCCGGCCGTGTCAGCATGTCGCGTATAAAGGACTGATCGATTTTGATGCGGGTGTAAGGCAATTTTAGCAAATAGGTCAGCGACGAAAATCCTGTTCCGAAATCGTCGAGCGCCACCGTCACCCCCAGTTGCAGGAGTGAATTCAGGATCGATGATGCCGGCCCGTACTTTGAAATCAGCATCGACTCCGTTATTTCGATTTCAAGGCGGCTAGGGGCAACTCTGGCCTCCGCCAGGGCCTGCACGATTGTTTGCAGGATGCTGGTGTTATGGAATTGAGCTGCAGAGAAATTCACGGCGACCCTGAGATCAGAGGGCCAGTTCGACAGCGTCGAGCAGGCGCGTCGGACCACCCACTCACCGATCGGGTGGATCAAGCCGGTTTCTTCGGCAATTGGAATGAACTCAGCCGGCGAAATGACTCCACGGACAGGATGTTGCCAGCGCAGCAGGGCCTCAAATCCGGTTACTCGGTTCTCGCGAATATCAAAGAACGGTTGGTAGACGAGAAAAAGCTCGTCTTTCCCGATCGCCTCCTCCAGATCCCGTTGCAGCGCCCTGCGATCGCGCGCTGATTTGTCGTCGCTGGCCTCAAAGAAGCGAACCGTTCCGGGCCCCGCTTTTTTGGCGCGATAGAGCGCAAGGTCGACATTTTTTAGGAGCTCATTAGGCGTATTGCCGTCGCGCGGGGCCAACACGATTCCGACGCTCGTCGCGCCCGCGATCTCGCGTCTTTCGATCAGGAATGGTTCGCCGAAAGCGCCAACGAAGCGCTCGGCGATTTCCAACGCGTCTTCTACTTTGGCCAGATTGGTCACGATCAGCGCAAATTCGTCCCCGCCGATCCGCGCGACGGTATCGGTCTCACGCGCGCATCGTTGCAGTCTCGCCGCGGCCTGAACGAGGAACTCATCTCCTGCGGGGTGGCCGAATTTGTCGTTCACTTCCTTAAAGCGATCGAGATCAAGGAGAAAAACCGCGAATTCCTCGCCCGAGCGAGCCAACCGGTTGAGGGCAGCTTCGAGGCTTTCGTTGAAGGCGAAACGGTTCGGCAAGTGGGTCAGGGGATCCCGCCGGACCCTCCGTTCGGTTTCCAATTGAGCAATGGTGCGTTTCGTGAATTCGAAAGAATGGGCGAAAACGCCGCGCAGAAGTACGAAGCCATACGCCACAACAAGGATAGCGACGAGCAGATAGACGAAATCGCCATTTCTGCCGAGGCAGATTGCCGTACCCACAAAAATCGGGGCCGTGAATGCAACCGCCGCCACCGGAATCGTAGCGAAGGCGAATGCTCCGCCCGCG
Source organism: Bradyrhizobium sp. CCBAU 11361 (assembly GCF_028128935.1). NCBI lineage: Bacteria > Pseudomonadati > Pseudomonadota > Alphaproteobacteria > Hyphomicrobiales > Nitrobacteraceae > Bradyrhizobium > Bradyrhizobium sp. CCBAU 11361. The sequence continues at coordinate 30,750 of NZ_LBJZ01000174.1, forward strand.
AGCATCCCGGAGCAAAGACATGTGATCACGAGTTGGCCGCCATTCGAGGCGTCGGCGAAGAAAGCTACCGGAACGACCGCCCAGGCGGTTCCAAGAACGAGCGAATTTCGCACCAGCCGATGCATGGCCTGTCGGGAGACGAACTGCGGCTTCGTAATCCGTCGTGATAAACGCGCCTTCAAGCCTATCGATAACGCGCCGCAAACCACGGCAGCTGCCCAGATCAGGGCATAGTTTCTGTTGGGCGAGTGCCAGAGGGCAATTGCAAGCACCGTCGCATTGCAGGCGTTGGCCAGCATTATGCCCAGGGAGTAACCGAGCACGAGGGAGATCTGCTCCGCGCGAATGTGCCCTGCGACCGCTTCATCTGTCGCAGGGCCGCCGAAAGCCGCCAGGTCCCCCGCGAATAGCTTCGAGACATACGAGCTCAGATATGTCCTCATCTGGCACCCCCGCAGGACTGGCTCTAACGTTGCGGCCAGTGCTGGAAGGTCGCGGCAAACATTTGAGAAAAGATAAATTCTTGAAGTTCGCCACGTCCGGCGCGGCATGGGGTGGCCGAACTCGTTATTTAGCGGTGGCTAAGGCAGGGCCGGGCGCTGGGCTGACCTCCCGTGTCCTTACCGCAAACGCGGGGCACAGTTCTGTACATTGCGTACTGACCTATGCCTGTAATCGATCGCCGAATTCGGCTAACCTGCCATGATGACAGCTTGTGCGCTAACCTGAATTAAACGGTGGGGCGGTATGAGATCGACAGAAGATGAGACACGCGAACGCATCGTAAGCTACGGCCGCCTGCGCCGACGACTTTCTCTATCGATGAGATCGGTAGGATGACGCAGCTTGTGCCGATCGTGGACGCCCGACATCTCGCCGCTTTCCTGCGCCATATCCGATAGAACGAAGCAATGCTGCGGGCTCACCACAAGAAACGGGCGATGCGAACGCAAGGCCAGGTCTAATGTCGCCCAGGCCAATAGAGGTGATGTGTGGGCACGACGATCTCCGCATCCCTCCAGCCGGTGTCCCCTTCCCGAGAGCTAGTACGAGCCCTGGCGGCAGAAGGCGCTTGAGGCGGTGGCCGGTTGTTCTCTCGTCGAGCCAAGGCGGGACTGCTGCCCTCGCTCCTACGTAGCAATCGTGGGTGTTTCATGCGCAATCGTGACCTTGGCTCCGACAGCTTCCTGGCACTGACCGCGGTCGGTCTGGTGGTGCTCTGCTCGAGCCTGCTCGCCTTTGCGTTCACTTAAAGCGAACGCGCTCGCTGCGTTTCTCGCCTTGACCAAGCTAAGTGCTTGGCGGATAGCAAGCCCAGCAGCACGGACACTGAACGCCGATTGCCGTCCGCCGCGGTAAGGCCGATCACGGTGTTTCGAGACCAGGCCCTCAGAGGTCTGGCCCGCGTTGGGATCAATTTTAAGGACATCGTCGAGGTTAACACTAACTCCGCATTGTCGGCGCGGCGGACAACGCCATTCTTGTTAGAGCGATCCAGATGATGGATTGCAGTGCGGCTCGCACTCAAACTGGAAGTGAAATGTGACGATTATCCTGGCCCTGCTAGGGAGCGCAATCATCGGACTGGGGACGGGCCTGTTCTTTCGGGTCTGGGCCATCGTGCTAGTGTCTCCGGCAATCGCGGTCCTCGCCGCGATCGTATTTCAGGCCTCCGGCTTTGGCTTCTTCGCTGGCGTGTCCGTCATCATCGGATGCCTCTTCGTCGGCCAGATCGGCTACCTGCTGGCAGCGTTCTGCCTGCATAAGGGAGACATCTCAGTTCAGGACGAAGCCGACGGCGACCCAAGCGAACACCGCCATCAGGATGTCCACGACAAGCACCAGTAGCGCAAGGCCCGTCCAGGACGGCAGCTTTCGGCGCAGCCGTAGGGTTTTTCGCCGTGTCAGCAGACGGCCCAGTAAGAACGGAGGTGCGTACCTGAGAGCAATGCCGGCCGCACTTTTTTGAAACACCATGGATCTCATTGCGGCACACCTTTCAATGCTAATGGTCGGTTTACCGTTTCATCAGCAAGAGCAGTGCCAGTGCGGAGCATGCGCGGCAGCGGCGGGGCGGCGGCGCGGAATGACAGCGTTGGAAGTGTGTCATGGAACCTGCGTGTCAACGTGGCACGGGCGGCCTCCGTAGGGCATGTGGCGCTTTCACCGGAAGCGCTTGCGGTTTTGACGCCGAATATCCAGATGCGCCACGTCATCGGGCATAATCTTCGCGTCGCGGATGCAGCTTTCGCTGAGCACGCCGCTGATGCTCGCCTTGGCGAGACCGTGCCGCTTGTCGGTGATTACATCCTGCAATTCGCGGAAATCGGCCAAATGGTGGTAAACGGCATAGACGCGTGGCTGGCGACCGGTTCACCACCGCCCGTCGAAAATTCGACGACCCGCCGGTACAAACGGCGGATCTCCTCACGCTTCCCGACGCACTGCGCGATGCGAAGATCTCAGCCAAGGTCGCTTTGGCTCACTTTCGGCTTCATCCCTATCAGAACCGAACGCTGTTTGAGTTGCTCAAGGATCCGTCGAAGGACTGATCGCCGTACGCGCGTTGCAAACCGACATGGAGCATGGCCCAACCGATAGGCAGCGTGTCAATGCAAGAAGCCAGATGTTTTTCGGCTGCATTGAAGAGGCGTTACATCCGACGCAACTCAAGACATTGCAGAGCAAATTTTACGACAGCGAGTAAGCATCCTGATCCCCGGCCGCGCGCCGCGTGCAGGGGCGCGGCTATGGCGGCCATTATGGTTAGCGGCCCCGAGCGTAAGCTCGAAGCGTAAGCCTGAACGACTGATCGCGGGCAGAGATCGAAATGCACATGTTCGGTGCAAGACTGGGTCTGACCGCGGTCCGCCTGGACCTCCAAACCAGCTTTACCGCCAGGTGAACGCAATCCACGACGCAGGCCCGCGCGCGAGGTCAGGCGGAATGAAACTTGGCTCGGAGATGATCGGATCAGACGTAGCAGATGCGGCCGCGGGTTTGTCTTCTTTTTCGACCCTTGTCAGCTTCTCGAAAGCCAGCCTCTTTAACACTCGAACTTGGCCTCTCGATGACGAAGCCGCCCATGTCTGAATTCGTGACGAACTTCAGCTCATTCCCTGCGGGAGATCTTCAAGAGGCCTTTGTTCTCATAACAGAAAGGAGAGCTTTATGGATCCGAACCCGATTGACAATGCCCGTTCACCAGAATCTCCAACGGCGCACGTCTGGACGCAGGAAGATCATGATTTGTTCAGTCAGATCATGAATGAAGCTGGACCATCATCACCTGCCGCACCTGAGGAAGCGATAGATGTCTCATTTGCCGTTCCCCAAAGATTTTCCCACGGTTCGCAAAGCGCCCCTGACGCGATGGTTGAGAAGCTGTTCCACCGCGGTCTCTTGCCGGACTCGGACCAGCCGACGATGACTTATGAAATCCTAGGTCACCGCTACACGGCCGGTTTGGATCCGTCCAATCGCGTTCGTCTTGTTCATAACCCTGCGGAGGACCAAGTGGTTGGGGCCGGCCAGGCGGGGGTACCGGACTTCGGAGCGTTCTTCCCGGAGAACCGGCGCTTCGGAACGCCGCTAGCACAGCAATGGGCTACATTTGCCCTAATGGACAAGCTGCGCGAAGAAGGTTTCATGCCGACCGCAGATAACTCCACCACAATCCTACTTAACGGACGGGCCTACAAAGCCGAATTAGTCGAAGGAGGGTTCGTTAGGCTTACACGGGAGCCAACCCGGCTGTGAACCGATCGCGCCGGGCTGGAGGCCTGCGATCACTTCGGGTGGCCTTACCTGGAGAGACAATCGCCACCTAACAGTGGATTGTTCGCGCCGCCAGTGGGTACGCATCCTCGGACCCACTGGCAGCCCACGAGAAGCACGATCATCCTGGCCATTTCGTCTGCGTGGCGCCGGCCTGTCATCCGGCATGCCATATTGCCCCCGTATTGCCTCATCTGAGGATGTTACTTTCGCTTGATCGATGTAGCTCCGGCGACCGGCCAGTCCGAGATTGCACCATAGCGCGCAGGATCGGAAGGAACTGGAGACGTCGCGGAATGCCCATGACACGCGGCCAGCGCCGCAGCTTTAGCCGTGTGGGATGATCGTCTCGGCTGCTTTGCCTCTGAGTAGCTCTGCACGATGGTGTGGTGCGGGCCGAACTGTTCGGGGCGTTGCTTAGCGAGGCGACCGAGAATTGCATGCGCGGTCAGACGGGGCTCGGCCGCGGGCCAGCGCTCGATGTCGGCTGGGTCCGCGCAAATTGGGAAGCGAAACCGGTGACCTGGAGGGGTTACTCGGAAACGGCGTTGGCTCTGCCGATGCGAGCCTAGATAGTCTTGGCGGACGCACGAGGTATTCTCAAGGAGCCGGCAAAGGTCGTGTAGCCGCCACGAGGGTCGCAAATGGCTTTGCATAGCAGTGCGATCGCGTGAGCGTATTGATCGGATGGGAATCCTATCAATTGGCACTACCAGATCTGGGCGTTTTGCAAGCAGTACCTTCGCCGTAGGATTACGGCAAAGACCGCATGCATATAGGTGTGCGCAAACAGCTTCGAAACGCGGAAAAGAACGGCATGTCGAACATCAATCTCAGCTCCCGATGCATTGCAGGTGCACGGGCCGGACAGCGAGCCATCATCGCCCTAAAAGTCATCAAATGGAGAGCGCTGGCCCCGAGACGTCGAGGTTTCCAGATGACACGCGGAATGAAGCCGATGTCGCGGATGGTCGCAGCAACAAGGCGCGCGCTCGCCATGTACGATCTCGACCGGTGCTGCGCAATCTGGTGGCTCTATCGTCTCCATTTCGGATTCACCGGCGACGTGATGTTGGGGCTCGCCGCGGTCACGGTTGCCCAGGAGAGATCCCGCTGCGGAATTTAGGAATCGGCGTCGAGCGCATACCGGGCTCGGCCAGCAATCTGCCGCAGGTTACTCGTTTGCACAAAAGCGTGGCCCAACGCCAATCGCCTCAAGTCTGCCCCAGCCAACAACGCCGCAATCACATCGAGTCCCGGCGACCTGAGCGGGGGGCGGTACTAAGGTGCCCGCAAACGCGACCAGCAGGCCGCGAAGAGCGAACTTGCGCTCGCGCTTAACATCACAAGCTGAAATTGATCGGCGGATGATGTTCCCCATAGAGGCCCTCAACAGCGTTCAGACAACCGGGCCCTAGCGGCGAGTGCCGAAATCGGCATCTTGGAGTGGTTAGTGCATCTTGGAGTGGTTAGTAAAGTCTGGCGATGGGGAGCAAGACGCAACGCTCACATTCCGGGTGTGATTTCTGATGAGAAGGAAATACCGCGCTGAGTCCGTGAGGCGAGGGAAAGGGGGGCGTGCAACCGATGAAGCGAGTCTTGCCGAGTGCCTTGCGCTGGATTGATCCTCGCGCAGAATCTCATCGCCGCGCTGTGTCCCGAGGGCTTCAATTCCTCGGTGAGCAAATTCGTCCCTGCAGACGGTCAGCCGCTAAGTCGCGGCGAAGATCTGACTTGTCTTACAATCCAATCGTAGCCGAACACCGACAGCGTCCCGCACCTTGCTGTTCGAAGGCTTCCTTGATCCTGATTTCGCTTGCGCCAGATACGGCATGATTGGTGAGGATGATGTAGTCGGCTGCCAACCGCCGCTTAGCGAGCTTTGTTGCCTCTCCAGCTCATCACTGAGCACGCTCATCGTCAGATTCGACGGCTTCGACGTGAATTTGCATTGGATAGTTGACACGCCTGCAGCCGGATCGTCTCCGTCCCATCGGCCGATAAACGCGCCGTCGCGCTCGGCATCGTTGCCAGGTAGGAAACTCTGGACAGGACGGCGGAGGCATTCCTCGGCAAGCGCAATGCAGAGGTCCTGAAATGCTTTCCAGCCAAGAAGATGGAGAGGATATGTCATTGCTCAGGAATCCGCTTGATGCGCCATTTACACAGTCTCGCCGCTCGATAGCTCAGGACCGACAAGGCCCTGATGAGGCTAAAGCGCGGCGCCGGGAAGGGGCCGGAAAGGAAATGGATGTATGGTGCAACGAACGAGACCCGATCGATCGGCCAGGTCTCGCTACGCAGCACTCCCACCGGCGACGTGTCCCCGGTATCGTCAATGGCCAATTTGAGCCGGGCCTGAATTGCTGAAAACCGAAGTCAAGTTGTCCCGGAAGGGACCAGAAATGGGAGCAAACATGCTCTAGCTTTGCCAAAACGCCAGCGCAAATAGGCGCTGACGTGAACAGACTTTGTCCGGCAGCCATGTCCCATGACCGCCTCCCTTTCTGCTGGGGCGGGTTACAGCCTGCCGGCTCGGACCCGCGTAACGCCGTGTCCCGGCGCGGCCATTAAGCCGGCTGCAGAGGGGGCCCGCTAACAATACTTTTGTCCTGATTCGGGTTGCGCACCTGACAAGCCCGAAGTGTTTTGGACCGCAACTGCTACTGGGCCGTCGCGCCGGGTGAGGGACCGTCGAGGAGTGGCGTCTCGAGGCTTTCTATTTCAGGCATGGCCTTATCCGCAAGCGCCGCGAGGCATTCCTGCGCGCCGCGGATATCGCGCAACAACGCGACCGGGTCGAGAGCGGCATAGATTTCTTGGAGATGGGCGCGAACCGCGTCGGGCGTTCGGGCGTCGGCGGCTAAGCGCTGGTGTGGTGTTGCCGGCGCGCTGTATGTCTTGCGCACGCGCGCCCCATCGCGCTGCTTGGCTATCAATTTGAACGAGGGTTGGAAGAAGTTCACGAACAGCCGCGCCGATCGATAGAGTTCAGCCAGCAGCTTGGCCGCTGCCAGGCCCTCGAACCGACGATAGCCGACCATCCTGCGCACGACGGCGCCGTTCTTCTGCTCGACGAACGCCTGGTCATTCTTTCGGTAGGGCGGGCATCGCGTGAAGACGATGCTGGCCGCCTCGCTTCCGCGTTGCCATGCTTAGCCACCCCATCTTCGCCCCCGCTCGTTCCCGATCCAAGGGAGCAATTTACGTGAGGCAACGGCTCAGCATCCGGTAACAATTAGGGCGAGGAAATGCGCTTCCCAGCCAGATTGTCGCGCTATAATCCGCAGCATTCCCCGGTTGAAGGCTTACTGGAATGCCACAAATGCACCCCGACAATCGACCGATACGCGCAGTGCGACGAACATGGCAGTACAATATGCACGGCAGAGGGATGGGCGGGGCGCACAGCACCGAATTCGCAATTTGACGCCACAGGAGACCTGCCATCTAACGGGGCGAAGTATCTACGATGGTATGGTCCGCAACCGACAATGTCTCACTGATCAGCGCCTGAGCCGTCCGGGTGATCTTGAAGTCGTGACGACTGACAGCACAGAGGGCATGTCTGAGTGGTTGCAGGAGTTTTCGTGGCGGATTGAGCGAGTGTTGATAGCCCACACATTATTGACCGACTGCGCAAAGGCCTGTCAGCTTGCGGTAAGCTATCACAGATACAGAGCCCTTGGGATTAACGGGATGTGACAGGGACAGCGTTATCGCTCCAGACCGATCAGCGCCGAGTCACTCTTCCGCTAGTCTCAACGGCAGTGCGGATGTGGTAGGGACTAGTTGGCCTGGTTTCAGCCCCCGGGTCGGTTAGCACCGAGCCGCGCCCGCACTGTTTTACATCTTGCCCCGACCAATCCCGCTAGCTATCTCGACAAGTTTCGCAGGTACTCTGGCGAAGGTCGGTACACCACCTGAAAAGGTGAGGGCCACGTACTTCCATTTCTGCCGCAGCCCGCGCAATGAGTGGCGTTGGACACTACATGCCGCCACGAGAGCCGCCTGAACCGCGAGTTCGGCCGCTGGCGCTTCGGCGTTGAGGGCTATGCCATGGAAGAGTTGGTCGCGGAGCTTGGCGCGGCCTTCCTGTCCGCCGATCTCGGCCTAACACCGGAGGTGAGGGAGGATCACGCCTCCTATATCGCCTCTTGAATAAAGGTGCTGAAGAACGGACGCGCGATCTTCTCGACCTCGTCCAATGCCCAACGGACGGCGAACTTCCTACATGGGTTTCAGGCCAAAAATTCCGCCGCGGCCTGAGCCGCGGCGGCAATCATCAATCTGGACCTCGTCATTTTTGCTCCAAATAGCTTGGGTCTCCAACGGACTCTGGACGAAGTTGTTGACTGGGCGTCATCCTACTTACAGCGGAGCGGATTTTTCGCACGGGTTCAGATAGATAATTCGCTGCAGTTGCAAGCATTTTGATTGAGGATGCATGGGTTTGAAGCGCGAGGTCCGGTCTCAATCGCGGCGACCGTACCGACCGTGCGAGCTCAACGACCCTGCTCACGCCTTGCATACCACGAAGTCCGTAGATGCTGCGCGACGCTCGTACCCCCACCATGGGTTGCGAGTCCGGCTTGTGTGCGAATGGCTCGAGGCCGAGCCCGATGACTTCAAGTCCTTTCCAACCGACGTAGACCGCAACCGGTCGGCGTCAGCCGTCAATGGGTGATTAACGTCGAGCATGGTCATCCCCGCGCAGAGCTGGCTCTTGTACTCCGTGCTCTCGACGTTCTCGGCATCCCGGTGGACGCCAACAGTGGAGGGCCCACCAGCCGCGGGTCTACCTCCGCAGTTGATATCAACGCCATCGTCAACAAGGCCAAGAAAGGCAAGACATAATGGCCGAGCTCATTGCACTCTTGGGTGGCACCGAAGTCGATCGCGTCCGCAGCGACGCGCGCGGCCGGCTGACCTTCGTTTATGACAATGCATGGCGCAACGCGGAAGGGGCCTATCCCCTGTCGCTTTCGCCGCCGAGGAGCACGGTCCAGCCACTGTTCAGTCCTTCTTGTGGGGGCTGCTTCCTGACAACGAGCAGGTGCTCGAGCGCTGGGCCAAGAAATTTCAGGCATCGGCGCGCAACGTGTTTGCCCTCATCTCTAACATCGGTGAGGATTGCGCCGGGGCCATCCAGTTCGTCACGCCTGATCGATTGGAGGCTCTGAAAACAGGCAAAGATGACGAGATCGAATGGCTGGATAAGCCGGAAATAGCAAATCGGCCTCGAGTCTTGCGCGAGGATCACGCTGCCTGGCGTCTGCCCTGCGACACGGGTCAATTCAGTCTTTAGGCGCCTAGCCGAAAACCGCGGTTGTCCTCAGAGACAACAAATGGGGCATTCCATCCGGGCGCATACCAACCACCTACATTTTGAAACCACCGACGGGCCATTTCGATGGTCACGCCGAGAATGAGCATATCTGCCTGCAGCTCGCACGCGAACTCGGGCTGCCACCCGCTGAAACCAAGGTGATGCGCTTCGAACAGGAAATAGCGATCGTGGTTTGAACGCTGCGATCGGCAGGTCAGCGGGAACGACATTATCCGCGTTCATCAGGAAGATATCTGTCAGGCCATGGGCATCCCGCCGACCAAGAAATACCAAAACGAGGGCGGACCAACGCCTACCGATGTGGTCGAGCTCTTGCGTACCTACTCGACAGACCGCGAGGCTGACCTTGAGACGTTCGTCAGCGCTTTGGTCTTCAACTGGCTCATTGGAGGCTCTGATGCTCACGCCAAGAACTATTCATTGCTTCTGGCCAGCGGTCCTCTCGTGCGTCTCGCCCCCCTTTACGACATCGCCAGCATTCTTCCTTACGACAACGTCGATCAGCGCAAGATCAAACTCGCCATGAAAGTCGGGGGTGAATACAAGCTCGATCAAATTGGCTTGCGTCAGTGGCAAAAATTTTCACGCGAGCTGCGTGTTGATGCTGACGTGCTCATCGCTACGCTGATCTCCATGGCCGGGCAGATCCCTGACCCGGTGGCGGACATTCGCACGCGAGCGCAAAAGGAGGGATTGGAGAACGCTGTCATCGAGCGATTGGCAACGGCTTTGGGTGTGGGAGCCAAGGATTGCGAACACGTTCTGAAGGGATCTAGGATACGGATCATCCATCAATTGAAGGGAGTCGAACGCAACCACGAGCTCGTTCATTCTGATATCGGCGCGCTCGCCGAACGGCTGCCTGACAAGCCCGTTGCCGCGTCCCCTTATGCTCGTCCCGAGTTACGGCTTGCAAGCGCTCGGCCGGCGCTCAACTTTGCAGGTCGAAACTAGCGAGCCGCTGCCGGTCTAGAATCATGAGCTCGCGTTGAGTATTGCCGACGAAAGCAAAAACGCCATCATTATGCAATTGCGACACTGCGCGTGAGACGGTCTCGATGGTCAAGCCAAGGTGATCCGCGATGTCTCGGCGGGACATTGGTAGTGACATAACATCAGCAGTCATGAGCCGCGCATCCATCTCATGCAAGAAAGCGGCAGCGCGCTCCAGAGCAGTCTTACGTCCAAGCAGCAGCATTTGGTTCTCCGCGTGCTGCAATTTAGCCATGGTCATGCTGAGGAAAGTGCGTCAGACAACTGCGTCAGTGTGGGCGATTGCAATCAAGAGCGTGCCTCTTGATCAGCCGAACAGTGCTATGCGTAACGGCTTCCGTAGCAAAATCGGTGTGCCCCACTGTTCTCGAATCCGAAAATGTCACCTGGTAAATGAAACGCGCCAATCTGGCGTCGCCCATCGGACAGCAGTTTGTAGGCCCGTACCGCTCCTTTCATGACATGATAGACGTATTCCGCGGGTTCACTCTCGATGTAGATCGTCCGACCCTTGTAACGCTGACAATGTGTGGAAGATCGTGGTGATTTGAGCATTGTCGGCATAGACGAGCATTCACGGTGTGTTGGTTTCTCAGCCATGGATCCGCGCGCTTCGTATTCCGTATGTGTATGTCCGATTGCCGCCTTAATGTCGTAAATCCGACAGGAGCTGCCGGAGCAACTCCGCACGAAACGCTGAACGTGGGCGTGTTCTTCTCGTCCAACAAGGCGCAGTCGAGATTTTGTGGGTGGCACGGCGGTTGCTAATGAGCAGAGAGATCGCCGGATGAGGTGGGTGAAGATGGTCGCGGGCGGACTTTAGTGGTCACACGGATGAGACTGTTGCCGGTTTCAACAGACGTCTTGCAAGACGCGGCTATTGCGGATGCGTCATTCACCACGCCTCCCGCGGCTACAGGCCAAGCCGCTGCCCCATCCCAAGTCACACAAACGCGCTTCGGTAATGAAGCGAAGGACCCGGACAGACTTTACACGAGCGCCAAGGACAAGAACTTACACGAGCTCAAAGAGACTTCTATGGAAATGCTGGATGTCATCGGAATTGGGATCGGCCCATTTAACCTCAGTCTTGCAGCGCTTATTGAACCTACTCCGCTCCGCGCACTTTTCCTGGAGAAGCGAGACGCACTTTTCTGGCATCCAGGCCTTGCACTGCCGAATAGTCGCCTTCAGGTGTCGCCGCTCAAGGATTGTGTGACCCTAGTCGATCCTACTAGCCCATACTCATTCCTCAACTATTTGGCACTGCATGGTCGGCTCTACAGCTTTGTCAATAAGCGAAATGCTTCAACGTCCCGGCAGGAGTTCATTGAGTATTACCGGTGGGTCGCAGGGCGACTCAATACGCTCCGCTTCTCGGAGGACGTCACGGATGTTGTTCCGTTTAGGGACGGCTACCGCATCAACACGAATACAACCACATACTTGGCGCGCGCTGTTGTTGTGGGCGTTGGCGTAGAGCCCAAGATTCCTCCCTGCGCCAGATCTTTGCTATGTGACACTGTCTACCATGCAGCCGACTATCTCGAGCGGCAGCTTCCGCATGCAGCCGAGCATGTGCTCGTTGTGGGAGGTGGTCAGAGCGGGGCTGAGATTATTGAGGACATGCTTACTCGTTCTGTGCCCACCCAAATCACGTGGGCAACGTCGCGTTCAAACTTGTTTTCCATCGACGACAACAGCTTTGTGAATGAGGCTTACACACCCTCCTATAGCCGTCGCTTTCACGCTCTACCGCTTCAGCAGCGCCGGGACATAGTCGAGGGCGAGGTGCTTACGAGCGATGGTATTTCTGTCGATTTGTGCAATCGCCTATATGAAATGCTGTACGAACGCAGCGTGGATGGCGCGCTGGCCGACCGTTTTCGTGTGTTGTCCAGCGTAGTCGTGAAAGACATCGCGTCCCACAAAAAGCGCTGGCGAGTCGATCTAGATGAGATCGCAACGCAGCGAAATAGCTGCATCCTCGTCGATCGTATAGTGCTTGCTACAGGTTTCCAGCCACGTACGCCGCCCTTCTTGGAGGCCCTCCTCGAGGGTGCGTGTATGGAAGATGGCCTGCCCGTACTCGGCCCGGACTACGCAGTCCGCTTCGGTCGGCACATGCCGGGACCAATTTATCTACAAAATCAAAGCCGCGTGCAGCACGGATTGCAGAGTGCCAATCTATCTTTGGTGGCGTACCGCAACAGCCAAATTATTAACAGCCTTCTCGGCCGACCGTTCTATTTGAATACATCCGACAGGCAGATGATTGAGGTTTGTTCAGACACGTCTGAACGAGGCGACGGTGTGGTTGCGATGCGATCGACCCGACAGGTATTGGGTAGCACATGAACGGCGGCTCGACCTCACCGCTGCGGGGCCGGATTGCGCATGGAACGGCCAACGCTGCCGACCAGCTTTCAGGCACGCTCGACTACCGCGCCTTTGTACCATTTTTGATTGCCTCCATTGTCATTGCAGCAGCTTACGGCACTAGCTTTCTATTGCCGGACTACATGCATGCGCTCGAAACGGATAGTCGAGCCGCGGGTCTTATTATTTCCAGCGGCATGGCTACTACTCTCGTTTCCTGTTGCTTGGCTGGGTGGCTGGCAAAGCGGATAGGCCTATTACCCACGTTGACTGCCGCATCGCTGTTTATGGCGGTAGCCATGCTGACCTTTGCCGGCGCTGCCCTCGATACGCGAGCGGCGTACGTTGGAGGACTAATGGTGGGCGCTGCTTGGTCAGTGTTCTACATTCTGGCACCGCTGCAGATCATTCGACATCTACGGCCCTCAGCACGTATTCAGTATTTGACGGTCTTATCCGGATCACAAATGGCTGGGCTCGGCCTAGCGGCTCCACTTGGTCACTTGCTCGCAAAATACACTGGTTCGCTGGCCACGATTTATGCGGTGCTTGCGATTGCGTGCGTGACCGCCGCCGCCTGCGTGGACCTTACAAGACGCGCGATGTCGAGGCTATCGGCACTGGCTATGCCGGATATCGCGATTACACTTGCCGCGACTATGACACTGCTTCAGAAGTGCACAGCGCTCCCGATCGCCATGATTGCGATTTCAGGCTGCACGTTCGCGGGGCTGTCCACATATCAGAGCGCGTATTCCGCATCACGTCACTTGAATTCCGATCTGTTCTTTCTCGTTTTTACTGCTACGAGCGTGGTACTACGCTTCTCAGTCGCTCACTTCATGGGCAGCCTGCCGTTACGCCGACTGGCGCTCACGCTCATCCTACTGATCGCTGCGTCTCTGGTGCTGTTCCTTCTCAACGGTGGCAGCACCTCACTCTATATTGCGGCCACAGTGCTCTTTGCCGCCGGCTATGGGTTAAATTATTCAACCTTAAACACGATAGCCGTCAATCTCGCCGGCGAGCACGGCGTCTCCGTGCCCACTACCTCGCAGATCTTTACCCTCGCATACTTCTTCGGGATCTTCGGCTTTCCCATGGTCGGAGGGCAGTTGGTCCGTGGATTCGGCCTTGACGTGATGTTGCTGAGCCTATTGAGCGCGACCGCTCTGAATGCGGTGCTAGCAACCCGCCTCGGGCAAAGCACAGCTGATCCGCCTCATCTTAGGAAGGAGCTCACACATGCTGACTGAGGCACAACAATCGAAATGGCATAAGGATGGATACCTTCGATTGGAAAGGTTCTTCGATCCAGCCACGCGCGACAAGATTTCTTGTTACGTTGAGGAAGTTGCACGTTGGGATGTAAGCTCCGATAAGTGGATGTTGTGGTTCGAGAAGACGAGTGACAGCCGGAAGATTATCTCGAAGGCCGAGAACTTCTTAGACTACCATGCCCCTCTACGGGAGGCGCTCCTGGCCGATGGCCGCATTCGTATAGCGGTCGAGACACTCTTGAATGAGAAGACACGGATGTTGAAGGAACTTCTGATCTTCAAGTATCCGGACAGCGGCGGATACCGCCCTCATCAGGACATCTACCATGTGCCGCACAAGATACCCGACCGCATGGTGCACGCAATTGCATCAATCGCCGTGGACGACTCCGACCCGGGTAACGGTGGGCTCTTCTTCACGCCAGCTCGCCATAAGGAAGGAATGTTTCCGATGGATGTCGGCGGCGTGATTCACCCGGAGATCGCCGAGACCTTCACATGGGAGCCGGTACAACTAAAAGCTGGTGATGTTTTTATTTTCGACGATTATGCGCCCCACTACTCCTTGCCAAACAAGAGCGATCGGTCGCGTCGTGCGATTCACTTGGTATTCCAGCGCGCATCCACTGGGGGTCCGACACGCACCGAATACAACTGCATGAAGCGCGCCTACAACCCTCCAGAGGAAGCGGTGGCCGATCTTGAAAACCTAAAGCTTCCCAATGGCATATTCTATCGCGATTGATAGCCACGTCTGAGGAAGACCAACGTGTACACGGCGCAGCTTGATCATTCTCTGATGAGATCCGAATACGGAGTTCTGGTCTGGCGCCTTTTGGAGCATCTCCCGGAGGGTCTCAGCCCAGCATTTGGCGCTTCAGTCGTGGAGCTCGCTCCAGGCGATGCGGTCGACCCGCACGATCATCAGGAGCATGAGCTGTGGCTGCTGATCTCTGGTCGCGGAGAGTTCGAAGTCGACGGCCAGGTCCGTAATGTTAGCGAAGCGACCTTGTGTTACATGTCGCCACATCAGACGCACACTATCCGCAATATCAGCCAAGACAGCACTCTCAAGTTTATCTCGATCTGGTGGGATTGACGTGCGCACTTATTTTGTCTGTCCCGCGCCGCCTTGCCCTAACGGCAAACTACATCTCGGCCACATCGGCGGCGTGTATTTACTTGCTGATATCTTCGTCCGCTTCCAGCGCATGACCGGCCATCGGGCCTACTACATCACCGGCTCAGACGAGCACGGCACACATACGCTCGAAACGGCACGAAAGCTCGGCCGATCCTTTAGCGAGGTCGCAGAACAATACGTTCACCAGATCTTAGAGTGTTTGCGTGCCGTGCAAATTACGCCTGATGTGTTCGTGCGCACATCTAGCGAGATTCACAAGGAAAATGCGCTAGCGATATTCCGCGAGCTGCAAGTGGCCGGCTACGTCCACGTAAGGCAGGGCGTGCAACTGTATTGCGAACATTGCGATGAGCTCGTTGCGGACTCGCTCGCAACTGGCCGTTGCCCGGCCTGCTCATCGCCCTGCGACAGCAATCTGTGTGAGAACTGCGGGCTGGCTGTTCAGCACGACACAATCCGTGACGCACGACACGTCACCTGCGGCCGCAATCTTGTGCTAAGAGCCATCAAGCAGGCCGTGTTCGACATGCCGCGTCTCGCTCGCCAACTGCACGAAGCCATTGGTGAAAGCGCGTGGCCCGAGCCGATACGCGCCAAGGCGCGCGCTTGGCTACACCGAGAGGTGCGCGGCTTGCCGATGACCCGCCATTTTAGGCACGGAGTTGAGGTACAACAGCCTGACTCTCTGATCGGCCAAACGCTGCTTACATGGTTTGAGGGCCTCTGGTGCTTCGACACCGGAATTCGCGAGCAATGCGCCCGCTTAGGTCTGGACGCAAGCACGACGTTGCACGACCAGAACAGCGAGCTTCTCTTCTTCATGGGGCAAGATAATCGCTTCTACTACACGCTAGGTGTCGCCGGCGGTCTGCTCGCGCGCGGCTACCCAATTCCAAAAAATCACTCCGTCCAGGATTTCTACAAGCTGGAAGGCGAGAAGTTTTCCACCAGTCGTGATCATGCTCTTTGGGCTGATGAAGTGGCGCGCGAGGTGGGGCCAAACGTACTCCGTTATGCACTGGCGCGAGTGGCCAAGCCGTTTGGAACCGACGCAAACGATTTTGATCTCGACGGGCTCATCTCGGCAGCCTCACGCATTCGGGTCTGGGAAGATGCGTTACGGCGGTGTGCAGAAAGCGCACTCACGGTAGAGAGCACCGAACTCTCCCCGAATTTCCGCCGCTTCGCTGAAGATTACGCCGATGCGGTCACCGCACTGCGTTTCTGGGATGCGCTTGATATCATCGACAGGTACTTCGAGCTAGCTGGCTTTGCACATGCAGACGATTGGACATGGAATGCTGCGCAGATCTCGCTGTTCCTGAGCCTACTCTATCCCGTAGTACCTGAGCTAGCGATGGGCTACGGCCAGCACTACTTTGGCGGTGCGTGGCGGCCGTCCCTCGAGACATCAGCCGTAGCAGCCCAGCCAAAGGCGTCACTGGACTTTCCCCGTTTCAGCGCGCCAATACCTGCAAGCTTTGCCTCGGAGTACAATAAGCGCTTTCGCAGAGAACAGATTTGGCAATCATGAAGATCCGAATGACGAAGCTATGAATACGCGCATCTCAAAACGCACCGCTGTCGCTCAGGGTTTCGCGCCGTTCAACTCCTCAAGTGCGACGCATGGGATCAATTTCGGCTATGGGCTGGCCGACCCGGTGATGTTTGCAGAACTGCCGTGGCCAGACGCGTTTGACGGACGTACAGGTGTGGCTCCCGCCGATCTGCCGCAGTATAAGGATACCGCGGGTTTGCCCGAACTTCGTACCAAGCTTGCACTGAGGTACGGTGTGCGGCATGACCAAATTATGCTTACGAGTGGAGCTTCACAGGCCTTACAGTTGCTTGCCGATGGCTGGATTGACCCCGGTGACGTGGTCCTGACGGAGGACCCCTCCTACTTGGGTGCACTGCGTACGTTTTCGATCGCGGGTGCAACCGTGGTCCAGCTAGGTCTGGCTGCAGAGGGAGTGGATCTGAACGAAGTGGAGGCAGTGCTGCAGACCAGTGCCCGGGTGAAGCTCTTCTACACGATGCCAGCATTTCATAATCCAACCGGGCACCAGATGTCGTGCGACCACGTGGCCAAATTGGCGGCACTGCTAGCCCGCAGTGGCGCTCTCTTGGTGCAGGATCTTGTCTATGCTGAGTTGCCCTATAACGGTCCAGTGCATTGGTTGGCGCCGGGCGACAACGTGATCAATGTCCATAGCATCTCAAAAGTTGCCGGACCGGGACTACGGGTAGGCTGGGTGATTGCGGAGTCGGACATTATCAACAGGCTTGCGCACCTCAAACGCGACGGCGGCGTAAGTCCGGTTCTAAGCAATGTCGTTTTGGGATTATTGCAATCGAGCGCTCTTGACTCGCACATAACACGCTTGCGCGAGCACTACCGAGCGAAGCGAGACGGCGTACATAGGTTATTGCAGCGCAGCCGGATTTGCGAGCCGGAATATAGTGTACCAAGCGGGGGCTTTTCGTTCTGGGTACAGCTTGCCGCGGGTACGGATCCGGAGAGGTTTATTGAAGCTGCAAGCCGCGAGCACGACGTGCACCTTATAAATGGTCGGAACTATGGCCCACGAAGTGGCCGTCACGTGCGCCTGTGTTTCAGCTATCTTCCAATATCTCTCATTGAGCAGGGGCTGGAGCGCTTAGGTAATTTGCATGCTAAACTCTAGACGCGTGTGGTATGTTTCAGCAGAGTTTTCCCATCTGACGCGGGGTCGCAGGTCCAGCTCCAAGCGCCGACACTTCTGAAGAGAGCGGGCTTACGCGGACACACGAAGTCGCTGTCCTGCTTTGTTGTCCGCCGGCAAGGTCGCTTTGGTGCGCTCCAACCGACCCGCCCATCACTCGTCCGAAGCTCGAAGAAGTGTTCGAGCTGTATAAGGGGAGCTTCGTTCCCACGCACTGGAGCAGAGTATACGGTTCCGATTTGCCGCATCTTTGCAAGCTACTTAAAGCTCATCGCCGCGAACCGCGAGCTGAGCTGCAAGCTCGTGAGCAGCCGGGTTCGCCGGCCGTGCAGTCCGCTCGGCAGTCCGGCTCGGCGCGGGAGCATCCCCCGACGCCTGGCTACCCTGAGCTCGGGAGATTGGGCTCGTTGGCCAGCAGATGCAAGAACCAGCATCACCATCGACTGCCGGGTCCTGCGGCGGTCTTGAGCCTTTTGTTGATCTGAATACGCCCGCGCGTCTGAACTGCGCGACGATGCTGACTTTGGCCGGCGGATCCTGCCAGAGCTCGCTCAGACACCTACGCTGCTCTTTGAGTCTTTGGTCGACCTGAATGCGCTAACGCCGTCGGAGTTGCGCGACGATGCTGAGTTGCGCCAGCGCAGTCTGCCAGAGTCGCTAAGACATCTACGCTGAATCATTTGTTGATCCCGCCCTCGGCGTCCTCCGGCTGCTGCGATTTTTACGTCGCTCAGCAGGCGATCGGTCGTCACCGCGCTCACCTTCAAAACCGGCCCACCGCTCATCGGCAGAAAGCTTCAATCTACCGTGCGTTCAAGTGCCGGGAGCGAGAACGGCTCGCGACGAGCCGCTTACTGCAGAGCCGGTCAGAGGCGTCCCATAGCACAATCAGTGCAGCGCGAATGGAAGCCCCATAGGTCCGGCTTGGACGCCGCGGCACGGCCGATCCCGATGCCCCGTCCACCGACAGTGGTCGGATCGCGTGCTTACGATGTCATCCCGTGACGGTGCAAAGCTCGTCCAGGATTCGTCCCTTCTCACGCCGCCCGCCCGCCCGGTGACGCTCGGCCAGGGCTGATGTGATCTCGCGCTTTGCGCGCATGCTGATCGTCCCCGCCGCAGCCGCCACCGAACTGATCCGGCAGCTCCGCTCCAGGCACGACTGGGACGTTGTCCGGTAAGAGTTTTAGTGAGGCAATGCGCCCCTCGGCGACACGAGGATTACTCTCGCCTTGGATAGCCGATGAGAGAGCGAATGAACGAGGAACGAATCGCGGAAGGCTCGTCGTGGATTTGCGAGAACGATCCGGATCAACTGTGGCTTGGCACCCGTGCGTGCACCTGCGGCGCCGCCGGTATGCCGTTTTGCACTAGTTGCTCGCTATCGAGCGGAGCGTCCCCCTGGGGCGATAGCGTGTGACTATCGTTTGGGGCACCGCGCAGTGCGTTGCGGCTAGGGACGCGCCCGACGACTAGGCGGGTCCCAACAACCCGAGCAATGACGAGTCGTCGGCTCCCATGCCGCCGCAAGACTTCATCGGCCGGGAGGAAGGCGGGTCCTGACACCCCATGAAGCTCCGCGACGATCGAGAGCCGCGGGGTCGTTTCGCTCTGCAGATGTCGCGATGCATTGTCTCACGAGCGACGGCCTCGTCAGCTTCTGGACAGCCTATCCATAATAGGATCAGCTCAATTGATTTCTTGGACGTGAGGCTAGCGTGGACCCGTACAATTCCGATCCATCCAATCCAACAGCTTGGTCCCAGGTGCAGCACGCCGTCTTGGAAAAGGACCAGGGGGGCCATGCCGGGCAAGAGGGCTTTGAGCAGCACTTGGCCGAGGCGCACCCGCCCGATCCGGGTCCTGTCTCCGGTGGCGGCCGCAGCGGCCGCAACTACCATCCCCATCTCTCTGCAGAACATCGGGACATTATCGACAAGGCGATTGCCCAATATGCGGCTCAGAAAAACCCACAACTGAAGACGGTTAAGCGCTATACGCAGGCGCTTCGCCGACTAGGAAATGATCTTGGCGCTCATCGCAAAATGATTGATCTGGGGGACCACCAGTCCCTGGTCCGTCACGTCAAGACTTACTTCCCGAACGACGAAGACATAAAGAAAGGGTTGGGTGTCCTTCGTGCGTATCATGATCCGAGCTATGTAGCTTCTGGCGGGCGGCCGCGCACGATCCCTTCAGCGGAAGACGCGCCCCTCTCAGAGCGGCTTAATGCCAGTGGCATGACGTCGGGCAGTGCTGCTCGTCATGATCGTAGTCTTCGCAGATTTTCTAACGCGCTTAATCGTGCGGGCTACTCGATATCTGGGCTAGACGACGCTGCGCGCATCGAATTCGCTCAAAAGTTGTTCCCGAACGACGAACTTTTATTGTTCGCATTAAGCAAGGTTCGCGATGCCGAAAACGTTTCCGGCGCGGGTGCATCTCAGGAGCCCAGCGGTTATGCTGTCCCGTCGCCCGCATCGCATCTTTATTCCGATGA
Organism: Bradyrhizobium sp. CCBAU 11361; assembly: GCF_028128935.1. Lineage (NCBI taxonomy): Bacteria > Pseudomonadati > Pseudomonadota > Alphaproteobacteria > Hyphomicrobiales > Nitrobacteraceae > Bradyrhizobium > Bradyrhizobium sp. CCBAU 11361. The sequence goes on from NZ_LBJZ01000174.1 coordinate 50,878, forward strand.
CGCCCGCATCATTGATGGCCTGGAAAAGGCAGAGCTGAGCATGCTCAAACCCGAGGAGACTAGCCGGAAGAAAGATGTTCAAAATCTGGCCCGCAACCAACGAAGATTCGCCGCTTGGCTCCAAAGGGAGGGGCGCGGGAGCCTAGTGAGCCGACTCACCGGCACCAGTGAGCAGCAAAAGTCGTTCAACGACGATTACAAGGACTTTAAAAAATCCAATCGAAACGCGGACATGGGCTTTGATCGGCTTCGGAACTACCTATGGCTCGTCGAGGCGAACGCTGCGCTGGGCGTCTGCCCTGAACAGGCGGGTGGGGAGCCGCGGCGTGGCGAGTCGAAATCAACGTGGTCGCCGCCGGAAGCGGTGCCAGATGGGTCGTCGGCGTTCTACCGAGGTCTCGACTCCTTCGTTGATCTGCCGTACACCTCGCAGGAAGTGAGAGACGATGCTCAGTCAGCGCCGGTGGGTAGGGCTGCCGCCAGACCGCCGCTCTTCATCGGACTATCGGACGCGCCAGCTCAGTCGCCAGACATTTTCCGCGGTCTTCAATCTTTCGTTGATCTGCCGTACACGCCGCAGCAGATGCGAGACGATGCTCAGTCGGCGCCGGTGAGTGGGGCTGCCGCCAAACCGCCGCTCGTCACCCGACCGTCGGACGCGCCAGCTCAGTCGTCAGACATCTACCGCGGTCTCAACTCTTTCGTTGATCTGCCGTACACGCCGCTGCAGATGCGAGACGATGCTCAGTCAGCGGCGGTGGGTGGGGCTGCCGCCAGACCGCCGGTCTTCACCGAACCATCAGAAGTGCCAGCTCAGTCGTCAGACATCTACCGCGGTCTCAACTCTTTCGTTGATCTGCCGTACACACCGCAGCAGATGCGAGGGGGGGGGGGGGGGGGGGGGGGGGGGGGGGGGGGGGGGGGGGGGGGGGGGGGGGGGGGGGGGGGGGGGGGGGGGGGGGGGGGGGGGGGGGGGGGGGGGGGGGGGGGGGGGGGGGGGGGGGGGGGGGGGGGGGGGGGGGGGGGGGGGGGGGGGGGGGGGGGGGGGGGGGGGGGGGGGGGGGGGGGGGGGGGGGGGGGGGGGGGGGGGGGGGGGGGGGGGGGGGGGGGGGGGGGGGGGGGGGGATCTCAACTCTTTTGTTGATCTGCCGTACACACCGCAGCAGATGCGAGATGATGCTCAGTCAGCGCCGGTGGGTGGGGCTGCCGCCAGACCGCCGCTCTTCACCGAACCATCGGACGCGCCGGCTCAGCCGTCAGACATCTACGGCGGTCTTGCGTCATTGGTGCATCTGGATGCGCCCACGCCGTCCGAGTTGCGCGACGATGCTCACTTTGCGCCGGCGCCGGCTGCCAGGGCTCGCTCAGACGCCTACCGCGGTTTTCCATTGGTCGATCTGACTGCGCCCACGCCGTCCGAATCACGTGACGATGCTAATTCTGTACGCCCGTTTCCGAGCACCTCCGCTAATGCTCAGATCGGGGCTTTAGATCCGACAGTCTCGTCTCACGGCCACGGGCTGGTGCTCGATGACACAGAATGGCTGGGCGACCAGCATATCGACAGGGATTACGGGCTCCAGGAGCAGGATTTGCAGAGGAACGATCCGGATCTCGCCGCCCGGACGCGGTTCGTGAATCCCCTCATCGCCCTAAATTATCTGCGCTCTAACGACGATGGCGTCGTGCTAACCGAGTTCCAGCGCATCGTCTATGACGATAATGGTAATGATACAGCCGACTTCCTGTTCCTGCCCGTGATTAATGGCAATCCTGAAGATCCTAATAGCCGCGGCAACCATTGGTCGCTCCTGTTCGTCGATCGCAGCGACCGGGGGCGGCCGGTCGCCTATCACTACGATTCCTACGGCGGACTCAACAATAGAGATGCAGAACATCTCGCAAGAAGGCTGAACCTCCCCCTGGAGCTAGCCGTCATGGCCCAGCAGCAGAACACTTATGATTGCGGCGTCTTTGTCGTGGACGGCACGCGGGAGCTGGTTAGGCGATTGGCGCAAGGACGGGAGCCAGACCTGCGGAATCTCAGCGACGTCGGTGCCAATCGGCAGGCATTGCAGATCCGACTCAGGGGCTGATGTCGCCGTGGGCGGATAGCTCAGGCTGGAGCGGCAACGCCGACGGCCTGGGCCTCGGGCACGAAGGACCGGAATCAGGCCGCCGCCCAGCAACACAGCCCGGCGCAGCCATCCGGCGAGCGCAGTCTGGGGAAGGTATCCACTCGGCGTAGGCCGCAGGGTTACCGCCTGAGCAGTCCAGGGTTCTCTTTGTAGAACCTGATCAGCTCGATGAGGTTTTCGATTCCAAAGTCGGTGAACGCCTGGATGCCGTGTTCTCCGACGCCATAGACCCAGATGACGCCGTCCTCGATCTCCATTTCGTTGGCGATGTCCCACAGCCAATCTTCGTCTTCGCCGAGGTCTTTCGCGACCTGGGTGATGGTGGTGACGTGATGGACCTTGTTGACGTGCGTGGTCATGCCGCTCGAGCGGAGAGTGCTGATGCCGGCGTCCAATTCCAGGGCAGAAGTTCGTCCAGCCGACGAGCCGGATGGGCGGCAATGCGGGCGAGGATATCGGCGAGCCAGGCCTGCGGGTCGATGCCGTTCATTTTCGCCGTTTATGCCGCCCGCCGAACTATGCCGAGTCGGGTCGTTTTCCCCAGATTTCTCGCTGACCGGCGTTTGGTCGGTTCGGCATAGTTCGTTCTGTGCCTCCGCTTTCAACAGCGGAGAACAGGAAGATGGAAGTTGAAGAGTACTTGGGCAGAAGCCGGCTGTACCGGCGTCTCAGAGCCGGGCCGCACGGACAGTTCGTCGAGCGCTACGCCGCTCGTCTCGTCGAACAGAGGCTCGTTCGGCACGGCACGTGGCGTTGCCTCAACGTGGTTGGCGGGCTCCTGAGTTGGATCGCGGGGCCGTCGCTACAAGCTGGTCGATCTCGATGAGCAGGTCGTTGAGCGGTGCCTCCGACATCGAGGCGGGAGGCAGTCTATCCAACCCGGTGACCGAGCAGCGCTCAAGCGATGGCTGTCAGTGCTGCGCGAGGAAGGCGCGATCGCGCCGTTGGTGCTACCGCCTCTCACCCCGAACGAACGGATCTTCGAGGAGTTCGATGCCTACCTGCGATCAGAGCGCGGCTTGGCCCCGAGGTCCATCGTCCGCCATCTCCCAGTCATCCGCAGGTTCCTGCACGAGGTGTGCTCCGGCGGCGCCGGCGCCCTGTGCAAGATCAGCCAAGAGGACGTGATCCGCTACGTTGAACGCCACGCCCAGGATTGGAGCCCGGGAACAGGCAAGGCGATGTGCTGGTCGTTGCGTGCCTTTCTCCGTTACCTCCACCATCGGGGGCTGAACTCGCGCTCGTTGGCGGATTGCGTTCCATCGATGCGCCGATGGAAGCTCGCAACTCTACCGACCTATCTGCCTGCCGCTCAGGTGCGGAAGGCTCTCGACGGTTGCGACCGAGAGAGACGGTGATGGGACGGCGCGACTACGCCATTCTGTTGTTGCTGGCCAAGCTTATAGCGCGACAATCAGGGGTTCTTCCGCACATTTGGTGCAGCTTGAGTAGCTGGGGTTGGACAGGTTGCCCGGTCATACTCAAGCAGCCAGAAGGACGCGTCGACGCAATAGCGGATAGCTTGCCCGGCCATACATTTGTCGTTTGATGGCTTTGATCCTGCTGATCTGGCCTTCGACCGGACTGGTTGTCCAGGGGGTTGTTATTGCCGCTCGGACCGCGTCGATGTCGCGCGCGATGCCGTTGGCGAAGCTCTTGAGCTCGCTGGTGGCTGCTTGTGCGATCCATTTATCGAGCTCGGCGATGTCGCTGCCCCTGAGAAGAGACACAAACCGCTTCGCTAGCTCTGCTGTCGTGGCGAGTTCCGGAGCTCGCGCAAACAGGTGACCGAGGAACAGCCTGGCGTCAGCATCGATCTGATCCAGATCCCGACTCAAATACCAAGCACAGCGACGACGCGAGGGAGCTTTCCAGGTTGGGTGCGGTTGTGCTGCTCCTCCGGAGCCTGCATGTGCACGCCTGTCAGCGGCCCATCGCGCGACGGTCACCCGACTTCCAGTATAACCCTGTTGCTGAAGCTCGCGCCAAAGCTGCTGGCCCCCCCTGGCAGCCGGAGGCCCACCGCGCTTCGAGCCATGCCGAGAAGGGCGCGAGAAGATGTGAAGGTCTGTGAGGACGCGAATGCTCTGGTTCGCCGCCAGCGGCCAGCCAGCGCTGAACCGTGCGCCTGTCGACGCCGAGCAGTTGGGCGATCCCAGATGTCGGGCAACCTTGCTCGCGTAGGCGACAGATTTCATCCCAGCGTTCGCGTCGTGCAGCCTTTCGATCCGCCCGCAATTGTGCAAGGCCGGGCGGGAGCGTGGAACTGCCAGTCTTCGGTCGTTGCACGGACGCCATGATTTGCACGGCGGCGGCTATGCTGTGACGATGGCGGCCGACCGCGTGGCGCAGGGCCTCACCCAGACTGTTGAGCAGGTGCCAGCGGTCCGCCACCTGCACCGCGTCGGGTGCGCCGCAGCGCGCGCCATCAGCATAAAGGCCCGCACGGTCGCGCGCGACGACCTTGATCTCCGGCCAGCGCTTCAGCCAGCGCGCAACACTGTCGGCATTACGATCGGGAAGCAGGTCAAGTACGCAATTGCGCTCCAGATCGCAGATGATCGTTCCATATCGCTGGCCACGACGCCAAGCCCAATCGTCGATGCCGACGACGGTCGGGGCCACGAAATCCGGCAAGGAAGCCGAGTGAACCATCCGGAGCAAGGTGTCGCCACTGACCGGCATGGCCAGTTTGCGCGACAGGCGCGAGCCGGGTTCTCCGCCGACCGCAAAGCCCATTGCCAGTAGGCTCTCGCCGAGGCGGGTTGTGCGTCTTGCTTTCGGCCGCACCGTTGCCGGTAGCCGCTCGGTGAATATCCGACGCGGGCATTGCGGATTCGCGCATCGAAAGCGTCGCGCCTGAAGCCGGATTTCGACCACTCGACCTTGCCACGGCAGATCGGCTAAGCGTCGCACGTAATGGCTGTGGACGCGACCCGTCTGGCCGCCGCAACAGGGACAGAGCGAGACCGCTGACTTCGGCCGAGCCACGAGCACCACCCTATCCGTCTGGGGAAGGATCTGGACAATCGAAAGTTCGGGGGAAACCAGCGAGCGGAAGGCATGGAGCAAGGCGAATCACGGACGTCGACTGCGATTCCGACCTTATGCCCTTATTCGCACTGTTCGTGAATCCTGCACCCTGCACCAAATGTGCGGAAGAACCCCTGATTGTCGCCGGAGTCTCACCTTGATCGCCGCCGTGCACCAAGCTCGGCCTGCGGGCCGACGAGGTTGCGACGCTCACCCTCGACGATATCGACTGGCGCGCCGGCGAGATACTCGTTCGCGCCAAGGGCCGACAGCGCGCTCGAATGCCGATACCGCCAGACATTGGCGCGGCTATCGTTGCATATCTGCGCAATGGCCGCCCAAAGTCGTCGTGCCGACGGCTGTTCGTCCGCACACTCGCGCCACACGTCGGCTTTGCTTCCGGATGCGCGATCACCATGATCGCCAAGGCCGCTCTCGATCGCGTTGGAATCGAAGGTTGCGCCCACCGCGGCGCCCATATCTTCCGACATAGTCTCGCTACAGAGCTTCTCCGATCTGGGGCGACCTTGTCGGAGATCGGACAGTTGCTGCGGCACGAGAACCACGACACCACCCGGATTTACGCGAAGGTCGACATCGATGCGCTGAGAACATTGAGCCTGCCCTGGCCGGGAGGCGTGCAATGACCGATCTGCGCTCCGCACTCGATAAGTACCTGAGCATGCGCAAGGGGTTGGGAACGAGAACCGCGCTGCGCGACTACGCCCACCGGCGCGATGCGCTGCTCGGATCACGCTGCGGCTCGACCTTCTTCGTTGCCGAACAGGGAGGCCGATTGCTGCACCAGTACGTTCATCGCGTCTTCTGGCGATTGTCCAGAGAGATCGGGCTGCGGCGCCCAGGTGATCGTACCGGGCCACGCGTGCACGACTTCCGTCATCGCTTCGCCATCCGGACGCTGCTCGACTGGTATCGCGAAGGCAAGGACGTCGAGCAGCAACTCCCAGTTCTCTCCACTTACCTCGGCCACGCCTGCGTGCGCGATACTTACTGGTATCTCTCGGCCTGCCCCGAGTTGATGGAAGAAGCGGCGCGGCGTCTCGATCGGCGATGGGAGGTGACGCCATGAAGCCCGCCTGCAATGTCGCCACGTTGATCGAGCGCTTCTTCACCGAGCGCCTCATGCGCCAGCGCAATGTTAGCGCCAACACGATCGCCTCCTACAGGGACACGTTCCGGCTGCTGTTCATGTTCGCACAGGTGCGGCTGCGGAAGTCCCCATCGGCCCTGACGCTCGCCGATCTGGATGCAACGTTCATCGGCGCGTTCCTCACCGATCTCGAGGTAAAGCGCGGCGCCAGCGCGAAGACGCGTAACCTGCGTCTGACGGCCATCAGATCCTTCTTCAGGTTCGTGTCCTTCGAGGAACCGGCACACAGTGCGCTGATCCAGCGCGTGCTCGCCATACCGAGCAAACGCCATGACAAGCGACAGGTGCACTTCCTGACGCGCCCCGAGATCGAGGCGGTTCTCGCCGCGCCCGATCGAACGACGTGGCTTGGTCGCCGCGATCACACCTTGCTGCTGGTCGCGGCCCAGACGGGCTTGCGCCTCTCAGAGCTGACTGGCCTTGACCGGGATGCCGTCCACCTCGGGTCTGGTGCACACGTACGATGCGTCGGTAAAGGGCGGAAGGAGCGGACCACTCCGCTGGTCGAGCAGGCCTACGAGCGGATGGTGGCTGCCTGGAAGGAAAAACCCAGAAAACTTGTCGCCAGCTGACGAAAGAGCTTCTCAACACCATCCGTGGAGAGACACACGCGTCCATCTTCCAGGAACAGCGTGAAGCTCGCTCAGCGCTTCAGGATATAGTTGAACGCCTTGGCCAGGTCGTGCCCACGGGAGAGCTTGGCGAGCTGTTCCCGCATGTAGACCTGAAGATCATCGACCAAGGGACGGCTCAGCGTCTGCCGCATCTGAAACGCTCCTCCGCACTCCTGCCATTGATGGAGCGTTCGATCTCGAACAGCGCATCGATCCGGCGCACGACCTCGACCGCGATGGGCGAGAGCGGGATCTCCTTTTTGCCGGCAGCCTTGCGCCGCGCATTCTCTTCGATGTCGGCCATGGCGAAGAACGGACGCCTTCCATGCGACCAGCAGGCAGCCTCCCGGATAGGTCCGGGCTGGCGTCCCGCCAGATAGAGTTGGTTGTACCCGTCATAGGCGTCGGCCTGCAGGATGCCGGCATCTCGGGCCAGATGCCCCTGGGGATGCTCGCCCTTGCGGTTGCGGGAGTAATAGAACATCGCCTCGGCGGGCCGGCTCCACCAAATGGCTTGTCGTCCCGCACGTAGATCCAGCACCGCCCCGTGTCGGTCTCACCCTTAGCCAGCACCGGCACGGTCGTATCGTCGGCATGAAGGCGCTCGGCCGCCATGACATGGGCCTCAAGGCGGCGCAGCAACGGATCTAGCGAGGCACAGACCGCCCCAACGGCATCCGCCATGGTCGACAGTGCGATCGGCACGCCTTCCAGAGCGTAGCGCTCGGCCTGGCGGTTCAACGGCTGATGTTGGCCGAACTTCTCGAACATGATCATGGCCAGGAGGCTCGGGCCAGCCCATCCCCTGGCGATGGCATGGAATGGGGCCGGCGCCTGGCTGATCTTCTCGCAGTCGCGGCAGGAGAACTTCTCCCGAACCGTCTCGATCACCTTCCACTGGCGCGGCACCACTTCCAGCGTGCGGGTCACATCCTCGTCGAGCTTGCGAAGGCGATTGCTGCCGCAGCATTCACAAGCCGTAGGCCCATCGATCACCAGTTCCCGGGGCAGATGCTCAGGGAAGGTCTGGCGCTCGGCACGCTGGCGCGCAAATCCACGCACCCTCGTCGTCTTCGCCACGGCCCGTTCCGCCGCAAGCTCGTCCTCGGTGGCGTCGGCTTCCAGCTCTTCGAACGTCAGCGCCAACTGCTCGATCAGCCGCGCTGAACGCTCTGACCGTTGCCCATAGATCTGATGTTTTAGCTTGGCGATCTGCAGCTTCTGCTGAATCCGCAACTGAGTTGGCGACCGCAGAGCGCGGGCTGATCTAGGAAAATCTGCGGTTGCCGGCATTTTGAGGAGTCCCAACGCGTCCAACTTGTGATTCACTGCGTCGCATGGATGCTGATCGCGACGCTGTTCCGGATGACGTTGCCGCCCTGAAAGAGGCGCTGGCAGTCGAGCGCGCGAAGGGTTTGGAGGTCGCCGCTGAACTCGCGGTCGCCCGCGCGAAAGCGTCGCAAGACGAAGCGCCGTTCTGGTCGATCGAAGATCCGCAATCGGTGTGTTCGCAGAGCATCATAGTGTCTCACGTGAGGAGCTGAGTACGCATACGACGAAGCTTACGATTACCCACATTTTGGTCAGAGTTTCGCGCCCGTTGCGATATCGATGAATCGCGATAATCCGCGCCACATGATCAGATTCCCTGGTGGCGGATCGTTGGCGCGGGCGAGATAGCCGCCGAGCCTGGCGATCTTGATGAGATAATGCGACAATGTCTTTCGTTGTGCGCTGACTGGCGTCTTGTCTTTGACGAGCCGATCAAGCAATTGGATTTCAGCTTTGGTCAGCACAAATTCCGGTGAGGCATTTGGCGCTGAACGATTGAGCATCGTCATCCAAAAAAATGCGCCAGCTCACAATGCAGAATACCGAGATCAGATTCGTCAATCGCTGAGCAGTCCGCAGTTGCGAGTCCTCTGCCCTACATCCGGATTTGAGTATCTTGTGGAAGACCTCGATCTTCCATCGCAGGGAATACCATTCGAGTTTCTCGATCGCATCCCCGCGCGATTGCACCGGAAGATCGGTCAGGAGTTTCCATTCAATCTTCTTTCTGTTCTTTGGCGCTCCTCTTTCGTCAGCGTGGATCACTGTCAAAGTCAACGCTGGATACCGCGACTGCTTGCCTATCGGTGGTAGAATACGGATTTTACGATACCGGATTTCAAGAACAGCCTGGTCTGGATTGCCCTTGCTATCCTGGACTTCGATCCGATGGAGACCTTTGACCACGACCTCGTCCATTATCGTTGCAACCGTATGGTTGCCATCGCCTGCCAGGCGATTGACACAGGTCCTTACCAAGAAATGCGTTCCAACCTCTTGGGCGGCGCAAAACAATTCATAAATATCGGCCTCACGATCACCGATATGGATGCACTGCGATGGGTCCTCGAAAAGCTCCGTGGATTGCTTGAGGTTCTCCAGCCACCGAATGCTCTCCTTGGTTTCAATGGGGATCCGTGTCAGGTTGACCTCGCGCCTGAGCGCAGCGACCCCTCTGAATTTCTTTCTGGTCCAGAACTTCACGGCGCTGAGCCCCAGCGGAAGCCCCTCGAGGGTCACCGCAAGGCTCGAATGCATCAATATTCCGCATGTCGTGTATGTTTGGGGTTTTCCGTCCAATCTTCGAGAGTTGCTTTTGGGGATACGCTTAATCATCCCGATCAGATCCGGGCGCTCTCTTTGATAGGTGAATTCGGTCGTATCATGCAGGACAAGAACAGGCCCTTTCGCGGCCGCGATACGTTCCCGCGTCGATTTAAAATGACCAGACAGGATGTCGGCCTCGCTTACTCGTTCATTGGAGAAGAAACGATAGGCCGCCTTGGTGTTCGCCCAGTCTTGGCAAACCATCGGAATGCTCTGTCCGATGTCTCCACCAATCTGCTTCAGCAGCATGCGAAATCTCTCGCCAAGTCGAGCGTCCTGGAATTCGCACAGCGCAGCTTCACGGTCAAACCAGGTCACCGCGTCAGACGCCAACCGATGCGCCTTCTCATCCCGGGCGCGTGAGGTCAGTCCCATAGAGCACCTCTTCTCGAATCAGGTGCCCATCAAAGAATCACGAGCGATTCTGGCAGACTCAAGTTTTTCGACTCACTGCACCTCAAAAATGTGGGTAATCGTAAGACGACGAAGACCGCCTGATTGACGCATGCGCGCGGGCACAGCGAGCTCTATGATCGGTCGAAGGTCAGTGGCCTGCTGACCCGGCGGGCTTATCGGCCTGGCGCAGGAGCTTCCATTCCCAGGGCAGAAGTTCGTGCAGGCGCGACCCGGGAAGATCGGCGATCCGGGCCAGGACCTCGGCGAGCCAGGCCTTGGGATCAACGTCGTTGAGGCGATAGATCGTGATCATCGTCAGCATGATGGCGACACGGTCGGCGCCGCGCTGGCTACCAGCTAAGGTCTAGTTGCGCCTTCCCTGCCTCTCAATGCGCGCTCAGCGCATTAGTGAAGCAGATCTTGCCATCGTATAGGAAGTGGGCGAAGTCGTCCCAGCGCCTGAGCATGTAGTTCATAGGCTTCAGTACGTCGGAGGAGCGCGAGAGGGTTTCGCGCTCTCGCAACAACCAGGCGTGCATGTCCTGGAGAAGCGACTTGCTTTTTCCTCTGCGCTGCGCGCGGAAGTAAATCGAGGGGCAAAGATCGAGCCGCAAGCGATCTCATCAAGTGCGTTTGTGAACAGCACATCTGCGGCTCTGACGTTAAGCAGCCCATTCAGCGCATGCTAAGAGACTGTGAGGCTCAGTTCCTGCGCCATCTCAGCAGCGATTGGGAATTGATCGAGCGTCGTCAGATTCTGAAGTAAGTGCGAGATCAGGGGCATCTGCGGAGATCTTGCGTAGGGTAGGCTCTACAGATGTTGTGAACTCCACGTCGCGGCAATACGTCATCGAAAGCACGCGCCGGGACGTGGCCCACCGCACTTAGCGCGCCAGTGATGTCGAACAAGGCCGCGCTCGCAATGATCTTCAAGCTCGAGGAGGCTGCCGCAAAAGCTGGGTCGGTCGATGGCCACAATTAGTTGCCGAAACTCTTCCCGTAAATTTCGCCGACGAATCAGCCGTCAGACCGCGAACTCAATCCACTGCCGCCTAGCCCGTTGGGGCATCAACATTCACCGATGGTTCTTCATTCCACGATAAGTCACACGTCGGATCGAAAAACAAATAATTGCGAGTCAGTTCTTCACCAGGTTGTACGTCACGCGCCGTTAAAAGTCGGCAATGATCGTCTTGATATGTGTTTGGCTGACTGCTGTGGTTCATGAAGCGGGCGTTGTCGGCATTGTACTCTATAACACCATCATTTGCCTTGTAGTCTCTTGGATAGGCATGCTTATCAAGTAGAGCTCGAAATGTTGGAGCTAGAGCTTCGTACTGCTCAGGCGTCACTGCGATGTCAACGATTGGGTTGTGAATCCATATCAGCGAACCTTTGGGCAAAAGCGTCGCGGAGAAAAGTCCAATACCGCCAAACTGGTCTGGCTTTAAAACAGTTTCGACAATCAACATTAAGGAAGTCTCCCCTAACACTCAGCAAGCTAACTGACCTGAGCCGCGAAATCTCCTGCACAAATCGGTAGGGTCGTCTAATCGCGCCTCCGTCCCGATTTGGATTTGTTTGCATTTGTTGCGGCAGCGGCTGCTGCGGATCGCCTTGTACGGGACCGCCGACTTGTCGGTGCTGGAAGGCGGCTGCAAGTCAGTGGGATTCCGAGCAAAGATCCGCGTCGATCAAGGCGGCGAGTTCCTGTCGCGCGATCGTGACCTGTAACCCTACCAGCGTCGCGATACGCTTACTTTCTCGGCCGCCGGCAAGCCAACCGACACGGATGTTGTAGACAAGCCCTATGTCGCGGAGGCCTTGCTGTGTCGGGATCGTGGCTTTGCCCGCCACCGGGACGTGAACCTCGTGTACTCCTTCTCGGCGGATTCCACGCGTGCTCGTTCCTCAGCCCTCTTCGCGGGGATGTTTTAATCATAGGCCGATCCACGCTTGGCATGGCTGGTGGGTAATCCAGCGCGCAGTTCGATGCTCCGGAACTTGCGCGCCAGCAGGGCCGGCCTGGTCCAGATGTAGTCAGTGCTCTTGGTCAGCATATGCCAGATGATCATCGCCAGCTTCCGCGCCGTCGCGACTGCCGCGATGTGCTTGCCGCGTCGTGAAGCCACGCGCTGGAAGAATGCACGCAGCGGTCCCGGCGAACGGGCTTCGACGAGCATTCCGCGAGCTTGGCCGCGGCCCTGCTTGGTGATCCTGCCATGGTAGGCGGAGCCCTCGCCAGACTGCCTTACGCTCGGGTTTAGCCCCAGGTAGCTCACCAGCCTGGTCGGATCGGCAAAGCGCCGAATGTCGCCGACGGCCGCGGCCACGCCCGAAGCCACCGTCATGTCCACACCCGGGAGCGTCATCAGCCGCCGAATGATCGGATCGGACATCGCTTCACGCGCGATATCCGCCTCGACCTCCTTCAACGAACCCTGGATCAGGTCGATCTGCGCCAGGTGCCGCTCGATTGCGGCACGCTCGTCGGCAGGTACAATCTGGGCGGCGATCCACCTGCGACCGCTGATCCCTACAAGGTTGAGGTGTGGACAGGGCGGAATGAGGTGGGCGTGAAGGATCGACTGAATGAGGTTCTTCAAGCGTACCCGCTGACGCACGAGCTGCGTACGGCGCGCAACTTGCCGTCGCAGGGCCATAGTGCGCTGATCGGGTACCCAGACCTCCGGAAGAAATCCGGTGGCGTACAACTTCGCGAGCACGGCGGCATCAATCGCATCCGTCTTGATCTTTGCGTGCGCGATCCACCGCACCTGCTTCGGGTTGGCGATGACAACACGGTCGACATACGGCGCCAGAACTTCGACAACGGCCGCGGCATTGCCAGTCGCCTCGACGACCACGTGATCATCATGGGTGAGTTCCTTCCTGGCGAAAGCCTCCAAGCTGTCACGAGTCATGGGAATGCGGCCGAGCTTCGTTAGATGTCCCTCGAGCAGCGCCACGGCCTCGGCCGCCACGCGATGGATGTCCATGCCAATGATGCGCATCTCTCCCTCCATGGTCAGTGCGAAAGGGAGCTGCGGGCAACACGACAATTACGGATCCGCGCTCGCAGCGCATCCGGGCTAGTCGCAGGGGCGGCCAGATAACGACCTCGAACTCGCAGTTCATGTCAGTGCGACGGCCTGCCCGCACTTGCGTGCTCCCGGTGCCCCGAGGCCCGGATCGGTCTACGCTAATGGGCTAGATCCAGTCTGGAAACACGGGACACCGGCTACATCATGCCGGATAACGCGTTCATCGAGGCCTTCAACGGCCGCTTCCGGGCGGAATGCCTCAACGCCCATTGGTTCCTGTCCCTTGCAGACGCCCAGGAAAAAGTGGAGACTTGGCGCAGATACTATAACGAGGAACGGCCCCACGGGGCGATCGGCAATCGGCCGCCGATTTTGCTGCAAAATCACGCCGGCGCCACCAGCCCGCCAACGTGATGAGAGGCGCAAAACTCTAGTTCTGGCTGGTCCAAAGTTCGGTCTCGCTGCACACGGGACAGCTCTACTCTTGGCTGGTCTAAAGTTCGGTCTCACTGAAAATCCCGAGATGTAACTGCTGCCATATGAAAGTTCAGTGGCAGGTTAGGTGCGGGATAATTCTCGGGCGTATCCACCGTATCGGTGACCTGTGAGGGATCTAGCGCTGGTGGTGCGCTCCTAGACCCCTGGTCATCGCCCGCGCTTCCGCCGCGATGCAGTCCTGTGAGGACGCCAGATCTGCACTAAGCGTTTGGCCGTAAGGGATATCAGCCGATTTGCCGAGCCCCTGTCCCTCGACTGCTAAGCACCAAACCGGGATGCTGGCGTGGGAGTGAGCAAGGAGGGCTTATGCGCTTTGTCCGAAGCCGCAGCCCGTCGCGGGCTGATTGTCTCAAGCTTATCGGCCAACTCGCCAAGCCCGGCTGCAGGCGGCGCATGAACGAATTGCGATGTTCTCCGCATCGAGACCCCAGAGCGGACCTGAAGGCAGAGTAGATCGTTTCCCTAAATCGAAGGGCCATCTCAAGCGCTCATGGCCACGAGGTAATCGAGCCATAACCAGGGCTGCCTTATTCGCTCGGCTCGTTCCTCTGAGTGCTTCTCGGCCAAGCCGTGATCGCGCCAGGTGTCAAAAGAGAGACGACACTCGTGCCAGAAAGTACTCCCCCCCGCGCTCTATTCCTGAGCCCGGACACTGAAACACGCAACAAACGCACGGCACGGCCTGCGCACCATTGGCCCCGGCATCTTTCAATGCGGCGTTCGTCGATCCGCCGCAAGGGCCATGCAGACGCCTTGCGAAATTGAGCACCTCGCCCGAGTCGAGACGGCCCCGATGACCCCGGTCGTCGTCGCGGTGTGCCCGCCTGGTGCTGACTTCGGCCGGGAAGGCCTGCACGATCAGCTAAGCTAGAAGATTGTCGCGGCGATCGTCAATTGAGGCCGGCAGGAAGTGCGAAACGCCTCGGCCTTCGCGCCGGCGAGCCTTGCTCTATGATTTGTCTCGGCATCAAAGTACGCGGGAGATGTGCGGTCGTGCACATGATGGCCGCGATATGGCCTAGATGGGGCAGCAGCCTCGGGCTGGAGTTCCTGATGTTGACATTCAGCAGCGCAAGCTGGTCGCGAACAGACACAGCTCTGGTGCTCGGTAACGATGCTGTCGCGGGGCTTGTCTTTGGGGCGCTTCGCTATTTGAACTCCTCAAACACTATCTGGCCGATTTGATCAGCCGGACAGAGGTCGCTGCGGCTTGCTCAGCTTCATCTTGCGCTCAAGCTCCTTGACGCGATAGGTCATTTCAGGTCGTCATCTTCGACGGGCAGAGTAGTGCCGAAGGCAGCCCGCGCTGAACCAAATCCTTATCCCGAACAACGCGGCTCTCATCAAAGCGTCAAAAACCGGAGTAGCGACAGATACTTCGCGGTCTATGCACTGCTCTTGCAGATTTCAGCGACTATCTCCGCCAAAAAATAGGAAGGGCATTGCTGGCGAGCTTTCCGCGGGCACGTTGAATGCACATGTCAAGAGTATAACCAGGACAAGGGCGTTGGCGGCAGCGTTGGGGTAGCACTGCGCGAGCTGCGGAACACCTCGACTGGGCTAAGTGATGACACGGTATCCCGGACCATTGCTGACCCCTGAGATATGTACTGAACGGCTCGAGGCGGATCGACGAGGTGCCGGGCAGTGCCTCGTTGGCCAGAGGAGCTTTCTGCCGGTACGCCACGACCAGGATATGCATCTGAGGCTAATGGACGACCAACATCCATCTGCAGCTAGCTAAGCTCAGCCGACGCCTGTTCAACGGGCACGGAAAGCAGCCTCTTTACTCGGAGGATGCGTCCCCCTGTCTCGGGGCCGAGGCCCCAATCAATGGCAGTGCTGTAAAACGCAACGGTAATAATACCGTAGGTGTTCTTCGCAGCTTCGGCGCTCGGAAAGATCAAAGGGCGATGGCTGTGCGGCTCAACGAGGAGCCGCACAGCGATGATCGCGCAAAGTTAATCGGGCCGGGTAGCGCTCACCCGCGCCCGGGGAACCGCGCCAAGCTCCCAAGACGCGCTGGAGCAAGCTATGATCCAATAAGAAGTCCAATACCGAAGCTATGTGGACGGGCTCCTAGCGTGGGATTGCCCCTCGGCATCTACATTGTCGGGTGATGAATGAGCCGAACGTCGTTGGGCCCTCCCGGCCCTAGGAGGGCGGTGTAGAGCTCGCCGCGAATGTCGTATTGCTTTACCGGCTGCGCCGCGTCCGGCAAGAGGCCCCAGCGGCCGAGCATCGAGAGCATCGTGTGCGAGGCGGGTTGGGTGCCGTGCGAAAAATTCTCGGGAACGGCGAATGATGCAGCATAAACCTCGCGGGCCGCCGGGGACGTCCTCTCAGCCCTGGAGGACGCCGGAGCGGCATGCTCCATCGAACGTCCAAGCAGCGCTGGTGAGGCTCGATTTGCTGGCTGCGCGCTGGGCTGCGGAACGTTTTCCGCTCGAGATCCGAGAGGAATGGCAGGGCCTGGCGCATTGAGTGGGGTGCTTGGCCTCATCGCCGCCGCGGGCACGAATAGCGCCGTGTAGCGGTCATTGTGAACGATAAAGCTGTTGGGTCGGCTGTCCTGGCTCGGCGGGATGCCGCTACGGTCAAGCGCAGCGGACGCGTGCTGGTCGCCCTGCCGGAAATTGAAGGGAATAACGGCCGATTCCGAATGCAGCCCTTGGTGATGACCCTCGGTTGGCTCGAGAGACGCCGATGGGCCGGCGTTTCCCACCATCGCCCACAGCAAATCCTGATCGTCGCCTTCTGCAGGAAGGACGAGCGGACCGCTGGCCTGAAGCGGTGCGTCGGCGCTTTCCATCAGCACACGCGCCATTGAATTGCCCGGCTCGCTCAGCTGGCGCTCAATGGCATCCAGTTCCGGCTGGCTTAGCGTCCTCTGCCTCTTCCCAGGCCTCAACTCACCGGTGTAATCCTCACCCATGAGGGCCTCGTGACTTGAAAAGGGAGCGCTCCCGGTCAGCTCGTTCCGAGCCTGCTGGTAGCCGTCGCTCCAGTTGAACTGGAGAACGGCTTTGCCGCGATCCGGTCCCTGGTGGTCGCGCGCGGTTGGGAGAGACGATGTTAGGGTCGGTTCGCTCATCATCCCCCGCAGCGGGTTCTGATCGTGACCTTCCGCAGGCAGCTCTTTCGGCCAAGTCCAAGCTTCCCGCGGCGCGCTGTGCTGGGCAGCGGTGTCCACGAGGTGTCTGGTGACGGCGTCTTCGGGATGAGGACCGTGGGCCCCCTGGTGCCCAAGTTCCAAAGCCTCGATGAGGCTACGCTCTTCCTCAGACAGAGGAAGATAGTAGCGATCTGAAAAACCAGGAATCTCTGCAACGGCAGGGGCATCAAGCTGCGGCACTTCATCCAAGTACGGCTCAAATTCCGCTTGCTGCTGTTGCGGTTGTGACACTGCGGCGTGGTCACGGTCGAATGGGTTGATGCTGTTAAATGGGTCCATGTCAACTCCCCGGGTTTGAGTCGGTTGGCAATGCCGAGCCGATAGTGTCGCTCTCTCTCGCTCTATTAGGACCAGCTGTCGACAAGCTGACGCGCTTAGAGACTTACCGGATTGTGATCTCAGATCAGTCATTTCGCCGCTCCTGACCGCGACTGGTGAGGAAGCGGAGCGGGCGGTATGGCTTTGCGTGTTCGGGACGAGCTCAACGCCCTCGGCACTCTGACGACGCCACGATCTCGGCAACTGTTTGGGCCACTTCAGTCAACGCATCGTTTTCGACGCCACCTCGATCAGCTCACCATCAATTTTGCGGTTTGTGGCGACAACGGTTCCTTGGCTCGCACGCTCGGTTGCCGCACCGCGGCGGATGCTCTCGATCGGATTGTAGTTCTCAGCTGGCTCTGGTGCTCGGCGGGAAAGTCATAGAAAGCCAATGGGCTCCAGATTGGAGATCCTTGTCCGGTTATCAAGGTCACGCGCATGTTTGGCGCGGCTCTCGGCGAAGGTATCAAGTGCATGCTCCGCGACCGCCCGGCTTGGCGCCATTGAGATACTGCATGGCCTTCTTCTTGCCGCTCCGAACCAGCTCGGGATCTCTTTGAGCACGTTGACGGCCCTTTTGCTGCCAGCGCTCGTATTCGCCCTGCGATTGGTCATTCAGGCCCAAGATCACTGAAAGTGAAGGTTCGTTGCATCCTTTCCAGCAGGGCCGAGAGCGCCTCCTGGATCGCCTGCCGACATACCGCTTAGCTAAGGGGCGGGCAGCAGGGGATCGAGGTTCCTGGTCCGCCGCGCTCGGACTGGCAAAATCACCGAGGTGAAGCGGATCCAACGGGCGAGCTGCTTGCGCGCCGGTCCTCACCTTGGGCCTGGCAATCTCGATCGCGCCGATATCCTTTATGTTGCGCGCCGGGCGATAGCTGTGCCGCACGGCCTGGCGCGACATCCGCGGCGGCTTCAGCTCGCCGGCGTCTCGAGAATGTGGCAGTTCAGTCTCGACGGCCCGGACGAACAGATCGCGCGCGATGTTGCAGGAATTTATAGCAGTGCATGATCGACCGCAGACGGCTGACCGAAGGGCAGGATGTTGATCGTCTCCTTCGATCGTATCGGCTCCCTGGAGAAGTTCTCGCAGCTTCGCCATCCGCCTGGATACGCTGCCTCTCTGAGCGCGTCATTACCCTTCCTGTGCAGCTCCCGTTTTCTTTGTATTCACCCCCGGTCCCATTCAAGACCTCTATGTGCAGAACCCGACAGCAATTGCAATCGAGTCGATCTGAATCGCAAAGAGATGATTGTCTGAACCAAGCTCGCAAGTCCTGGCATGTCGATTGCTAGGAAGTGCCTGCTACATCATGCCACCAACTAGACGCAAAGGCCGAGACAGATCCAACTTGCCGTCCAAACCAATTCTCTAGCATACAAGCGGCGCTGTTAACTGCCGCTCCGCCAGCGGAGCAAGGTCATGCTGATCGACACATCCAAAATCTTCGATTCCATTCGCATCAACAAGAAGGAAGCGGCGGAGCGCCAGATTGCGGCGCTGTGCGAATGGCCTGGTTGCCAGAACAAAGCTACCCATCCGGCGCCCAAGGGCCGCGACAATGCGCGCCAATATTGGCACTTCTGCATCGACCATGTTCGCGAATACAATCAGTCCTACAATTTCTTTTCGGGGATGGATGCGGAAGCGGTCGCGCGCTACCAGAACGACGCGCTGACCGGCCATCGTCCGACCTGGAAGATGGGCGAGAACATCAGCGCCCGTAAAATGGCCGGCAACGCGGCCGATCTCGAGGACGACTGGCATGCCCTCTGCACGCTCCTCGAGCTGAACGGACGCGCCGGTGTCCGCCCCCGCTTGGAGGCCAAGCCTGAGGCGCGCAAGATTTTGAATGCCGAGCGGAAAGCGTTGCAGGTGATGGGCCTGAATGCCAATGCGACGCTCGGGGACATCAAGGCGAAGTACAAGGCGATGGTCAAGCAGCACCATCCCGATGCCAATGGCGGCGACCGCTCTACGGAGGATCGCCTGGTCGAGATCATCAAGGCCTACCATTACCTGAAGACTGTGGTGCGCGAGAGCTAGCCCGGACCCGACTTGAGCGGCTTCACCCCACACGCCGCGACGTAGCCCTTCATCGTGTGAAGGCTGCATCCGAGCTGGCGTGTAATCGGATTCAGACCCCCACGCCTACGCCCGAGAGGCGCAGCATCTCCGTCACGTTTGCCTGAGTTGTTATCAACAGCGCGCCCCGGATCAATCCACAACGAGCCTTTGATTCCTTCTTCTTTCATTTGCTCTCTCCTCGGCTTTGCAAGGAGGGGCAAGTCCTCACGACGCCTAAGGGAGCGGTTCGCAAAGGGCCCCACAGCAAGCGCCGAAAAGCGCCGGTCCTCGGCTGCTCAAAGACCCCGCAAGACTAAACTGCTGCTCCGCTGCTCGACTTCAAGGACGGAAAGCCTCTTGCTGGATTTGGCTTGCGCCTTAGGACCGCACTCACAGGCAGCACCCATCCGCCTTCCGCGTCAATGCAGGTGAGGCAAGTGGCCCTTAATCACGCTCTTGATCCATATCAATTCGATGTCACGCCTGAGACGTTGTCGCGTGTTTGGCGTATGTCGCATCCGCTCCAAACACCTCAGACGAGGCGGTCTTTGTCTGAGTGCCTCTCTTAAGGGTCCATTTTGCCAAAGCGGAAAGTGGTACGAGAATTGCTGTGCCCACCATGCTGGTTCTTGGAAGTCCTGAGGATCGCATGCACGCTGTCGTCCTTATCAAGCAGCTGGTTGTCGATGTCCGCGCGTGGCGGCCCAACATGCATAAGCGCCTAAGGGGGCTGCACCGGTCCTTGACGTGAGGTGTGTCGAGCTGTGCGAAGAGTTCCGTGCCAAGCGCACTTCTTTGCGTCGGTGCTCTAGATGTTGCTATGTTCTTACGAGAAGTGCTGACCTTATCCGCCGCAACCGCTGCATCATTTGCCAGTCATTCTTTCGAGAGTCTGGATACGCACGCGACGATTCGGCAGCTCGGATAGCAACCCGACCGCTCGGCAACGAACGATATCAGCTCCGCGTGGGCTCAAACCTGCGGGCGGCCCGCGCCGGTTTGCTCCACCTATCGGATCGGTGCGCACCTGGACCGGGTCAAACATCCCGGACCCGGCGCCTTCCTTCGCATCCGGGCGTCCAGCTGCAACAAGCAGAGGCAACATCTGTATAAGCAAAAATGGAAATGGAAATGGATGACCAATCGCACGGCGAAATGCCACTATCTTCAAGCAGACGGGAAAGTCGCGGGCCAGACCTATTCAGCTTCGTCGAATGCGCTACACAGACAAGATCAATCAAAGCGCTGTTCGATCTTCTTGTGAATTGCGCGAGCAATGAAGGCTTTAATAAGGTCGCGTACGGAGCACTCACCTGCTCGAATGAGCGTCGTCTGCTGGACTATCTGCCGCCACCGCCAACCATAAACTTCCCGTCTGATTGGTGCCAACGCTATGCTGAGCAAGAGTATCGAGCGATCGACCCGGTAGTCCGGCGGACAGCAATGCTGCCAAGGCCCTTTCTTTGGGATGAACTAACCCATCGATATGAACTGCAGCCCCGTGAGCTGCGCGTCTTACGCGAGGCCAGAGAAGCAGGTCTAAAGCATGGCATAAGCGTGCCATTGTTTGGATCGCAAGGCCGATTGGCGTTCGTATCGTTTGCATCTCCCTTCGATGATGCCAATCCACAGGATCGCATGGCTCATCTCACGATATTGGCGTCGGCGTTTCACAACGCTGTCGCGCAGATTACACCGCCACTTGATGAAGATTGCGAGACAGACATTCCGCTAACCAAGCGAGAGACAGAGTGCCTATACTGGGTCGCAGAAGGAAAGTCAGCCTGGGTCATCGGGCGGCTCGTGGAGGTCAGCGAGAATACCGTCAACTTTCACATGAAGAACGTCGTCAGGAAGCTAGGGGCGGCGAACCGGACGAATGCTGTAGCCAAAGCGACCCGACGCCGCCTCATTTAACTCCGCGCCCGTTTAAAAGCACGATCAAAGGCCCCGTCCTCGGGCAGGCTCTTCTGTTATTGCCGCGGATCGGGACAATCGATCTCAAGTGGCTTCAACGAAGTACTTCAGCCGAAGCGGCCCAAACCAGATAGCTGGGCAGGCAAGGGCATCAGGCGCGCGTATGCGGTGTCTCTCAACAGCGGTGCGTGGACTTAGGGCGTCGTCGTTGCATGAAAATCTCCTTGCGCCAGACTCGATCCGCCTCTTAAGCGATCTAGTGTTGCTAAATTGGCTGCTCAACGAGATGGCGGAAGACGCCGGCATCATCTTCATTCTCTCCAGCAACCGTCCCGACGCGATCGAGGCCGCGCTACCCGTCCCGGCCTTATCGATCAGGCAATCGAAGTGCCGCTGCCTGATGCGCTCCGCCGAGGCAAGGTGGTCCGCCCTATGGCAGCGGCTTGCCGGTGGACGAAGCCATGGCCGCCGAAGCCGTGCGCTTCACCGCGGGGGCAGCGCCGCTTTACAATCGTGGGATTTCCATCAACGTGAAGCGACCTGCTCGTGCAGCGAGGTCAATCGCCTATCTAGGCGTTGTGGTAAGGGTTCTCCAGCCATCGACCTTGCCGCATGTTGATCTGGCGAGGTGAGCAGGCCAGCACAATAGTGCCGTAGCGGCCGCTGATGGCAAGCGGTCTCGATCTTGATCCGTCGCTTGAACTTCTCGTGGGGCCGCTCAATGGTGTTAGTAACCAGTAGGAGATCTGCCGGTGCCAACGTTCCGCCGCGGTGTTCTGATGCGTGGTGTATGGTGCGACCATCAGCACAGAGGCAGCGGGAGCACGAATTGCGGGTCCGGCGACATAGGCAATGAGCCGGGAGTTCGAGTTGGGTGTTGGCCACCTCTGCTGCTCACTGCGTTGTACAAAAAGCGCTAACTCGCACTTGTCGTCTCGCCGTAGCTCAGATGCCGATGCGGCGACTGATTGGACTCGGCATACACCAAAGCTTCGGTGGGATGTTGTTTTGGGGTGGCGGCAGGCTCCGCCGGCAGCACTGATATGACGCGGAGTGCGCCAAAGCGCTGGCAAGACACTGCTGGCCTGCGATGAGGTGGTGCTCGAGGTCATAGGCAACGGCATGGCGCTCTACGCACGTGCGGACGGCTTTCGCCACGTGATTGTCGGCAGTCCGCTGCAAGCGAAACAACTCGCGAAGGCTCTCGACAAACCGACAAGATCGTCCCGGTCACGCCGGCCAACTTGGAGGAGGAAGGTATCCTTCCCAGATTCGGATGCGTGAGAGGCCCAGACGCGACATCGCGAATATGTTGGGACCTTCGCCAGGATAAGCCGAAGCGCAGCACAATAGTGCCAGCTGTTCGATCTTCCGCCGATTTGCCTCAGCAACTTGGGCAAGAGACTTGTTTTCGAACGCACATGGAGGACGCGCTGCGCTAACAAGCGGCGGGCTTCAGGCAGACGAACGCGACGTCCTACGGGATGTGTAAGATCGCGGTTACTCGCAGAAGTCCCCGAAACTGCCGCGGACTGCCAAGTCGTTCACAGGAGTGTTGCCACGGTGAAACTGTCCTGTTGGTTCATGTGCTCGGGTCAAAGTGCCACCTCCTAACCTCTAGTTCTCTAGTCTCACGGACAACGGAGCTTTACGAAGGAGTTCCGCAAGTGTTTCGGTGTCCAGTTGTTGGCCGCCTACATCAAAAATGTCACCCCCCATCTGCTTTTGCGCGACATCAAAGCGGTTGGATCAGCTCCTGACTAGATGAGCAAAACGCGGGCCAACTTCAGTAACGGTTCTTGCTTCATGGCGCTTACGCAGAGATTAGAGTTCCGGCAATCGCAGTCGCTGGTCATGACGCCGCAGCTGATGCAGGCGATCAAGCTGCTGCAATTGTCCAATCTCGATCTCACGACCTTCGTGGAAGAGGAGCTCGAGCGAAACCCGCTGCTGGAACGGGCCAGTGACGAGGCCCCCGCGGGCGAAGCCCCGGCCGAGGCCGGCAGTTACGGCGATTCCGAGGGTGGTCAAGGCGAGGCTCAGGGCGAGGACGGCTTCGGCGGCAGCGCGGAAGGCTTCGAGCCGGGCCAGGAAGAATGGATGAGCAAGGATCTCGGCACCCGCGCCGAGATCGAGCAGACCCTGGACACCGGCCTCGACAACGTCTTCTCCGAGGAGCCGGCCGAGGCTGCGGCGCGCAACGCCCAGGATGCCGCGCCGACCACCTATACCGAATGGGGCGGCGGCGCCTCCGGTGACGAAGACTACAATCTCGAAGCTTTTGTCGCGGCCGAGACAACGTTGTCGGACCATCTCGCCGAGCAGCTCTCGGTGGCCTTCACCGCGCCCGCGCAACGCATGATCGGCCAGTACCTTATCGACCTCGTCGACGAGGCCGGCTATCTGCCGCCCGATCTCGGCCAGGCCGCCGAGCGTCTGGGCGCGTCGCAGGCCGAGGTCGAAAACGTCCTCGCCGTGCTGCAAAAATTCGATCCGCCCGGCGTCTGCGCGCGCTCTCTTAGCGAATGCCTGGCGATCCAGCTGCGCGAGTTCGACCGCTACGACCCCGCGATGCAGGCGCTGGTCGAGCATCTCGATCTGCTCGCCAAGCGCGACGTCGCCGCTCTTCGCAAGATCTGCGGCGTCGACGACGAGGACATCGCCGACATGATCGGCGAGATCCGCCGCCTCAATCCCAAGCCCGGCATGAAGTTCGGCTCGGCGCGCCTGCAGACCATGGTGCCGGACGTCTATGTCCGCCCGGGCCCGGATGGCGGCTGGCATGTCGAGCTCAACAGCGACACCTTGCCGCGCGTGCTGGTCAACCAGACCTATTATTCCGAGCTGTCGAAGAAGATCGGCAAGGTCGGCGACAAGTCCTATTTCACCGACGCGCTGCAGAACGCGACCTGGCTCGTGCGCGCGCTCGACCAGCGCGCCCGCACCATCCTGAAAGTGGCGACCGAGATCGTGCGCCAGCAGGACGGGTTCTTCACCCATGGCGTCGCGCATTTGCGGCCGCTCAATCTGAAGGCCGTCGCCGACGCCATCCAGATGCATGAATCCACGGTGTCGCGCGTCACCGCCAACAAGTACATGACGACCAACCGCGGCACGTTCGAGCTGAAATATTTCTTCACGGCCTCGATCGCCTCGGCCGACGGCGGCGAAGCGCATTCGGCGGAAGCGGTGCGTCACCACATCAAGCAGCTGATCGATTCGGAGGAGCCCTCCGCGATCCTGTCGGACGACACCATCGTGGAACGCTTGCGCGCCTCGGACATTGATATTGCCCGCCGCACGGTCGCGAAGTACCGCGAAGCCATGCGCATACCCTCCTCGGTGCAACGCCGCCGCGACAAGCAGTGGTCAACGATCAACAGTCAAGCATCGGGAGGAACTGGCGTCCATGAAGAACTCCCAACCGTCGATTTGGAGTCCACAAGCGACACTTCGGATTTCCCTGAAAGTGAGTCTTTGACACGACATTTGTTGATTGGTGATTGAACGAAGCCGCTCGCGCCGACTGCCGTCTGAGAGGATCCGGGCGTTCTCAGAGCAGACCCCTTCAGACAGGAGGTTTTCTGATGGCTCAGGTGAGCCGCCGCATGCTCGAGGACATGATGGTGGGCAGTTTGTCGCCGGCAACGCAGCCGATCATATCTCTAGCAGTATCGAAGCCTAGCTGATTTTTTAGCCGATCGCCCGTTTGGAGGATGTTCATACGTTCCAGGTTCACTTTGTGGTGACAGGGATCTCTTGGCCGCATCTCAACCAGATGGTCTGTGCGTCGCACCTTTTCGACGGCATGACGCTCGGCCACAGCGAGATTTCCGAGCGCATCGCCTGCGCGCGCGAGCCTCGCAAGCTGCCGGTCGTGCTGATTACAGAGGAGGTGGTGAGCTTTCTAAAGGCAATCCTGAGCCTAACGAGCCGTATAGCGCTGACGACGTCTGTGCCACAGCATTAAGCGTGTCGGAAGTGGCTTTCCTCGCGATCCCGGATATCGACAGACAGCGGATGGTAATCCGGGTCGAGCGGGTAAAGCTGGCAGGGACGTCATGCTCTCGCCACGACTTCTTAACATTCTAAGGGCCTATTGGCGGCTACTCGACCGACACGCAGGCTATTTGCCGGCCGCGACAGTTAGCGGCCGCTTGATGCGACCATTCTGTATGCTGCGTGCCGCTCGGCCCACATCGCAGCGGATCTGAACAAACCCGTGACTTTGCACACACTGCAACACAGTTTTGCGACCCATTTCTAGAGTGGCGCCGACATTGTTGATGCGGTCTGCGCCGCAATTGGCCACCTGGACGCCTTCTATGCTTTGACTGTCGCATGGGCCAGCCGACCAGGCACCGGATCTCCCAGGTCGGTTGGAAGCCGAATTCCGCGTCGACGTCCTGAGCGGCATTCGGGCTCTGGGATAGGTGAGGGGCGGCGTCATCGGAAATCTCGAAAGGCTCGGGCTCGATCCAAGCGAAGTCGGCGTCGACGTCCTCGCTCTCGCCGCGATGGTGCACGCCGCCGACAGAGGGATGCACCGGCTCCGCGGAAGATCCAACGTAGCCGCGCCGACGTGCAGGTCGGCGGGCAACACCTTACTCATAGAGTCTTGAGATACTCGACAAGCGCTCGCCGTTCGGCGTCGGTCAATTCTGGTCCGATCACGCCAGGCGGGAGCTTCCTTAAGTCGGTTTCCTTGCCCTCGAAGGAATGTCCACGATTGCTGTTCCCAAGCAGCGAAACGTCGAAGTTCGTCAAGCCGGCCGCACAGCTGTCGGCCGACTGTGCTTTCGTAAGAAGTCCGACATTGACCGGGTCGAACGCGCGGCTGCCGACGCAAAACGACGTCGGCCGCTGGGCCTGCGGTGCCAACATATCTCTCAGCGTTGGAACGGACCCGTTGTGCAGATAAGGAGCCGTCGCCCACACACCGTCCAGCGGACGCGCCCGGTACTGAGGTTCAAGGGCGAGAACAGCTTCGTCTTTGCCGTTGCGGCTCGCACGCGCCCCGACATAGACGCGCTGGTTTTGGCAGTTCTTTCTCGGTCCCCACATTTGACTCTTGGCTTCTTCAGAAGCGCCGTTCGCAATCATCCATTGGTCAATCGTCTTGCCGACCACGTCCATGAGTGCGAGTACAAACAGAGGATCTGCCCCTTTATCTGCCGGAAGGCCACAACCTCCGGCTTTGTTGAGGTCATCTGTAGGATGTAATCCGAGTGACTCGGGTAGGTGAACGCGCCGCGTCGTGAGGACGCTGGATTGTTGGGGGTCGGTGCCGATCGCGGTGACCGGCATCTGGACCACGTTGAAATAATGCCGTCCGCCGATCTCCACCCAATTCTTCTCGTTCTTGGCTGAGCGATCGGGGTTCTCTGGGCTCCAGAACGAATCTTCCGGCCACTTTTTGTCGAAGGCAGTATCGTTGACCGGGCCCCGGTGACATTCAAAGCAGTGAGCGCGATAAAGATCGCGACCTTGTTCGACGAGCTTTTCATCGATCGCCCAGGCCGGGTCACCGCGGAATTTCTCCTGCGCGTCCTTCCATTGCGGGGCCACGAGCCCGGTAAATTTTCTGCGGCCTGCATCGCCCGCCGAAAAGGGATCGGCGCCGCGAAGAAGCTCTTCGAACCGCGAGATTTCGGATAGATGTATCGACGAGGCAAAAAGCGGCCGTCCGGGCGCGGCCGCTGTCATATTGATTTTCGCGCTGACACCGAGCGCCTCGCCGGAATTGCGAACGAGTTCGTTGAGAACAGAGGCGTCATACTGTGCCCAAAGGAAATACGGCGTGTCCCAGATTGGCGGAAAGCTCACGGGCGCATCGTGCCGCGCGAAATTGCCCTTGAGGAGTGGGTCCCGGAGTTCGCCAGTCACGGGATCGAGTAGGTTCGTATAGAAAACCTGGTTCCCGATCCGGTTCAGCGCATCAAGTCGACCGAACCCTTCGTCGAGAGACGCCACTCCCTGTCCTGTCAAAAGTCTGTCGGTCGCTGCCTTTTGGTTCCTGATCTTTTGAAGTGCAAGCTCCAGATCGCCTCGAATCTGCTTTCGATCGACGCTTTGCCCTTTGATCCGCTCCAGCTTGCTGGCGAAACGCTCAAATCGCCATGGCAACATCAGCGTGTAGCCGATCGATAGCCCGATGACTCTTTCAACTTCGCCGAGATTGACCATCGCCGGCCCACCGTCGAACCGTATGCTGACATTCTTGTATTCGAGATGCCCCGTATGACAGGCGGCGCAGGTTAGTCCGATCTGATCTTCATATGGGGCGCCCGTCATCGGATCGACACCGCCCTTGAGGATGGCAAAACCGACCGGCAAAGCGTTCGGATTGCCGGGCGCGCTTGGAGCCCCACCGGGGGGCGCGGTACCCCCATTCGGTGCATCGTCGTGATAACCATATGAGGGCGCATTACCGGCAAAGTCCTTTGAGCCAGGACTCGGGATGAAGCCCAGGCGGCGCAGATAGTCCTCGTCGCTCAAGCTTGTGTAAGAGAAGGACAGCTCCGGGCGTTCCAGGGCCAAGAACCACTGATACGGGACAGGAATGGTCGCCGTCCCCTGGGACGTGTGGTGAAACCAGTAACGCTGACGGGAGCTCCAGTTTTGCGGCAGCCAATAAGCGCTTTCGATTTTTGATGGCTCCGGCAGGGTCGCAGGCAATAATTGAGCGACCAGATTTGCGTCGTTCTTGATTCTAAGAGCTGCATCGCGAACTTTCTCCGGCGCGAAATACACCAGGCCGGCCGCCACGATCACGACAACAAAAATTGCAAACAACAGGCTGGTGACATGAGGCCAGCGCATCACCCAGGAATAAAGACGAGAGCCAAAAGAAGGTCTCCCCATAGCAAGCACTCCATAAATCTTTTCGTGCGTCGAGCCGAGGCGGCAGACTGCCGCAAACGGTCACGGCGTCTGTTACTTGTTCAGCAGTCGGCTATTGATGAAGGCGACCACGTCGGCCGTCTCGGCTGCCGTGCGCCGGGTTATTGTCGCCGCCGCCGGGCCCCCCCGCAAGAACGAGGGGAACCAACCGAAATTGCGAACATTCCAATCTTCTTTCGGCCAGACCGCGCGGTTCACGCCAACCGCTGCGAAGTTTGCAATTTTCCTGGCGAGTGGCTGCGCTGTCTCGGTGTGACAGCTGACGCAATCGGTATTGAAGAAGTGGCTCTTGTTCGGATCGGCAATGGTATTGACGATCTCGATGATGCGGTTGTTGGGCACGTTGCCATCGATAAACTCGGAGGTCGAAACACCCTTGCGATCAGCGGCGGGCAAGGGCGGATTTTGCAACGCCGCGTGTCGACAGGTGATCGGATTTTGATTGTTCGTACCCGGTTGCGGGACGACGTGTTTTCCGCCGATGATGCTGAACATCTGTGCTGCGTGCAGGCCATCAAGCGTCGGGCCGGGCACGGGTATCAACCCCGCTTGCGGGACCCTTAACATCGACACGAAAATCCAGGGCTCGGGCGGTGCGATGCCCATCACTGCCATGGTGTTGAGGCGCTGAGGCGAGAGATGCTTCTCAAGCAAGGCCTTGAGCGCATCGCGAAAAGCCTTTGCCGATGCTCCTACAAGACCCGGATGCACGTTCAGATCACCGGCAGTCGAGACTTTGACTTTACCAAAATGTCCGGCTGCAAGCTGATCGCGCAAGGTCGCGACGTCACGAACGATCGCCTTGAAGGCTTCGTCGTCCGGTTTGAAGCGCGGGAACGGCGCGCAACCCTCCAGAGGCGGATCCGCCTCGAGAGTGAAACTGAAGATAAGGTGGCCCGCGGTGTCGTGAACCTTGAAGCCGTCCGGCCCATTGGTCACCGGCTGAATGATGAGGCGGATTTGCGGTTGCCGGCCAAATTGGGCGACGATATCCGGCGCCAATCCCGGCGCGCCCGGATCGATACGGACGCCCGCCACAAACCAGGCGTCGATCTTTTTCACGGCATCGGGCAACTGAATTTGACGTACACCCGAATCAGGCACGCCCGGACGCTCCGGATGTTCGGCGTTGGCGATAAAGCGCGCGAAGTCCGCGTCGGAAAACAGCCGCTGGGGGGATCCCGAGGGGCCGGCGAGATCGGACACCGCGATCAGATTGGCGAGATCGCCCGCCGACTTCGGCGGAGGAAAGAGAATAGACACATCATTAGGCGCAAGCGGCTTTGATGCGGCTTGCGCCGGAGCCGTTGTGACGTTCAAAGCTGATGCGCACATCACTCCCGCCGCAAACAGTCGTGCAAGCCGCCGACCAAACATCGATCTGTGCATTTCACCCCTTTGCCACCATTGGAAATCCCCCTGTAAGACTAAAAACGTCACGCATCAGCTGTCAAAAGCGGCGGTCCGCCGCTACTCTCTCTCGCTACGGCAATGCGAGCGAGGGGATTAAACTCCTCATTCCTCACCGTAGAATTGACTTTGCAAGGTCTTGAGTTTCGTCGGGTGTAACGCCTCCTCAATACAGCCGAGGAACATCTCACTTCTTGTAGTGACCCGCGTCCTGTCGACCGACGCACGTGCCATGTCCGTTTGTAACGCGCGTACGGCCGCCCAGTCGTTCGCACGATCCTTGAGCAACTCGAACAGTGTTCGGCGATTGTTGGGCGGAGATAATCGGTCGTCTCTATACCGGTGCAATCGGAAGTGGGCCAAAGTGACCTTGGCCGAGATCTTGGCGTCCCTCAGCGCGTCGGGAAGCGTCAGCAGATCGAACCCTTCGAGCTCGCCCAGCTGCTGCATTTGATCCTGCGCTTCCTGATATTGCTCGCGGCCGACCAGTTGATACATTCCTCGCGGGCGAAACAGCCAACCGTCATCCGTTCCGGGTTGGTTGCCGAACAGATTGCCGTCGTAACCAAGGACGAAGTTGGCCAATTCCTTGGGATGGTTGAGTAATGAACTAATGTCGACCGCGGGCTTGTTTGCGGCCGCAAGCTTTGCGTTATTCTGGTCGATGCGATCGCGCCATTTCTGTGGGAGTTGTGAAGCCGCGCTGTACGAGAAATTCTCGCTGCTACGCGTAAAGTCGGCGCTGTCGTAGGACACTGACCCAAGAATATAGGCCAGGATACGAGGATCCGTCTCCTCGACGCGATCCCATTCCTGCAACAAGGCCTTAACCTGCTCGGCCTGATAATAGGCCATGTAGCTCTTGCGATATGGCGGAACAGGTAGAGGAGCCGGTGAATGGTCCTTGCTCGATTCGGCCAACTGGTGCTCGTAGGCGGCGAGTTTTTCTTGATACTTCTCATAACCGCGCTCTTGCAGCCAATTGCTCTCATAGCAGGCAAGCAACGGCTGCGGCTTGATCTTTGGAGATGGTTGATATTCCTTCGCTAACTCGCCGGCGTAGGCAGCCCGTGCGAGCTTGGCGTCCTTAAGCGTTTCAAATGCGGACGCGACCGATCCATTCAGAAGATGGAATAACTTCACCTGCAGGCAATCAGCGTTGCTCTGCCTCTCGCGGGACTGATCGAAGTCGTCCTTTGGCACGCAATCCCAAAAGCGACCGCTGCTCAATGAGATGATATCCTCGGTCTTCTGGGACAACGTCCAGCCGAGTGGAAGGCTGTAAAACAGGCCTGTTATGTCCGTGCGGCCGAACGTCGGAAAGCGCTGCACACTGGGAGTCACCTCGGCCTCGAGCCGACGATCAATGCTGGTTGCATGATTGAGCGCGACATAGGTTCGGGAGGTTCGCGTGCTCAGAAGCGCGCGTACCGGCTCCATGAGCTCACCGAACATGAATGACCCATGATCACCGAATTGCCCGCTCACGAGAGACAGCATGTAAATTCGGAATTTCGGCGCATCGGAGGTGCCCTTGATGGCGTTAAGCTTCTCAATGAGATCGAGCGCGGTCTCGATCCCGGAGTTCTCCACGTATCCGCCGTCCACCAGGCGCGCCTGCGGATGAGAGGTTATGCAGTCATTCTTGACCGAGACGGTCGCCGCCGGCGTAACCCACGGAAATCGCGCGCTCGTGAAAGCGGCTGTGCTGAGCGGAATACGAAGCGAGTGGCTCTTGACCGTTTGGTCAGCCCCGGTGCCCGCGCGTTCAAGCGCTGCAAGAACACACAGGTCCGTGTCTTTCGGGTGCAGCGGATCGAAATCGAAGGGAGAGATGACAGCCCGTTTGCCGCTGCCGGCATCTGTCGTGTTGAACAACAGCGCCGGCATGTTTTTATCGGGCGCCCAATGGGACTGATAGTCGGCCTTTAGCAGATTGGATCGATCGCCGGTGCCCTTGTGGTTGCCAAGCATTCTGTCGCCGGCGTTCTCTAAGGTGTATTCGAGGAAACGCGCGCGATCGAAGGCGGGGACTGCGACCGGTGAAAACATTTGAGTGAAATCGGTAAAGAGAAAGCCGGCGACCAAAGGCGACAGAAAATCCGTTGCCAAGACGCTTGCAACGCGCTGCTCGACCGGGCCGGGAGCATCAATATCTTGGACCCGCCCAACTCCAGCAAGGAAATCTGCGATTTTGGGGCATGTCTTTCCGTCGACGGCATTCGAATCAAGGGACGCATTTTCGGCGTGGAGCGCAGCGGCGAAGATTGCCGAACCGACGCTGCCGCCGGACACACCGCTTATCGCAAACAGATGTTGGCGAAATGCCGGGCAGAGATCCTGCAGCCGCGCAAGGAACCGCGCTGCATTATTGGCGGCATAGATCCCTCCGCCTTGAGCCGCCACAATGAAGACGGGATATTCGCCGAGCCTCTTGGCTTCCTCCACTCGCGGCTTCTGCAAAAGCCACTCGCGGAATGCGCCGGCAGCGGACATGCGCGTTTTCTCCGGCGGGCTGTTTGCTTCAGAGACGGTACGCAGTTCGTGGTTGTCACCTCCGAATAAGGAGGCAAGCAGAAACAAGCCGCCAAAGACAGCCGGAATGAACGGAAACGCAAATCTGATCGTCAAGAGAGCAAAATGGACGGTGAGACCAATGACGCAAACCGCAAAGAGAGCGATCACGCCGAACGATCCAAGAAATTGTGCAAGTCTATCCGGCAGCAGGATAAATGCTGTTGTCAACAGCACGATGCCGCCAATCGAGAGCGCGAGAAACCTGTAGCGGATGAAGTAAGCGTTGTTGGCGCGGCTCGCGATGTCAATCGAGCGGTCTCTTGATCCTATTCGCCAAGTAAATGCCACGAAACAGGCGAGCATGATCAGCATGGCGATCGCGAGGATGAGCAGTATGTTCCGCTCAAACGCGAGCGCCTGGTCCTGAATGCGGAAGATGCTGCCGACCTCCTCGACCTCCCCAATCTTTCGCGCCGGTCGCGAGGCGAATTGGCCTGCTGTGGCGGCGATGATCGGCAGTGCTCCAAGCAGGACGGGAGCAAGTCTTATATAGTAGGCGAGGCGCCCCGAAAGCTTAGGGATTTGCGGCAGGGATGCAGTTGTGAGCTGAAACGCGCTTGCCCAAATTGTTATGGCAATCAGGCCCAGGGCAGCGAACTCCCTGAACGTCACCCAACCAAGGTCGTCGGCGGCTATCCGGTAGAGTTCCTGAATCTGATCTGGCAGGTAGAGCAACACTGAGATAGCTAACGACAGAACGATTATCCATCTAAGATTGCGCAACAAGGTAAACAGCTGCTCGCGCACACTCATCGCGTTATCTCCCTCACACCTTTATGGAGATTGCTGGCAAGCCACTGAAACAGGCTCTGGTACTAGGCATGCGCGCCAGCTCACGTTGAAATTGTTCAGCCCGTAGCGTACGGGCGACTCGAAACAGATCATCTTTTAGGACACGCTCTTAGGTAGCGCGTCAAATATTGTGCACTCCCTACAGGAGTGTGCCGGCTTTGTCGATATGTTCTGCGCGGCAATCGGAGAGTTTTCCTCCGGCTGGCCAAACTTCTTCATCGTCGGGCAAATCGCTTTCCTATGACTCCTCTTGAGAGAGTTGGCACGGCCTGATCACAAACGCTGAGCACAAACCGCACCGTTGCCTGTAGGAAGATTACGCGCTTGCCAGGCATAGGGTGCCAGATGGCCCGCGACGAAGCTGCCGTGGAATGGCCTGCGATGGCGACGTCTTGCTGCTTGAAAGAAAGGCCTGGCGCTCTTGTTCAGCTTGACTCCGGGCGGAAACGCAAAAAAACGGCAACGCCGCTGCTGTAGTCTGTGAAGCTACGAAGTCCCGGAGTGTGGGTGCTGCTGCGCACCCTGCCGACGCTATCAGCCATACCAGGAGCGATGCCGACCTAGGATTGAGGAGTGCCTGCTGCGACTCCTAGGCGGCAGAGAAATGGCTGACGCTATCGAACGGCTGTAACTTTCCTCCGGCGTTCCGCGCATAGCTCGCTCCACCAACTCGTGATCGACGGAACCCGCACTGCTATGAAAGTTTTGCACCTTTCTGACCTTCATCTTTCGGCCAAACACCAGCACGACGAGGAAATTGTCCTAAAGGCTGCAATAGAAGCAATCGAAGCTCGCCGGGACGAGGCTGGCGCTTTCGATCTTGTAATCTTTTCGGGCGATCTCGTGAATCGCGGCGGGGATGAAAACGTTTTTCAAACGGCCAGATCGACGTTCATCAAGCGCTTTCTGAACGCTGCCGGCGCTTCTGAAAGCCAATTTGTTATATGTCCCGGCAATCATGACATTGACCGTGATGTCGTCCGAAAAGTCGGCTACATCGAAGCCGGCCTTCTCAAGACACTTACTAATCGGAGTGAAATTAACAAGTTCGTCGACGATCATTGGTCTCACCCGATTTCCTCTGCTCCCCCTCCATTTGCACGGTTGTCAGGATTCTACCGTGATGTTTGGGCAGCCCATTCAGATAGCTGCATATCGACCAATCTTTTCTTGAAAGCCTACATCATCAAACAAAGCGATGGCGACATAGGTATCGCCTGCTTCAACACGGCATGGCGCTGCACGGGCGAAGCGGGCGACGTTGACAAGGGAAACCTGATTCTTGGCGAAAGAGTCGTCGATCACGCTATCGAACTCTTGCGTTCGGCTCGCATAAAGATCGGCGTCTTCCACCATCCCCTCTATTGGTTAAATGAATCTGACCAAGTAGCTGTCGAAGGGCGGCTCCAAGCCGCGTTTGACTTACTCGCTTGCGGTCACATTCATCGTCCAGGGCCCGAGTTGCGTAAAACAACAATGGGCGATGCGATACTTTCACAGGCCGGCTGCCTGTATGGAAGCCGAGAATGGTTCAACGGCTACAGCATTGTGGAGACCGACAGCAGCGACACTGCAATTGTTCGCTTATACGAATTTTCAGATCAACGTCGAAAATTCCTGCTAGCCACGCGAGTTGTGGACGAGGGCATTGTCAGATACCCATTTTCCTCCTCTGGAGGCACCTCTACAAACACGCTTTCAACAACACTGCGCAAAGCCCGCCCCAATATCCGAAAGTTAGCAAATGACCAGATAGCACTCGCGGGCATTGCAGAACAAAGTAGAGATATTGACGAACACTTTGTTTGCCCGCCGCTAAACAGGCTTTCACAGGCAATCCCCACCTCACAGGTCAATGATTCTCCAGAGAATGACCGCGAGAACTTGTTGGGCATTCTGAAAAGCAAAGAAAACGTCACCATCGTGGGTCGGTCGGAGCTTGGGAAAACGACCGTTGCTCACTATATCGCTGTTAAGGTTTCAGAAGGCTTTGGCGATCAAGCGCGCTTTCCCTTGATTGGAAGGTTTGCTGAGCTCGAATCGAAGGATGGCAGTCTGTGGAGACTTTTCCGCAGTTATGCGAATGAAGTGTCAGATGGTGCCGCGACGAGAGCCTTTGTTGAAACCAATCCGGTATTCGCAATTGTTGACGACGTAGATTTGTTTGACGAGCCCCGCGTCAAGGCTCTCGGCTTGCTGATCACGAAACACAATAATGTCCGTTGGTGCATATTTGTCCGGGCAGCAGCCGGCACGGAGTCTCTTTGGAAGGCTTCTGGCAATGCCTTTCCAAACACCGAGCAGTACGTCATCGGAGAGTTACGTCGGGGAGCGATCAGAGCCCTATCTGATACCTACTTCGTAAGTAAAGACGAACAAGATCGGCGCTATCAGAGCCTGATGGAGCAGTTGCAGCGTATCGGCCTTCCAAGAAGCGGCTATGTCGTTTCGCTTATCCTTTGGGCGTTGAAGAATAGGTCCCAGGGCGAACTGCTAAACGAAGCCGTTTTGTTACAAAATCTGATCGATCACATTTTAGGTCGCATGGATTACACGGGAGCGCTTCGTCGTGAATTTGACTTCACCATGAAGTCGCTAGTCCTTCAGAACCTAGCTTTCCACTTTAAGACGACCAATGAAGTCCAATCCAAAAACGACGTGGTCGAGTTTGTGATCGGCCTGCTCAAGCGTAAAGGACTTAGATATGACGCAGCCGAGATTGTTCGCGCGTTCATCAAGTGCGGCGTCTTGTACGAGGTCTCTGAAACCCTCTCATTCCGCTACCGACGCTTTCAGGATTTTTTCTTTGCTGGGTATCTCCGAGATAACCCTGCTGATATCCAAGATATCTGCAAAGGGGAACGCTGGCTAGATTACACAAAGGAGCTTGATATCTACACGGCGCGATTTCGTCACGAGAAGCAGTTTCTCGCGTTTGGGCTGCAGATAATCGAAGGCATCAACCGCCCCGAGCCGCCTCTCTCCGTTGAGCAGCTCGAAGACTACCTTTCCGAAGGCCAGAATCTGGACTTTACGCAGGCGCAGCTCAGCAAAATGCGCAAAGAACGCATGACGGCCGAGAAAATCGACGAACTGATGGATAAGACCGACCAGCGCATCGCCGAAAAGCGCGAGAAAGAGGCGCGTGACAAAGCCAAGACTGGGGTCGAAATCCGAAGCAATCGCGTAATCAAATTTTCTATGGCAGTGGAGATGTACAGTGAATTCATCCGAAATCTTGAGTTTGTCGATAAGGAAGTAAAGACAGCTCATCTGGAACATTGCTTGACGTGCTGGGAAACAATTCTCCGTGGCTTTCTGTCCGGCCTCAAAGAGGCAATCGATGATCTAGTTCACGATATACATAATGGAGGCGAAGTCGCCGCCAAAGTGAACAAGAAAGGAAGCACGCTCTCCCCTGAAAAGCTGTCCCAGCTATTTAGGTTCATCGAGGGTACGATCAAGCATGTCATGCCGACCATCGTTGCTGAGATCGCCTATCAAAACCTTGGAAGCGAAAAGCTGGTTGATTTTATCGATGAGCAGATACGCAGCGAGAAGACATCTGCAATTCGCACGCTGCTCTGCTCTTTCATGTTGCTCGAGATCGACTCGTCCCTAGCTATAACCAGGATAAGTGAGTTTTACGGATCGGAAGATACGCCACGGTGGGTGACAGCTGTCATAACCGAGCGCCTGTACAGCTATTATCGGCAACGACCTCTGGCGGGCGCAACACGCAAAAAATTTGAGGAACTTGTTGTGACGCTAGAAATGCGCTTGGCCGGTGAATCTCGGCCAAGAGTTCGAGGAAATTATTTATCCGCCTTGAAGAAGAAGGCATTCAAAGAACCAAAGTCCTAAACTCTTATTGTGGATGAAGCGCCACCTACAGTCAAAGATCGAGCCATCTCGCGGGACTTGCGGCGCGGATTTGGCGCGGCGGACTCGATCATGGCCATGGATTACCTCAAGGGTCGCGCATGGCAACCGAAAGGCTACCATACGCCGCCAGCTGACAATCGTTAGGGTCGCGCCGGGCGTCGATCATGGTTCGATGAACGCCGCTGCGCCCGGATCACGCCCCGGCCTGCCTTGACCAGATCGAACCACCCCTTCAGGTGCGGATGCGCCCACCAGTCGATCCGTCGTTGATCGACCGGAGGCGCGAGCCCGCGGGTTCATATCAGTTATTTGTCATCTGATTCAGCGTCCGGAACGGGCCTCGACGGCGTCCGTCGGCCTTGAGGGTCCCGAGCGCGGCGCGTTCACGCCGAGTATTGCTGCACAATCGCTTTGCCGCGCGCCGAGATTCCGTCCAGCATGGTGTCAAGCACCGGTTCCGTCAGGTCCTCGCCCCTCGCCCCCTTCACGACCTCGCTGAGCGCGTCGGAAATCTTCTCGCCGAGCCCCACGAATCGCGTGATCATCTCGTCGGGATCCATTTTCATCACTTCCGCCTGGCGCCTCCAGTGCCGCGGCAGGACTTCTGAGAACTTGTAGGAACCCCCGATCTTCATCGCCATGCGCACCGCCGCGGCTCATGTTCGTCGTCGTCGTAAGGCACCAAGCTCAGGACGTTGTGGAGTGGTGCAAGAAATATCCGCCGGCCCGGGAGGTGGATGACTGAGAAGTTCTTCGCGGGAGCGTCGGTACCGAGCACCAGGAAGCTGAAGGCGATCATGTCAGCGAACGTCGCCTTGTCCGCCTCCGGATCGGTAGCGTAACGCAACACGTCACTGGAGATCTGCTCGATCGAGGGGCCGCCTTCGCTCTGGTATTTGACGGCGGGATGCGCGCCGAGCGCCTGGCACATGTCCTCCTGGTGGAAGCGTCTGACCGCGCCGTCGCTACCGATCTCGCGGTCATATCGGGTGACGACGATCGGGATCTCTTTACCAAACTTCCCAACCTTAACTTCGGCCGCCGTGATCCCGAGCTGGTTCGCAAGACGCAGACACGCGTACTCGTTCTCGGTCGTGCCTCGCAGGTGAGGCATTGGCGGATATGATTTTTACGCAAGTAGCGGCGATATTAGTTTTAGCAAATATGCCGAGCTATGAGTTAAAACTCATGCCGGTGCGATCGGCGCTCGTCTCGTCCAGGAACCAGCCTGACGCAGCGACCTGAACGGCTTCGCCGCCTTGGTTGCGGGTCTTGCCGCACGATGACCGTGCCCCGGCCGGGTGAGTACCCGTGCGGGGACGTTTCTATCCTCGGCCTGAAAGCGGATAACCGCCGCTGGGTGCACGCCGCAATTCTTCCGGCCTTCAAGAGCACGGGGGAACTCCATGGGCATACCAAATGAGACTCTCGGGGCCTCGACAGAACGCGTCGAGCGAGGGTATACCGGAACATACTGTGAACCACTCTTCCAGTTGCAAATTTTGAACCTGCTCTCGGTTTAATATCTTACATCTTTTCATGGGTTTAAGGCCGACTTAGGATGCCGGCGCAAGGAGCGTGCAATCATTGTCCCTGTTCCGCCATTTGCATGACGACGCGTTCCTGGCCTTCTCGCGCGATCACAAGCACCTCTATGCCGCTTGTCTGCTCGATCTCCATGAGCGTTTTTTTTCGGGGGCGCCGGCATTCCCGAGCCCTCAGCAGGTCATGCACGCCATCTACGATGTGATGCGTGCCAATCCCACGTTGTGGAGCGAAACCGATGATTTCGGCAGCCTGCCGGAAATGATTTCGGCCGGTCGCCGCCGCATTCGCAGGGCCGATGTCGCGCTCGCCTCCGAGAAGGGTGAAAAGGCGCTTGGCCTGGCACGGCAGCTCTATGCTCGGCTCCTCGCCTGGGGAGCTCGAGGAGGAGGAATATGGCCTGCGCGTCACAGTGGACATGGCGATGGGACCTCTCCTCGTCATCCAGCGGTTGGCGAGCCTCAACAAGGATCTGTCGCAGCGCTTCGGGGGGCTGATCGTCCAGATACGCCTTAGTCTCGAAGCGGTTGAGAAGCTTACGCCGGAGGTGACCGATCGCAAGCAGCGCGAAGCCGCGCTCGCAGTCAAGAGAGGCTCGCAACCAAGCGGACCAATTCACCGAGAGCTTGCGCGCCATTCTCGCCGACCTCAAGCGCATCAGGCGAACGGTGATGGAATCAAAGACCGTCGGCAGCCGGCTCGAGGCCTTTTTCGAGGAATTCGTCGACCAGCTCTTGCTCAAGGATTTCGAGTCTATCCTGACCTTCAACCATCCTTACCGTTTCCGCGACGCCATCGTCGACCTCGCGCGCAGAATCTCCTACACGCCGGTCACCATGCAGGTGCTGGCCGAGGAGTACGTCGCCGCCAGCATGGCGTCAGACGTCAAAGACGGCCACACGGCCGCGGCCGACGACCTGCTAGCCATCGAGAACATCTTCGAGCAGATCGGCGAGATGTTCGATCGGATCGAGACCTTTCGGCGGCAACTTGAGGCGCGCGTCCGAAACACCATCAAGTACGCCGAGCGGGGCGCACAAGGTCTGGTGGGCCGCGCCGGCGACCTCGTCCGTCGTCTCGACGCGCTGCTCCGAGATGGACGTCATGAGGGCGCTACCGTCGAGTGGAGTGTCGAGCCGCTTCGGTCTCCCTGGTCGGAGCACCATCAGGCGCCGAGCCGCCGGCCACGCCGTCCTGTCGAGGCGAGGGAGCTTTCAGCGCCGCCTTCGGATCCGCTCTATGAGCTGAGGAAGCAACTGCGGCTCGAATACATCACGCGCATCGCGCCGCGCCCGGAGGACGTCCGAACGTTTCTCGAGGGGCAAGTCCCGCCGGCCGGAACGAAGGAGGCGCGCTTCTTCGAAATTGGGACGGTGGACGACTTCCTCGCGTTCGACTGCGCTCGCCGGTACGCCCTGACCGGCGAAGTGCCGCTGCAGATCGCCGGAAGCTTCGAATTCGAGCCGTCGCCCGACACTCCGCCGCACGACAGCGAATGGCTGCGATGCGCGAATTTCGTAATCCGTCGTCGCGCACTTGGCAGCAGCTTTGGCAGCGGCTTTGGCGAGGGAGCGGCGCATGCTTAGCGAGTTCGAGAACATCGAGCGCTCCGCGGGCGCCGACAAGGCCGCTCGCCGCCGTCTACGGAAGTGCAGAACGGCGCGCAGGCAAGCCGTCCGGCTTCGCGCTCGCGATGTTCGACGAGGCGTTCTCCAAGATGGACGGCCGAAATCAGCGCCAGATGATGGCGTTCTACAAGAAGCTGGGCTTGCAGTTCGTGATCGCAGCGCCCTTCGAGAAGCGGGTGGCGGTGCTGGAGCACATGGATACGATCGTGGAAGTCGACAGAATCGGCGAGCAGTCGAGGGCGAGCGTTGTTTCGCTGAAGGAAAAGGCCAAGCGCGAACTCATGGCGATCGATCCTGACCTCATGTCCGACCAGGATCTCGCCGCCCGGCTCGCAGCCGAATAATCATGCCTCGCCGCTTCACAGACGCGAAGGACCTGCTCGGCGATCTTCTCGATCGTTTCGAAGCCGGTGCTGCGAGTCCGATCGCGCATCCGGACTATGCGGCTTTCCCGTCCGTCGTCGATGCCGACGCCTTTCTGAAACGTATTCGAGAAGCGGAGGCTGCCGGCGCAGTCTCCCTTGGTTGGGGCCGCCGCGGCAAGCGGGACCAACTCGCCCACGTGCGGCTGGCTTCGGCGGAAGCCCTGTACCAATACCTCGGCCGCACGCCGGCGCCGCAGATCGCGCAGGACGCCGTCGCGCGGCTTGTCGGCGGATCGGCGCTGCACGATTCGCTGAAGACAGGCGCTGCTCAGATTGCCGCGGTGTGGGGACGGGGGAAAACGTGGCACGGCTTCGCTTCGTCCGATGTCGATACGCTGCGCCACGCCTTCGATCTCGCCCAGGCCATCCTGGACAACAAGCATCTCGACGTGGACTATAAGACCTTCTCGCGACGGACGGTGAAGCACAGCAAGACGCTGGAACGCGTTGAAGGCGTCGTGGTTCGGCTCCTGAGTGGCGTCCTCGAGTTTCCTCCGGGCGCGCGGCCCCGCGAGGCACTGCGGGCGATCGGGCTGGAACGCTTTGCCCCGCCGCTGCTGATCGCGGGTAAGATCGATCTCCTTGGGGCCGATCTCTCCAGAGTCACTCCGCTCTATCTCGGGATCGCGCCTAAGGAGGCAGATCGTGTCCGCTTCCGGGAGCCGCCGGCCTATGTTTTGACAATCGAAAACTTCGCAAGCTTCAACAGGCACGTCGCCGAGGCCGACCCCGCTCGACTGGGTGCTACGCTGTATGTTGGCGGGTATCCCTCGCTTGCCACCCAACAGGCCCTGCGCACGATCTCGGCAATGGTGTCCGAACAAACCCCGATCTTTCACTGGTCGGATATCGATCCGGACGGCACCTGGATATTCCACACGATCGAGCGCGCCGTCGGACGACCGATCCTGCCGCATCTCATGAGCGTCGAGATTGCCGAACGCTCGGGGCAGGCGCCGACCAAAAAGTCCGCACCCGCTCGTTGCCCACCAAACTCCGGCATCGCTTCACTGGCGGCATACTTGGCCAAAGATGAATCCAAGATCCTCGAGCAGGAGGAGCTTGATCCGATTCTTCCTACGCCCCCGTAGGCGTTCGGACTGACGAGGGCGCCAGCTTGCGTAGCGGGCACGCTTGGCCATTGACGTAAGCGGCTCGGTGACAAGCTGGAGCTTTTGCTGGCCGAGAGCTTGAGGGGGCGCATGAGACTGGCGCGTTGCGGGCGCGCGATCTCAAGCGTGCGACGGTGGAGACCACGTTCAGCCCAAGACTATCACCTCCCGACCGATGCCAAGCTGGAGCATGCGGCGATCAACCAATCGGCTGGCCCGCGAGTGCGGCCTTAAGCTGCGGCAATCCTATCTGCGCATCGGCTCAGGCGCCGCTCAGTCATCGAGCCGTGATCGGCCACATGAAGAGCGACGGGCATCTCGGTCGCTGCCATCTCAAAGGGCCGGGAGGGGGACGCCGCCAACATCGTCTTTCACCGCCGTCGACCACAATCTCCGCCTCACCCTCAGCCTGGCTGAGGCTTTCGTTGCGCCTATTCCGCAACGCCTTGTTGCTGATGTTCGCGGTCGCGCTCGAGCTTCGTCCTGCAACATAGCGGGTTGAGAGTTGATTGTTTGCGGATCGAGAAAGGTTGCGGCAATGCATCAAGCACTCGTCCCTCTTAAAAGCAGCACAATCAAGAACAAGATCGAGGCGTCCGTGCCGCAAGGTGAGATCAACAGAGGATTTGAACGAGCTACTATGCACCAGCTCGGGCGGTTGGCCCGGCTCGGCCCTCGTTTGTAGGCTGGCTGCGCGAGGCCTGAACATGGGCCTGCATTGATCATCTCCCCCATGGCTTTTGCAACGGCTGCTCTAACGCTGTTTTCTTGACTTACCCAAAAATACCCAACTTCGATCTGAATGGGTGCATAAGGGCGGAAAATCACGGTTAGCGTTACCAACACTCGCGGCCCTGGAAGACGACAGGCACGTGAATTTGAGGGCCGAAGAGCCCAGAGGAGGGACCAATGCCAAGGACGCTAGCCGCACTGCGCGGCCATTCTTACCATTTCGTCAAAGCCGCTCTGATTTGCTCAACTCTCTTGTCCGGTGCGGCCGCATCTTCCGGCCAGGCCAAAGCGGAGGATATCAACTGGCGTCAGTTCGAGGGCGCTTCGATCGTTTGGGCTTACGACATCCATCCATATGCTGACGCGGTTGCAGCACAGCTTCCTGAGTT
Source organism: Bradyrhizobium sp. CCBAU 11361 (assembly GCF_028128935.1). Classification (NCBI taxonomy): domain Bacteria; kingdom Pseudomonadati; phylum Pseudomonadota; class Alphaproteobacteria; order Hyphomicrobiales; family Nitrobacteraceae; genus Bradyrhizobium; species Bradyrhizobium sp. CCBAU 11361. The sequence goes on from NZ_LBJZ01000174.1 coordinate 93,309, forward strand.
CGAGAAGTTGACGGGCATCAAGGTGACGCCCGAGCTTTATCCGGACGATGCCTATTGGAATAAGCTGACCATCCAGCTGAGCACAAAATCGCCCTCCTGGGACGTCGTCGGCACAGGAATTCAACCGGCTTGGGATCTTGCGCCCGGTCAACTGCTTGAGCCGCTCGACCGCTATCTGAACGACCCTAAGCTCACATCGGCAAGCTATGACTACAAGGACTTCTTCCCCGCATTGCGTGACGCGCTGACTTGGCAAGTCGATGGCGGGCAGATCGAACCGGGCCGGGGTCAGGTGTGGGCCATCCCGCACGGGTTCGAAAACATCCAATTGTTCTACCGTAAGGACATTCTTGACAAACACGGTATCAAGGTTCCGACAACCCCGCCGGAAATGTCGGCGGCATGCGAAAAGCTAAAATCTGCCGATCCCGCGATCACGCCCCTGGGCGTGCGAGGCGTGCGCTTTTGGAGCAGCATCCACACGGCCGCGATCTCAATCGCCAAGTCCTATGGTGTACACGACTTCGTCGTCAAGGACGGCAAGTTGGAAACCGGTCTCGATTCTCCCGAGTCGATCGCCTTCCACAAAGACTACGTGGAGATGATCAAGAAGTGTGCTGCCCCATCCTTTGCCAACGACAACTGGTACCAAGTGGTCGATGGCATCAATTCGGGTCGGACAGCGATGGCGATCGATTCCAACATGTTCGGGTTCTGGAACGATGTTGCCGGCAAGCCCGCTTCGGGCAAGATTGCCTTCGCGCCGCCACTGCGAGCTCCGAACGGCAAGACTTTCGAATCGAACATCTGGATCTGGTCCCTGGCCATGAATGCTGCTTCCCAGAAAAAGGGAGCGGCCTGGCTCTTCATTCAGTGGGCGACGTCAAAGCAGGTCGAGCTGAACGGTGCCATCGCCGGCAAGCTCGTCAACTCGCCGCGCGCTTCGACCTGGAGCGACAAGGTTTGGCTCGACTATGCGGCTAAACCGGAATTCACAAATTTCGTGGATACCTTCAAGAGTGTTCAGGACAGGGCTGCGCTCGCCTTTACGCCGCGCGTAGGGTTTGCCGAGGCCATGAACGCCTGGGCAGTTGCTATGCAGAAAATGGTTAATGGTGCGGACGTGAAGGCGACATTGGCCGACCTCGCCTCCGAGATTCGCTCCTCCATGTAAGGCAACCGGGGAGCGGCATCACCGGATTGCCGCCTCCACTACCCCCGCGTATCTTCGAGATGTGAGCGATGAACCTTCGAGGCATCGACGCAACCGTGACGCTACAATCATCGGTAGGCCAACTGGCACCGCCCAAAAAAGAGCAGGTGCAAAACGCCGGGCAGCATGCTCTTGACTGGTGGAGCCTTGCTGCGATTGCTCCCGCGATCATCATACTGCTCGGATTTCTTTTTCTGTTTTTCTATGGCGTCTTCCAATCGCTGACCGATCTCAAGCTTGGCCGTCCCCTTGTTCGCTTCATTGGGGTCACCAACTATGAAGTGGCAATCAAGACCCAAGATTTCTGGAACAGCGTGCGGGCGACCACGGTGTATGCCTGCTCCGCGGTCCTCGCGGAAGCGTTCTCTGGGCTTGCGCTCGCTAAATTGTTCGCAAGCCGCGTGTTTCTTGCACAAGTGATGCGACCTGTCATTCTCCTTCCGTTGGTATTGCCGCCAATGAGCGTCGCCTTGATGTGGACCACAATGATGGATCCACAAAACGGGATTCTGAACTATTTGTTTTCGCTTGTTGGGATCGGCCGCTTCGCCTGGATTTCGGACGCCGGTACGGCGATGTTCTCGCTAGTTCTCATCGACATATGGACTTACACACCATTTTTTGCGCTCATCATCTTCGCCGGTTTGCAGGGCATTAACGAGGAGATCAGAGAAGCCGCGCGGATCAATGGCGCTAAGGGTTGGGCGACGTTCCTCTATATTGAGCTTCCGCTCATTGCACCGTATATCCTGATCGCCGCAGTCTTTCGGTTGATCGAGTCGCTCAATCAGTTCGATATCATCTTCGGAACAACCCAGGGCGGTCCAGGTGACAGTACCTCGGTGCTCTCGGTTCGCGCCTACATCACGGCTTTTCAAAACCTCGCCTTCGGGCGTGGTGCCGCGCTCATGGTTGTCAACTGGTTGATCGTGCTTCTCGGGACCTTGGCCATGGTAAAACTTTGGCGGTTGGTTCGGCAGCGCGTAAGCTAGAGGAGGCTGGCAATGCGCTTCAATCGCTCAACGCCCGCAAGCTTGTTCCTTAATGGACTGGTTCTTGTCTGTACGCTCATCCTGACATTTCCGCTGGTCTGGATCGTGATGATGTCACTGAAGCAGCAGGGCGAGGTCATGACCTGGCCGCCGCGCTTTGTCTTCACTCCAACATTTGAGAACTTCCGCGTTTTGTTCGATGCCGCCCAGGCCGGGGCGACAAGCTACGGCACCATCAAGGTTGATTTCCTGACGCCGGTCGCCAATAGCGTCGTGATATCGCTTGGCGCGGTGCTCGTGTCGCTGATCGCCGGCGTGCCCGCAGGTTACGTCTTGGCAAGGCGTGATATCCCTAGGAAGGAGGACATCGCGTTCTTCATTCTGGGCTTCCGCTTCGCGCCGGCACTCCTTGTCGTCATACCGCTGTTCAGCGTGTTCCAAACAGTTGGCCTTTATGACACTTATTTCGGCATGATCTGGGTTTATCAGGTCGTCACGCTGCCAATGATCATCTGGCTAAGCCGATCATATATCGAGGACATCCCAAAGGACATTGAGGAGGCGGCGGCCATGGATGGTGCAAAGCCGTTCCGTGTAGTCTGGCACATTGTTCTTCCGCTTCTAAAGCCCGGCCTAATCGGCGCTTCATTGCTCATTTTCTTGCTTGCCTGGCACAATTTCGCTCTCGGCCTGATCCTCAGTTCGACGAAAGCACCGGTCACCGTCGCCCTGCTCAAGCTGCTTAATCCAGGCGTTCAGTTCTATCCGGTCATGGCTGCGGGTTTGGTGGTGACCATGATTGTGCCGGTCGTCCTGATAATCCTTGGCCAGCGTCATCTCGAACGTGGCCTTACCTTCGGGGCCGTGAAATGAGCCCCAGACCATTGATGTTCTTCGGAACGACCAATCTTGACCTCTGCTTCAACATCGAGCGGCTTCCAACGCCGGGTGAAAGCCTGATGGGAAGCTTAAAGCAGAATGCGGGAGGCAAGGGCGCAAATCAGGCGGTCGCCGCCGCTCGATTGGGGCTTCGGCCGAGCTTCTACACCCGGCTTGGCGATGATGACGCTGGCCGATCGTTGCTGCAAGCGCTGCGTGAGGCAGGTGTCCGCCTTGATGCCATTGAGGTATGCCCGGGGGAGATATCCGGTTCTGCTCTTGTCCTCGTCGGCGACGACGGCTCCAACATGATTGTCATAGACCCGGGAGCCAATGCAAATGTCACTCCGAGCATGGTCGAGAAGGCGGCCGAATTCATTGAGCGGGACGCAATCGTCGTTGCCGAAATGGGCATGCCGGTCCCCGCGCTCAATCATCTTTTTGCATTGAAGAGCGTCAAGGAATTCGATCTCATTTTCAACCCAGCCCCCGTGAGGGTGGGCCTGTCGCCCGCGGCGTGGAGGAGTGTCGATTTCGTCACACCAAACCAGACGGAAGCTTTCGAGCTCACCGGTGTCGAGGTGCATGACTTCGACGGCGCCGCTCATGCGGCTGGAAAGCTTCTCGATCTCGGGCCGAAAGCAGCGCTGATCACGCTAGGTGCGCAGGGAGCCTACTACGCCGATGCCAGCGCGACTTTCGCGCTCCGGGCATTTCCTGTGAAGGTCGTTGATACGACCGCGGCGGGCGATGCCTTTAATGGAGCTTTCGCAGCCTCTCTTGCTCATCGGTTGCCGATACGAGAAGCGATCAAAAAAGCGCTCGCGGTTGCCGCCTTATGTGTGACGCGACGCGGTGCTCAAAAATCGATGCCTAGCAGTTGGGCCGTCGACGAATTTCTGAATTCTCAATCGATCTTGGAGTTGGAATGACCGAACAGTTCTCAGTTGCAGACAGGACCGTGCTTGTGACCGGTGCAGGTGGAGGCATTGGCTCAGCCATAGCTAATGCTTTCCGTCAAGGCGGTGCGAACGTCCTGGCAACCGACGCGAATATGGAAAACCTGCGAGACATTCTGACTCGTTTGCCGCACGGCAATGGCATCCTGCCGATGAGCATGGATGTGTCACGGGAAGATGATGTCGGCAGGGTGCTTGATGAGATCGCCAAGCGCTTCGGCAGGCTCGATGTCCTGATCAACAACGCCGGAATAAAATCGGCTCAGGCGCTTCTGACCGGAAATGCCGATCGAATCGAAAAAACCATCCAGATCAATTCCGTCGCAGTGCTTCGTTGCGCGAAGCTGGCGATCGAGCGCTTCATGAAGAGCAAGGGCGGCCGCATCGTCAATGTCGGGTCCTCGTTGTCATCTCAGGGTGCTGTTTTCAACTACCAGGCTGGCGGCGCCGACTACTGCTTGTCAAAAGCCATCGTGCACGATGTGACAAAGCTGCTCGCTTATGAATGTGCTCCGTTCAAGATCAACGTCAACGCGATTGCTCCCGGGATTATCGATACACCCATGCACGGGCGTCCGCGAGAGGAAACCGAAGCGCGCCATAGTGGCCGAATTCCGCTGGGCCGGGTCGGACTGCCGGAAGATATCGCAGGGCTTGCGGTGTTCCTGGCCAGCCCCGCAGCTTCCTACATGACCGGGCAGATTGTCCATGTGAACGGTGGGATGCTGATGAATGGTTAGCGTCAGCTCTAATATCAACTGGCCGCCGATAGAAGGGATTATCTCCGATCTCGATGGCGTCGTTTATCGTGGCGGCACCGCAATTGCGGATGCCATAGAAGCGTTTACGAGATGGCAGAAAGCAGGCGTGCCATTCTGCTTTGCGACGAACAATTCAACGCATACCCCGGAGGACGTCGTCGGCAGGCTGAGAGGATCTGGTCTTTCGATCGCACCGTCTCAGGTCGTTACAAGCGCTATCACCGCCGCAGAACTCGTTCGAACTAATTATCCACACCTAACGCGAATCTATGTCATCGGAGCTCCCTCGCTTGTAACGGCCATGCGGGATGTTGGGCTGGAGGTCACTGACCGAGCGCCTGAAGCCGTTGTGATGGGGCTTGACCGGGATATCACGCATGAGAAGCTGCGAATTGCGGTTGCGTCGATCCTCAATGGAGCTGTGTTCATAGGAACCAATCCCGATCTGCTGCTGCCGACGGCGAGCGGGTTCGAACCTGGCGCTGGTGCGACCATTGCAGCTGTGGCCGCTGCTACGCAAGTGCAGCCTTCGATCGTTGGAAAACCGCAGGTGCCGATGATCGAGACAGCGCTCTCACGCCTCGGTACGAAGCGCGGGTCGACCATCATGATCGGAGATCAAGTTCCTACTGACATTCAAGCCGGAAAGAGGGCGGGTCTTGCCACGGTGCTTGTTACAACCGGCGTGCCAACGCGTCAGGATCCGTCCTTGATGGCTCCCGACTTCATCGTATCGAGCTTGCGCGAGATTGAGGTAAGTGCTGCTCGCGCGGCTCAACCGCGACAGAGGAGGGCATAATGGCCGACGTTCGCCTGGAGGGCCTCAAGAAGACTTTTGGGACAATCGAGATCCTGCGTAACATCGACCTAACTATCGATCACGGCGAATTTGTCGTCTTCGTTGGTCCGTCCGGGTCGGGCAAATCCACGCTTCTGCGCATGATTGGCGGGCTCGAGCCCATCAGCGGTGGGCGGCTCCTCATCGACAATGAGCTCGTCAACGACATCGATGCGGCCGATCGCAACCTCGGCATGGTCTTTCAAAGCTACGCTCTCTATCCGCATATGACGGTGAAAGAGAACCTGGCCTTTCCCCTGCGCATGGCCAAAGCCGCGAAAGCCGAGATCGCTGCCAAGATAGCCAAAACAGCATCGCTATTGCAGATCGACCATCTATTGGAGCGCAAGCCTCGACAACTTTCAGGAGGGCAACGCCAGCGCGTCGCAATCGGGCGCGCCATCATGCGAGAACCAAAAGTGTTCCTGTTTGATGAGCCCCTGTCCAACTTGGACACCGAGTTGCGCGTGCAAATGCGTGTTCAGATCGCCAAGCTCCACAACCAGCTCGGAAATACCATGATCTATGTGACGCATGACCAGGTCGAGGCGATGACCATGGCCGACAAGATCGTCGTCCTCAAGGACGGCAACATCGAACAGGTCGGCAGCCCCCACGATCTTTATCACAATCCGGCCTCGCGCTTTGTGGCAGGATTCATCGGCTCGCCGAAGATGAACTTCCTGGACGGCAAGGTCGAGGCAGCTCACGAAAATGGCCTAGACGTGCGACTGGAGGCCGGTTCTACAATCTTCGTTCCGGTCCAGCCAGACCAAGGCCTGGTTGGCAAGCCGGTCACCGTTGGAATTCGCCCGGATGACTTCTCCTCGCCGGCACCCGGGCAGCAGGAGATCTCTATTGGGCTCGACGTGGATTTCGTTGAGCATCTCGGTAACGTCACATACATCTACGGTGTTGCTGGAGATGAAACGGTCGTTGCCAGGGCGCCACAATCCGGCTCGCGCAATGGCGCCGGAAAGCTCACTCTCTCAGCTGCTCCAGCCGATTGCCACCTGTTCATGAGCAATGGAAAGGCGGTACGGCGGTTGCAAGCGCCTGCGACTTGGAGCTAGTCTTGACGTCAGCCGTGCAATGATGCCGGCTCAGGATCGATACTCGGACGGCTGAGGTGAAGGGAGCCGGCATCAGGCAGTTCTTCCGGAATTCCCGCTCGTTTGTGCTTGGAGCAGGAATCGGGTCGGGCATGACCGCTAGGGCCGCCGAACGCGCAGGCGCAGACTTCGTGCTCGCGCTCAATGCTGGCCGTTTTCGCGCGATGGGCGGGTCTTCGCCCGCCTCAATTCTTCCGATACGAAACACGAACGAGTTCGTAGCTAGTTTTGGTCGAACCGAGATCCTCCCGAGCACGAAATTGCCGGTGTTTTTCGGCGCCTGTACCTTCGATCCGCAGCTCGATATCGACCGCTTTCTCGATCGCTTCATCGGGTGGGGCTTTTCCGGCGTAACCAACTTCCCTTCCATTATCCATATCGATGACGTCAGAAGGGCACTTCTCGAGAAGTGTGGGCTCGGCTATGAGCGGGAAATCGAACTTCTGGTGAAGGCGGCAAGACGTGGCCTCATGACGGTCGCCTATACCCGCACTCAGTCCGAAGCACGACGTATGGTTGAAGCGGGAGCTGAGGCGATCTGCATCAACTTCAATCTCAATCGGGAGTACGAAGGCGGGACCGACCCATCCATTAGCCTATCGGAGCTGGCTGCGCGGACAAGCGCGGTCGTGCGCGCGGCTCAATCTATCGACAAGGGCGTGATCTGTTTGCTTGGTGGCGGACCGATTACGAAGCCGGACGAATTGCTGGACATATGTCGCGAAACAGGTGTTAAGGGGTTCATCGGCGGCTCATCGCTCGATCGCGTCCCACTGGAGATGTCGGTCCTTGAGGTTACCTCCGGGTTCAAGACCATCCACTTGCTGCGCGAAAAAGTTGATCTGCTCGAGCGCCAACTTCAGTTGAGCGGCTTCACCCACGGCATCGTTGCACAGTCCTCAAGCATGAAGCGTGTGCTAGAGACTGCAAGGCGCTTGGCTGGTAACACCAATCCTGTGCTGGTGTGGGGCGAAGCGGGATCAGGCAAGCGACGCATAGCCAGCCTCATTCATGCCTTCAGCGACCGAAAGCACACGAAGCCGGCGCTGTTTCAGTGTCGCCGCGGTCCGGCGATCGATACGATTGGTGCGCTGTTGGGCTCCGAGGGCCATGCGAACAGGAAACGACAACTATCGCTTCTGGAAGCCGCGAGCAATTCTACGGTTTTGCTGATGCATGTCGATCAGTTGACCTCGGATGGGCAAGAGCGTCTGGCCGACTATCTCGAGACGGGTAGTTTCACGCCCCTGTACGGCGTATCGGTTCTAAGATCGAATGCCCGCATTGTTGCAACCGCAACTGTAGCTCGCGGAGCCGGTTTGGAGAGTGTTCTATCTCCACGCCTTCTTTCACTCTTTGTTGGGTTAGACATAGAGCTTCCCGCTTTGCCGAACCGGCTGGAGGACCTTCCGCAGCTCATTCAGCATTTTACCGTAGAGGCCAAGGGGGATTCGAACGCTCAGATTTTGGCGATAGAAAAATCCGCGTTCTTAGCGCTGGCAGGCCATCATTGGCCCGGAAACTTGAGAGAATTGCGCCAGATCGTCAATCAACTTGTCGCACAGAAAGATGCTCACATAGTCGCGGAGGTACTTAAGCCGTTATTGAGTAGTGGAGTACACCCGAAGCCCACATCGGCGTTCTCGGAGCGCGAGTGGATCATCGAGGGCCTGAAAAGAAACAGGCTGCATCGCGGAAAGACTGCTGATTTTCTAGGACTTTCGAGAAAGACACTTTACAACAAGATGAAGAAATTGCGGATCTTAGAGTAGCCTATTCTCGCTTTTTGCGTCCAGTTTCCTTCGAACTCGTCACACCCGACAGCGAGAACTGTGGTATCGATAATTCCTGTTGGCCACCGCTGACCAACTCCATCTCGTCCTCAATCCTCATCGCAAGATCCTCTTCCCGCACATGCAATATACCTTGCAGACTGGAACTAAGTCGCCTCTCGGCCACCGTAATTTCGGATTCCGTAGCAGCAGCGAACATCGTTTTGAAGTTTAGGCTTGCGAACCATTCCATACGCCGAAGTTCGATCTCCCGGCCTGGACTTAACGGTATGCCAACCGTCGGCCACTCAATGATCGATGCAGGTGGGAAATTAACCACTCCGGAAATTCCCGCACCTTTCAATAAGTCCCGAAAATCTTCCCAGCAGGCGAAAGGGTCTATCATGACCATCGCCGCATAAACGTGAACGCATCCTTTGTCGGACAGGGCTCGCAAGTCTCGCAAAAGGCAGTCGTTCCAGTCAATGACAGGCAACGTTGCCATCACAAGCAACGATCCTTCTGGCAGGCTTCGCAAGGAAGGGGCGTAGATCCGCAGCGGCGAGCCATTGACTGCTGCCGAGACATCGGTGGCAAGCCTGGAGACAACTTTAGCCTTCACGATTCTATCCGATCTGCTCATCTCGGAATCGTACCCCTTCTATAGACGATTTTCGATCTAATGTAGACCAGCGTTGATCCGAGCGGGAGCGGAATCGTCTCGATACTAAGCGCGGCGGGCAACTCAGGCTCCCCCCGCCCGCCGGTGAGTCATTCTTAACAAAGGCCGCAGAGACGCGGCCGCCGGGCGCTGAACGGCCAGATCCGAACATGAAATAGGCCGCCCAGATTGCTCTACAGGGCGGGCGATGCCGCGCAATCCTTCGCAAAAAGGAGAGGCTTGCTTTTCAAAGACGCGATCGCGCCGAAGCGCCAATCGCAACGAGACGGCGTCTTGAATGTACTCTCGCAAGCCACCAACCAGAAGCAGGTGGACAGCAACCTTGCCTCGGGTCCCAGAGGTCTAAGAGTTTATCTGTGAGACAAATGAGGTAGCGTCAGTTCGGCTTTTCCGTCCAAGACCGCGGCATTTAAGCTGGCGGCAGCAGCAGACAGGACTGGCACCGAAACTGAACTTTCGTTTGCTAGGCGTACTGCACACTCAATATCCTTTGCAGCATTCGCGATGGAGATCGCCAGTACATCAGGTTTCTCGCCCAACAAAAAGGCAGCGAAGGCTTGGAATATTCCGCTATTGGTGGAGCCACGACTAACCAAAGAGCGAAGCGTCACAAGATCGATGTCAAGACCATTTGCGAATTGGCAGACCTCTCCTGCTACCGCCGCTATTCCCATCGTCATGCTGTTATAAACAAGCTTGAGCTTGTGACCTTGTCCAACATCTCCGACATGAAAAACGCTCTCACAAAATGCACTGAGAATGCCTTCAGCAACCGGAAAAAGAGCGTCACTCGATCCAACGATCGCGTTGAGAAGGCCAAACTCCGCTTGCTCGGGGCTCCGAGTTACTGGGGCGTCTATGAAGTGCAGGCCACCTTTTTGAGCCTGCTGGGCTAGAGCGATTGTCGAAGCAGGATAGGAGGTGGTGCAGTCAATTATCAAATCGCCTCGAGACAAATGAGCAAAAAGCCCATCTTGCGCAAGGCACACTTTCTCAACTTCGCGGCTCGACGGCAAAGACAACACCACAGCACTTACCTGCCGCGCCAACTCAGCGATGGAGGAAAGTTCACGGGCACCCGCGCTGGTCAAGCGATCCGCACCGGCACGATTCTTGTTGGCTTTGATATGCAACTCGACTTGCCGACGCAATAAGCTCAGCCCAATTCCGGTGCCCATACGCCCGACTCCGACAAGCCCGACTTTTTGCTTCGCCGTTTTAGCGCCGGCGTTCGGTGGTGGTTCTTCGCCAATCATGATTCATACACCCCGGAAAAACCCGTGACTTTGTAAGATGGGCAACAATTCATGATGGTTGGTAATCGTGTAGTCTGGACACGCCGCGCGCAAGCGCGCGTCCGAAACAAATCCCCCTGTAATGGATATGCTCTTCAGTCCGAGATCGCGTGCAATGTCCATTTCGACCGGCATGTCGCCGATGATGAAGGTACAGCCAGGATCTAGTCTGTTCTTCTGCAGGTACAAACGAAGTCGTTCTCCCTTGCTCATGGACTTGTACTGAGTGGCGCGACTTTCAAAAGCCAGCACATCCTTGATGTAGTCGCTAATTCCGAGTCTTATCATTTGGGACCGAAGGGGGGCAACTATATGATTGCTCACGATTATGGGCAGAGCGGCTTCGCGGTGCGCTAGCTCCAACATTCTGCGCGCGCCTTCGCGCAGAGCGGCCTTTTCCGCAAGAGGTTCGTAGGTATCATGAAAGACAGCACTCCCATTGCGGTCCACGGCCGCAATCTCTTGCTGCGACATCCCGAGACTACGATAAAGAATAGACAACGGAACGTCGCAGTGTTCCCGAAGCGTGGCCATGTCGATCGTTGCATGGCCAAAGTGGGCTAGAATAGCGTTGGTGGTTTGGAGCAGCGCGGAGGCATCATCTAGCAATGTTCCATTCCAATCGAAAGCAAGGACTGGTTTCACTATCAAACCTCTCGCTCGATTGAATTCAAACAGGCAGTGCTGCCGACCAATGCTCGCAAATTCCTGTCTGCTCGTTGCTGTCCCGCAGGAGTAGGCATGTTGAATGTAAAGGGAGACAAATCGAAGCCCGCCAATCTGTGGGCTAGTAACGATACTAGGAGCTGGAAGGGCAGATAGGACAGCGTGGCTGCGTTGATGCATGCCGCCATACTATCCTCGATGCTTCTCAGAACTTCCGGCTTCATCCGGTGAAAGCGGAGGCTTTGCGCGCGCTTTTCGGGCGGCAGGCGCTTCCATGTCTGCCAAAATACGAGCTCTTCTAGTGTGTCGATACCGATGCCGTAGTAGTTCGGAGCCACGATCGGCGGCGAACCGATTGCCCAATGTACGGCCGTGGCTCCAGCGGCAAGGAGCATTCGCGTAACGGCTCGACTCGTATCGCCACGAATGAGAGCCTCGTCGACCATTATTATTGTTTTTCTAGAGAGGTCAGGCTCCGACACTCGGTACTTTTGAGCAATGCGAGACTGTCGTTCCTCCAGAGTGCCGATAAGGGTTCGTTCAACAAATCGCGTTGCAATGACTTCGCGACGCTCGGCGAAAACGTTGTGTCCGGCGAGCGATGCAAACAGCCCGTCCGCGTACGGGCCCCCCGTACGCGGCATGGAGGACACAATTATAGGCGTTGAGCAGGATTCTGTTTGCAGTCGCTGCGAAACAGGTCCGCCCAAGGCGACGCCGATGTTGTAGCGGGTTTTGAAATGTGACTGGCCTTGGATCGTCGTGTCTGAACTTCCCAAATAGAGGGTTTCGTATGCGCAGAGTTTGGCCGTGTATCGCCCATTGCTTACGGAATGATCCCTGCTACGTCCGGTTTGACCGTCTACATACTGTATGTGTCCGGGCGAGAGTTGCTGCGTCGTACCTTCAAAAGCAGTAAATGCGGAATCTTCGGAGGCAAATAGCAAAAACCCGTCACTTGTTCGCATGGTCTCCAAAGGGCGCAAACCGCTTTGACTGCGGTATGCGACAAGGTTTCCTTCGTGGTCCAGAACGAGCGCGCTAATGGCGCCATCAATGCGCCCATCAAGCTCGCGAAAGACGGCTTCGTAATTGGTGGGGAGGCTGTGGCGCCAATACTTTTGTTCACAGGAACGTTCAATCCATTGGAGCAGGATCTCAGCGTCGCTATCAGGAACTAACGGTTGCCCTTGACCAAACAATTCTCCTTGGAGTTCTGCGGCATTGACCAAAGCTCCATCCAGAGAGATTGCTAAATGGTGGCTGACACCCTCATTGCTTTTAATTAGGCGAAGGTTGCCATTGCTGCGGGATCGGGCATGGATCTGGGCGATTGCGACATGAGGACGAAAACTCGATTCCTGTTCAATGGGCTCTATACGCACTGAGGCGCGCGATGAAGGAAGCGCTGTCGCATATCGAATGCCACGCTTGTACATGAACGCAGCAACTCCGACGCCGGCCTGTCCACGAAGTGTCAGTTTCGAAACAATGTGTTCGAGGCGTTCGTAGACGGTCGCGCTGGGAATTCTTGGCGGACATAAAAACGCACCAGCGACACCGGACATTCACGTTTCCTCTTGGTAGAACTGCCTCGTTGCCCGCAAACGGGCCGACGCATCTGGTCTAAACGGGGCTGCCTCGCGTTAAGCAATCATCGTACCAATGGTTGCGAGCTCGGCAGACACGCCACCGGAGCAATGCGACTGAAACGTCGTGGAGTTTTTTTCCTGCCGGGATGAGCTTTGTTGTCTGTATCCCGACACTCGTGTCCTGACTGCGACGAGTTAGTGCGAAGAGCACAAAGCTAACCAGATGGTGTCGCCCTTAGCGCAGTCTACGGATAGCTTGCGTGCGGCTTACTTGCGGCAGGTAGAGGACGTGACCAAATCCAGCGCGGCCGTGCTCGTTCAAGGCCTGCTCAGTACTTGGCCGGAACCAGCTACCGACATCATTGATTGATCAAGAGCGTGTTGCTGGCAATGATCGGCGGGCGATCGGTGCGGTCAAGCCTATCTGGAAATAGTCGAGCGTACAGAGCGCTGACCAACATCTTGCGGTCGTCAATAGTCCTGCGGAGGCAGCGCTCGCTTGGGGCAGAGCTATCGATTGTTATCAATTACGAAAGCAGCTTCGGAAAACTGAGCATTGGCAAGACTCACTCCACGTGCCCTGGATGAAGAGACGTCCTTCCGAACGGTCGTGAAACTCTAAGACCGAGTCATTTGTTGCTCAGCCCA
>NZ_LBJZ01000175.1:0-107707 GCF_028128935.1 Bradyrhizobium sp. CCBAU 11361
GGCGCGGAACGGGGTCGGCGCCGGCGGTGCCGCGGGCGGAGCGACATGGGCGGGCGCGCCGCCGGTCACTGCCACCGCTTCGCCGCCCTCGGCCGCGGCCTCGCCGTTCTCTCCAGCAGGACCGCCGATCATCGCGGTGTTCATGCCGCCCTTGGCTTCGGGGCCGGCATAGGTCGCTTCGAGATCGATGATGTCGCGGAGGAAGATCTTGCCTTCGTTGAGCTCGTCGCGCCAGATGATGATGGCCTGGAAGCTCAGCGGGCTTTCGCACAGGCCTGCGATCATCGCCTCGCGGCCGGCCTCGATGCGCTTGGCGATCGCGATTTCGCCTTCGCGGGACAGCAGCTCGACGGTGCCCATCTCGCGCAGATACATGCGGACCGGATCGTCGGTGCGCTCGCCCGGCTCGCTCTTCTTGACCTCGGTGACGGCCTTCTGGGTGACCTCGACGAGCTCGTTGTCGGTCTCGTCCTCGCCGCCCTCGTCCTTGTCTTCCTCGCCTTCGCTATCGTCGGCTTCGGTGACGTTGATGCCCATGTCCGAGAGCATGGACATGATGTCCTCGATCTGCTCGGGCGAGGTCTGGTCGGACGGCAGGACTTCATTGAGCTGATCGAAGGTCACGAAGCCGCGCTTCTTGGCCTGCTTGATCATCTTCTTCACGGCCGCGTCGGACAGATCGAGCAACGGCGAGGGCGCGTCCTGGGAATCCTTCTCGGGAGCATCCGCTGCCTTGTCGTCTTTTTCCTTGTCCTTCGCCTGCAGCGTCTTTGCCTTGGTGGCCATCCATTGCTCCTAAACGCGTTTCACACAGACGTTCGCCGCGCCTGCCTGAAATCACTTGAACCTGTTGCTCGACGCTCTCGCTTCGTCAGCTCTCGACACGGAAAGGGCGGCGCGCACTTCTCTCGCCACCCCCAACTTTCTCTCGCCGGAATTGCCTAACGCTTCGTGAGCCTCTTTGTCGCAGCGGATGCAGGTGTAGTGCCAACAGTGTTCGCGCGGATTCATTCCTGACGCGTCTGTTCTGCCTGCGGCCGCCTCTGGGCCAAAGTGCTACAAGACCGTTAAGCCTCGATTAACCCTGTTTTTGCCGCCAAACCATGGATTTGGCGAGTCTTTTAGCGGTTCCGGCCCCGGCCGTCCGCATGATTCTTTTATCACACGCTCTTCTGGAGCCGACCCGACAGCTCGCCAAAACCCTCGATCAGGGCCTCGGTGCCGTCGACCTCCCCTATCCGAGCCTTGACGTCACGCAGCCACGCCAAATTGGCCTCGCTGGGGTCCTCCCCCAAGGCCAGCTCGGCGTCCTTCAACTCCCTAAGTAGTGAATGCCATTGCCGATGCAAGGCGACCAGCTGGTGCCAAGTGGAGAGAACGTCGTCCCTCGCCGCGCCTTCGCGCGCGCCCCATACCGCCTGGGTCGTGATGCCATTCTCAACCCTTTGAAGAAGCTGAGAAAATCCGCCCTTTTCGATGTCGGCCCGCATCTTCTCGGCCTGCTCGCCGGGGTCCGGTGAGTGATGATGGTCGTTGGCGAAGGCGGCGATGATGCCGGCCCGCAGCTTGTGGGCCTCGGGATGGGCCAGCTCCAGGGCGGCGACCTCCTCGAGGTGCTCGTGCAGCAGCCAGGGGTGGTTGATCAGGGATTGCAGGATCAGCGCCTCCCGGCGGGAGATGGCGCTGCGCTGTCCCTTCATGATCGGGCTTGTCGCGAGCTGGGGGCTCGCCGCCTGGTAGGGGCCGGAGGGTAGCGGGGTGGGGCCGGACGCGCCGCGGAACCCCTGACCGCCGAATCGATTCGCCTGCCCGCCGCCCCGCGGCTGGAACGGCCGGCCGCCCTGACCGGGACGGAAATTGCCACGGCCGGGATAGCCGCCGCGCCCGGTCTCGGGCGCAAACGTACGCTGAAGCCGCTCGGCGAGGTCCTGGCGATAATAGCGCCGCACCACCTCGTCGCGGATGCCATTGGAGAGCTCCTTGATGCGCGCCTCCAGCGCGGCGCGGCGCTCGGGGGTGGCGAAGTTGCCGCCTTCGAGCTCGCGCGACCAGAGCATGTCGGCGAGCGGACGCGCCGCCGCGATCACCTCTTCCATCGCGCCGCGGCCGCCGGAGCGCACGAGATCGTCGGGATCCTGCCCTTCCGGCAGCAGCGCAAAGCGCAGGCTTTTTCCAGGCGCGAGGAACGGCAGCGCGAGATCGGCCGCACGATATGCTGCCTTCTGCCCGGCGCGGTCGCCGTCGAAGCAGAGGATCGGCTCGTCCGCCATCTTCCAGAGCAGCGCGAGCTGGTTTTCGGTGAGCGCGGTGCCGAGCGGCGCGACGCTGCCTGCAAAGCCCGCGGTGACCATGGCGATGACGTCGACATAGCCTTCGACCACGATCAGGGCGCTGCCGTTATGCGCGGCGGCGCGCGCGGTCTGGTGGTTGTAGAGATTGTCGCCCTTGTGGAAGAGCGGCGTCTCCGGCGAGTTCAGATATTTGGCCGGAACGTCCTTCTCCAGCGCGCGCCCGCCGAAGGCGATGACGCGGCCGCGCAAATCCGTGATCGGAAACATCACGCGATCGCGGAAGCGGTCATAGGGCACGGGGATGTCGTTGCCGCCGACGAGCAGGCCGGTCTCGACCATGTCGTCAACGGACACGCCGAGCTTGCCGAGATGCTCCTTCAGCGCGAAGCGATCCGGCGAGGCGTAGCCGAGGCGGAACTGCAATTGCGTCGCCGGCGAGATCGCGCGATCGGCGAGATAGCCGCGCGCCTTGGCGCCGAGCCGCGAGGCCAGCGTCTCGGCGAAAAATTTTGCGGCGAGCTCCATGACGTCATGCAGCGTGCGGCGCCGCTGCTCGTGCCGCGCCGCATCCGGCGTCACCGCCGGCAGCGGCAGGCCCGCCATGCTCGCGAGCCGCTCGACCGCCTCGGCGAACGGCAGGCCGTCGGTCTCCATCACGAAGGTGATGATGTCGCCGTGCTTGCCGGAGGAGAAGTCGTGGTAAAAACCCTTCTGGTCGTTGACGTAGAAGGACGGCGTCTTCTCTTGCTGGAACGGCGACAGCCCCTTCCACTCCCGCCCGGCCTTCTTCAGCTTCACGCGCTTGCCCACGACTTCGGAAACCGAAAGCCGGGCACGAAGCTCGTCGAGGAACTGGGGCGTGAAGCGCATGGGGTGTGTCTAGCGCGAAACCGTGTGAGTCGGGCGAAGGATCAGGGATATAGGTGCGCTCCGCCCAAAAGTCAGGTTTGTCAGGATTATACGCGCTGTTCACAGGGTCTCTCCTCTCACCCTGAGGTGCTCGCCTCGTCGGCGAGCCTCGAAGGATGACGGAACAAGCGCCCCGGAATGACGGGAAAAGCTTGAACCCGGCCCGCTTCCACGCTTCCATAGGCCATGTTCAGGACCTTTCGAGGCGGCCACAGCGGGGGCTGGCGCGTGACCTCGATTTCGCCCGTGACGGGCGAGCCCCTGCCCTTCATGCCGGCGCTGTCGGTCACCGACAGCGAGGCCGTCTCGTTGCCGCTGGTGCCCTCGCGCAATGCGTGGCGGCTGGTCGGCGTTCCCAGCACATTGCGCTACACCGAGCGCGCCGAGAAGCAGCAGCTCGTGGCAGTGCAGGCCGGGCTCGGCCGGCTCGAGGCAACCAGCGCGGCGCTGATCCCGATCCGCAAATCGCAGGCCTGGTGGGATCTGACGCAGGAAGAGCGCCGCAAGATTTTCGAGGACAGGTCGCGCCACATCGCCAGCAGCCTGCGCTTCCTGCCCGCCATCGCGCGGCAGCTCTATCACTGCCGCGATCTCGGCGGCCCCTTCGACTTCCTGACCTGGTTCGAGTTCGCCCCCACGCACGCCTCGCTGTTCGAGGAGCTGGTGGCGATGCTCAGGCGCACCGAGGAATGGACTTACGTCGAGCACGAGGTGGACGTGCGCGTGGTGAAGGAAGTGCTGTCGGCCTAGTGCCGCGATGACGGTGCGCCCCCTCGCCCCGTTCTTACGGGGAGAGGGTTGGGGTGAGGGGCCTCTCTCTACACGTGCGACTGCCGCGAGACCTGTACCCCCTCACCCGGATCGCAAGAGCGATCCGACCTCTCCCCGCAAGCGGGGAGAGGTGAACTCAGTATCGGCCGCTAGTGATCCAGGAATCGCCCCGACTCGATGCGGGGCAGATCGGCGACGGGCCAGTTGTAGACATAGGTCCACGCCTTGCCGGCGGTGCCGTCCGGCAGCGTCACGTCGATCAGCCTGCGCAGATATTCGGTCGGCTCCTGAAACCCCTCGCCGCAGGCCTCGTACATGTCGAGCTCGCGCAACAGCTCGTCGGGCACGTGCATGTGGAACAGCTCGCCATGGACAAGGTCGGACGGCGCATCCGACAGCAGCAATCCCGGATAATGCTTGATGAGAAAGAGCCGGCCGCGGCAGGTCGCTTCACCCAGAAATTCCGCATGGCCGGCAAGCAGCCGCGCCATCGGATGGTCGAAGCCGCGCATCAGGGTGCCATAGACGAAGAGACGATCGGAGGTCATGGGGGCTCTATAGCTGCGAATTCTGCGGAACGACAAGGCTATGCGTTGGGAGCCATTGCACCCGCCGCCGTCATTGCGAGGAGCTCTTGCGACGAAGCAATCCAGACTGCCGCCGTGGAGAAAGACTGGATTGCTTCGCTGCGCTCGCAATGACGAGGTTGGAGCGTCCCCTCACCCCGCCTTCATCACCTCGTCGCTCACCACCTCGAACTTCTTCAATTCCATCCGTCCAAAGCTCGTCGAGAGCGCGACATCGGCGGCGTCGCGGCCTGTCGCCATCAGGATGCGGCCGATGCGGGGGACGTTGTGGCGGGCGTCGAAGGTGAACCATTTGCCGGAGAGCCAGACCTGAAACCAGCCGGAAAAATCCATCGGGGACGGATCCGGCGGAATGCCGATGTCGCCCATATAGCCGGTGCAGTAGCGCGCCGGGATGCCCATGCAGCGGCAGAGCGCGACGGCCAGATGCGCGAAGTCGCGGCAGACGCCGGCCTTCTGCTCGTAGACGTCGTGCGCCGACTTCATGTGATGGGCGTGCTCGTAGCCGAAGGTGACGTGCTTGTGCACGAATTCGGTGATGGCAGCGACGCGATCCCAACCAGGTTTCGTCTTGGCGAACAGCGACCAGGCGATGTCGGTGAGCTTGTCGGTCTCGCAATAGCGGCTCGGCATCAGGTAGAGCATGAGCTCGTTCGGCAGTTGCTCGATCGGGATCTGCTGCGCGTCCGGCATCACCTCGTCGGGCAGGCCGGTGTCGCGCACCAGCGCACGGCCCTTCAGCGTCACGCCGCCGGCGGGCGCGACGAGGCGGCCGCACACATTGCCAAAACTGTCGTGATAGAAGCGGATCGGAACGCCGGGCTCCGCAACCACCGCCTCCGTGCCGATGATGTCGGCCTGCCGCGAGGGGTGGATGTTGAGCATGATCACCATCGGTGTCGGCTGTGCTGCCGCGTAGGCGATCTCGAAGCCGACCCTGATGTCCATCTATAAGACCTCCGCTATAAGACCTCTGCCTCCAGCTCCTGGTCGTTGTCCTGGTCGTCCGAGACCACCTTGATGTTCACGTCCATGGCGTCGAAGGCGTCCCCCGAGCCGATATAGACGCCGTGCAGCGGGATCGCCTGGCGCGGATCGCGGGCAACCGCGACCCGGATCAGGTCACGGGTGCCGACGATGCCGTTGGTCGGATCGAACTCGATCCAGCCCGCGCTCGGCAAATAGACCTGCACCCAGGCGTGGGTCGAGCCGCCGCCGACGTGCCGCTGTTCGATATCCTCCGGCACGAAGATGTAGCCGGAGACGAACCGCGCGGCGATGCCGAGCTGGCGCAGCGCCTCGATCATGAACAGCGCATAGTCCCGACAAGTTCCCGTGCCCGACTGCAAAGTGTCGAGCGGATGCTGCGTGCCCAACTCGTGGCGCTTGCGGTATTTGAACTGCTTGCGGATGCCGTGGGTCATGCCGCTCAGGATCTTGAAGGTCGGCGTCGGCGCGTCCTCGTCGAGGAAGCCGCGCGCCCACTCCGCGATCTCACCGTCGGGATCGGTGTATTGCGGCGTGATGTACTGGACGAGATCGGGGAACTCCTCGTCGTCGTAGACGAAGGGATAGAAATAGGCCGGATCGTCCGGCGTCAGCGCGAACTCCTCCACCGGATTGTGCTCGACGGTGACATGCCAGTCGAAGATCAGCGTGTCCGCGCGCTCGTCGAAATTGGCGATCGCGACCGAATTGCCGAACACGTCGTGGATCCAGTGCAGCGACATCGGCTCCGGCGAGATTTCGAGCCTGGAATCGAGCACGCGCAGATCGTGCCCGTCGCGCGGACGGAGCATGATCCGGTGTTCGCCGAACGCCACGGGGCGGTTATAGCGATATTCGGTCTTGTGATGAATCGTGAGCAGCGGCATCGTGAGGCGATCATGGTGACTTTGGGCGGATCAATCTATAGCGATTGTGCTCGATTCTTGGGGTGACTGCATTTTCCATAGGCAATCAGGATGGCTTTAGACACAGCCGACGCGGCCGATCAACTGCTCGGCGAGGGTGACATTCCGCCAGTGCATGAGGTGAATGCGACAGGGGCATCGCCCTTCCTGCTCACCGCGGATCATTACGGGCGGGTGCTGCCGCGCGCGCTCGGCGATCTCGGCGTCGCCGAGAACGAGCTGACGCGGCACATCGCCTGGGACATCGGCATTGCCGGCGTCGCCGAGCGGCTGGCAGAAATGATCGACGCCCACCTGATCGCGCAGCGTTATTCGCGGCTCGTGATCGACTGCAACCGCCCGCCAGGCGCCGTGAGCTCGATTCCCGTGATGTCCGAGGCAACGGCAATCCCGGGCAATGAGGCAATCTCCGCGGGCGAGCGCGCGGCAAGGCGGCGCGAGATTTTCGAGCCCTATCATCATCGCATCGATGCCACGATCGGCCGCCGCCTGCACGACAAGCGGCCGACGGTGCTGGTGTCGCTGCACAGCTTCACGCCGGTCTATGCCGGTGTCGAGCGACCCTGGCATATCGGCGCACTCTACAACCGCGACACCGTGCTGCCGCAGCTCCTGCTGAAGCATCTCCACGCCGAGAGCGATCTCGTCGTCGGCGACAACGAGCCCTATGCGGTCAACGACCTCACCGACTACACCATCCCCGTGCATGGCGAAGCCCGCGGCCTCGTCAGCACCGGCATCGAGATCCGCCAGGATCTGATCGCGGACCAGTCCGGCCAGCGGCAATGGGCCGAGCGGCTGGCAAGAATCTTTGCGGAGATCGAGCTGGAGCTGCGGGCGGAGAGGTTGGTCGATTAGCCGCCACGCGTTGCCACGAACACCGCGAGCGCGGCAAAGATCGCGGCGATGCCCCACAGCACGTAGGCGATGCGGCCATCGCCGCGCGCGTCGAGCGTCGCCTCGGCCGGGTTGTCGGGGTTGACGCGAACCTCGACGGTCGCGCCGTCCTGATAGCGCGACATCAGCTTTCGCAACATCTCGTCGGAAGCCGACGGCGTTCCTGCCGCGACGCGCGCGCATTCATTGGTGTAGCTGACGTTCTGATAGAGGTAGGTGTAGGTCACGCGCTTGCCGAACATCTCGGTGCCGCGGCGCTCGCCCGGCTCGCTGGCCTGGTGATATTCCTCGATTCCCGACAGCTTGATCGTGCCCGGCACGGTCGGCCACCGCGTCGCCATCGAGGCCTGCCGCTGCACGGCCCACGCCATCAGCGCGATGACGAGGCCGAACGCGCCGAAGGCAACCACCAGGCCCGCGAGATCGGGCCGCGCGACGTGATGGGCGAGATATTGGTAACTCTGGTTGAGACCGAACGCCGAGCCGAACACGATGGCGAGCACGATCACCGTGCCGATGCCGAGACAGCCCCACAGGCCCTTGGGCAGATCGCGCTCCAGCACGGCCTGATCGGGATGACGCGGATTGTAGTAGACGGTGACGATGCTGCCGGCGGGATATTTCGCGAGCTTCTCGGCGACCTGGAAATTGCCGAGGTCTTCGCCGATCGAGATGCGGTTGTTGCGCAGCTTGCGGCCGCCGACCGAATATTCGTAGGTCACGTTGGCGAAGTTGCGATTCTCCGTCCGATAGCCGTCCTCGCGCTCGTCGTCGGACACCCTGACCTCGCGCGCCTCGGCAACCGATGTGACCACCTTGCCGGCGGCCTGCGGCCAGCTCCGCGCCTCGCGCGCCTGCCAGGTCTTCACAACGGCGGCAATCAGGATCAGCGCGAGCGGCGCAAGCAGCATCGCGTAAACGAGCGGGGGCAGATCAGGCACGGCAAAATCCTTCGTCAGCGGCAATGCCCGATTGGACGCATTGCCGCCGCGAAGGGTTCAAACCAAACCCCGTCAGGAGGTTATTTCGCCCGCGTCAGCGCCAGCCAGATACCGCCGCCGATCATGAAGCCGCCGGAGATACGCGACATCATTCGCGTGCGGCGGGCCGAGAAGAATTTTCGGGCGCGCCCGGCTGCAATCGCATAGAGCGCGTCCGTCATCGCCGCGGTGACCATGAAAGTTGCGCCCAGCAGCGCGACTTGCGGGAAGTGGTCGCGGTTCATGTCCATGAACTGCGGGATGAAGGCGCCAAAGAACACCAGCACCTTCGGGTTCGACAGCAGCACCAGGAAACCTTGCAGGAAGAAGCCGCCGCGCGGCGGCGGAGGCGGCTGGTCGACATTGACGCCTTCGACCGGTGCCCAGATCAGCCTGATGCCGAGCCAGACCAGATAGGCGGCGCCGGCAAAGCGCACCCAGTCGAACCAGTAGCCCATGGTCGCCATCAGCGAGGTCAGGCCGACCGCGACGATGCCGATGACGATGGCAAGCCCGGCCTGCGCGCCAAGGACATTGGTGAGCGCCGCACGCGTGCCGTGGCGCAGGCCGTTGGCGATGACGAGGGTGACGATCGGACCCGGCAGCAGCGCCAGCGCAATGCAGGCGGCGACGAAGGCGAGATAGGCTTGCATGGACATCATAGGAGGAACTCGCTGAGGGCGTTTGGGGACATTAATGCATGGCGGAGGCGGGAACGGAAGACAGATGAGCGCGGTGTGCCCGCCCAACCACCGGTGTCATACCCCGCGGATGCGGGGTATCCAGTACGCCGCGGCTTCTCCGTATCCCACGAGCGCCTCGGAATACTGGATCACCCGCTTTCGCGGGTGATGACAGCGGAGAACGTGGCGCGGTTCGCGCCACCCTCACCGCCCATCCAGCGCGGCGGCGATCCATTCCTTCATCTCCTGTGTTTCCAGAAACACGAGCGCCGCGCGCTGCACGGCGTTCGCCTCGCCCGCGCCTTGCGCCACCGCGACGAGCAGGTCGCAGCGGCGCGACAGCGCGAGGCCGGCGGCGGCATGGCGCGCACCGTCGGGCATGTCGAGATCGTAATGCCTGATGCGGCCCCGCATGGCGGCGATGCTCACGGCCTCGCCCGCCGCGACGGGCGTGAAGCGCGGACTGATCAGGTCGATATCGGTGACGCGGTCGACCTCGTCGTCATCGACAACGCCGGTGTCGCAATTGCAGAAGCCGCGCTTGGCGCGGACATAGAGCTCGGCACCGTCGCAGCCGCCCGCGGTACAACGGAACGCGCGGCCGGCGGGCCAGCCGTCGCGGGGAAACGGCCAGCTCATCTCCTGCCAATGCCCGGCGCGTTCCGTCGCATGGGTACGCACGCCGGACAGCGCGCCGAGAGCGATCATGGCCATCAGCATTCGCGCCCCGCGCCGCATCATCAGTTCTTCGGCAGGCCGGCGACGGCGCGCGCGGGACCGGTCAGCTCGAGGATATGCAGGCCCGTATTGGCGCGGTCGACGATGTAGATGTAGCCGCGATCGTCCGTCTCCACGTTGTTGGTCTGGATCGCGACCTTGCAGCGCTCGCCGCCCTCGATCGGGATGCAGCGCTTGTCGGTCGCGCCTGTGATCGACGGAATGAAATAGCCGACCTCCTTCGGGTGATAGGGGTCGCGGATGTCGAGCGCGCGCACGCCGGCATTGAAGAAGGCGATGAAGGCCAGCTTCTTGTAGTAGACCGGCGCCATGCTCTCGTTCGAGGAGTGCGAGCCGAAGCGGCCGCCGCGCTGGCAGAACTGTCCGCTCGCCTCCGGCACGGTATAGCTCGAGATCATCATCGGCCGCGTCTCGGTGGTGACGTCGGCGAACCACACCATCTGCCGCGCCTCGCCGCATTCGTTGAGGATCGCCTCGTCCACGATCATCACGATGTCGCGGGTCCTGCCGTCCTTGTCCTCGGCAAATTCCGCAACGGGCATATCGAGCATCGGGAACGTCGTGTGCGCGCCGTTGAAGGCGGACATCGGCATCCGCGCAATCTCGGGATAGCGCAGATTGTCCGGCGTCGGCTCCTTCGGCCCGTTCAACAGCTTGTCGCGATCGACGATCTGGAGGATGCCGCCCTTGTTGGTGCCGTACCCGAAATAGACGCGATTGCCTTCGGGCCCGGTCGAGATCGGCCCGTGCAGTTCGGTCGGCACCGCGCCGGTGGCGCCGGGCTCCTGGCCCGGCAGGCCGAAGTCACGGATCTTCTGCGGATGCGCGGGATCGGAGAGATCATAGACCTGCGTCATGCGCCGTGTGCGCCAGTCCGGCACGCCCGAGACGAGGAAGGCGATACCGGTGTCGCATTCCCACCAGCTCTTGTGCGTGTCCTTCAAGCCGCCAATGCGCGCGATCAGCACGGGGCTGGCGGGATCGGTGACGTTCCAGATCTCATGCGCCTCGCTGCCGAAGGTGCGCAGCATGTAGACCGCATTCGGATCGCCCTTCGGCAACGACTTGCCGTCGCAGACCCGCACCATCTGCGCACCGCCGGATTCGTATTTGCCTTCCTGCCCCGGCAGGTGACGCAGATATTTGGGATGCGCGGGATCGGTGACGTCGACGATCGAGGTCCCGTTCGGCTCCGCCTTCCCCGTCATCGGATTGACGGGAGCAGGCACGTCATCGGTGCCGCCATGATGGCCGATATAGGCGATCCAGCGATCGCCCTGATGATGGATGGTCGGCTGATACGCGCTGCGCGCCTGGAGGTCGTTGGTCCCGACCAGCTTCATGTTGGAGGCTTCCGGCGGCGCCCCGACAGTCTGCTTCTGCGCATGTACCGTGGTGCCGCAAGCGAAAAGGACGAGGCTTGCAGCAGTCAAGACGCAACGGAACATGCATGTCCTCCCGGAACCAATCTGCGTTGGCTGAACGTCGAGGCTAGCACAGCCGTTTGCGGGCGACCAAAACACGATTTCGCGGCTGGTCATTCCGGGGCGCACAAAGTGCGAACCCGGAATCTCGAGATTCCGGATAACCGCTGCGCGGTTTCCGGAATGACGGCGCGCTTGACATGCAACCATTTGGTTGCCTATTATCGTGACCATGGATGAGGTCTTCAAAGCGCTCGCCGACGCGTCACGACGATCGCTGCTCGACAGGCTTCACGCCAGGAACGGCCAGACGCTGAACGAACTCTGCGAAGGCCTTTCGATGACGCGGCAGGCCGTGACCAAGCACCTTGTGATTCTGGAAGAGGCCAACCTGGTCACGGCCATCAGGCATGGCCGCGAGAAGCTGCATTACCTCAATCCGGTGCCGATCCATCAGATCGGCGAACGCTGGATCAGGAAATTCGAGCGCGGCAAGCTCGCCGCGCTCGGCGAGTTGAAACGCCAGTTGGAGAAGCGCGATGAGTAAGCCGCAATTCGTCTATGTGAGCTATATCGAGACCTCGCCGGAAAAGCTGTGGGAGGCGCTGACGTCGAGCGAGTTCACCAGGCAATACTGGTTCGGCGCCGAGATCCGTTCCGACTGGAAGGTCGGCTCGCCCTTCGCGCTCCTGCTGGACGGCGAAATCACCGATTCCGGCGAGATCCTCGAGGCCGATCCGCCGCGGCGCCTGTCCTACAGCTTCAAGCACCAGAAATACGAAGAGCTCCGCGGCGAGCCGATCTCGCGCGTCGTCTTCACCATCGAACCGTTCGGCTCGCTCGTGCGTTTGACCGTGCTGCATGACGGCTTCGTCGAGGGCGGCAAATATCTCGGCGCCGTCTCCAATGGCTGGCCGGCGATCCTGTCCGGGCTCAAGAGCCTGTTGGAGCGAGGCAAGGTGCTCGCCATCCCCCGCGCAGCCCTCAACAAGGGATTCGACGCAAAATGAACCTCGATCAATTCAAGCCGCTCACCGTCTACACTATCTACATCGCCTCCACGCCGGAGAAGGTGTGGGAGGCGCTGACCTCGGCCGAGTTCAGCCGGCAGTATTTCTTCGGTAATGCCGTGGAGGTCGAGCCGCGGCTCGGCGGCACGTTCGTCGTGCGCACGCCGGACGGCGCCCTGCACATCAGCGGCGAGGTCCTCGCTTACGATCCGCCGCGAAAGCTCGCGGTCACCTTCAACGTCAACTGGCCCGATCTGATCGAGAAGCTCGGCCCGACCCTCGTCACCTACGAGATCGAAGAGATCGGCGACGCAGTCCGACTCACCATGAGCGAAGGCCATGACCGGCCGCTCAGCGACGACATCCTCTCCGGCGGACGGCAGGGCTGGCCCGCGATCCTCTCCGGCCTCAAGAGCGTGCTCGAGACCGGCAAGCCGCTGGTGGTGAAGATGGGCCCGCCGCAGCGGATGCTGGATGCCCTGAAGGCGATGGGGATCAAGACGCCGTAGCGGTCGGAATCGGCGCCCTCATCGCTTCTTCTTCACCGGCGGCGGATGAATCTCGTCGATCTTGCGACGGCATTCCCCTTCCGAATCGTGCGGGCCCGAGACAAAGGTCCCACTGACCTTGATCGCGTACCAGCCCGACTCCACGCCGAGCCGGAGTGCTTCGTCTGTCTTGACGTGTCGTGGGGAGAGAATTTGCATCAGGTGCTTTCGGTTGGCGTTCGATCTCATATCGAACCGCGATCGCCGTTGCGACGGCGTGATGAGTCGGCTCCGCCGGTGCGAGGAATGCGCGCCGTTTCACGTCGCGCGCATGGTCGCGGCGCTGCGTGTGCGCAGGGACGACCGGACTTTCCGACATTGGCGCGCACCGTGCGCGCAATCCCTGCAATTAGCTATCGTTTTCTCGCGCGCGCCGCGCCTTTGAAGCGCCAAATGCCGTTCTCGACCGAATAAGGCCGCCGAAGCCTCGTTTTCGACCGCTTGGAGTGCGTCGGGCTCCCCTCTCACGGCACCGGTGCCACCAGACGCCGATACAGATGCCATGTCGCATGCCCGAGCACCGGCAGCGTCACGATCAGCCCGAGGAAGTAAGGCAGCGCCGAGACGATCAGCAGCATCACGATCACGGCCGCCCAGCCGATCATCGGCAGCGGGCTGGTCACGACCGCACGCACGCTCGTCACCATGGCCGTGACGAAATCGACCTCGCGATCGAGCAGCAGCGGAAACGACACCACGGTGAGCGAGAACAAGATCAGCGACAGCACGGCACCGACCGCGTTGCCGATGGCGAGGAACAGCAGGCCCTCATTGGTCGTCAGCACCACCGTCATGAACTCCTGAAGGCTCGAGAACGAGGCGTGCAGGCCGAGCAGCAGCGCGATCAGGAGCCGAACCTGGTACATCCAGATCACGAACATGAACAGCGTGACGAACGCCATCCAGCCGATCTCGCTGCGCGAGCGTATCGTCGACCAGATCGCGCCGAAGGAGACGGGCTCGCCGCGCTCGCGGCGGCGGCTGACCTCGTAGAGACCGATCGCGACGAACGGGCCGATCAGCGCGAAACCGGCGGCCAGGGGATAGACCAGATAGACCATGCCGAAGGCGGTGAGGCAGAGCATGATGGCGATGCCGCCGGCGGCATAGAGCGCGCCGAAGCAAAGCCCGTAGAGCGGCAGCGCCTGGAAATCGCGGAGCCCCTCGACCAGCGCCTCGGCAATGTCGGTCGCCATAATGGGACGCACCACCGGATCGACCTTGCCCGAGATGGACATCGGCTTCCTCCTCATCTGCCGGTGCGATCTTCGTCGCACGGATCGACCGCGATATTAGCGCCGTCGGGCGCCGCGCGCACGCGCAGTTTGGTTCCGGATGACGGTATCCTGGGAGCCCGGCAGCGCTGAGTCGGCGCCCCCTGTCGGGGGCTCACCCGTGCTGCGCGCGACTTCAGAATCTTTCCCCCATCGAGGGCTTTTGGGCACGATGCCTATGGACGGAACGGACGATGGTGCCGCAAATTGCACCTTCGAACCAGCACACGCGATGACCAGAGCGGACCACTTGACCGATGAGCTTGCGTACCCGGCTACTGATACTCGTCATCGCGGCCATGCTGGTGCCGGCGAGCCTCGTCGGCCTGCGTTTCATGCAGAATCGAAGCAGCGACATCAACGCGGCGCTGGCCAATCTGGCTGCGACGGCCGGCGAGATTGCCAGCGATCTGGACGAGAAGATTCAGGGCACCGCCCAGCTTCACTATGGTCTCGCCCGTGCGCGCGATCTCGATACGCGCGACAAGGCGGCGTGCTCGGCGTTTCTGTCGGAAGTGCGCGAGGAATACCCACAGTTCACCGGGATATTGACCATCGATCCGGACGGCAGCCTGTTCTGCGACTCGCTGCGGACCAACCGCACCCTCGACCTCAGGGATCGCGCCTATTTCAAGCAGGCCCTGGTCTCGCGCGGCGTCGTGATCGAGCCCGTCTTCGGCCGGTTGACCGGACTGTCGGTGCTCCAGATCGCATATCCGGTGCGATCGGAAGCAGGCGCGCTGAAGCTGATCCTGCTCGCTTCGTTCAACCTGCGCAAATTCGCGGAGTTTCACCACAAGCGGCTGCTCGCCGAGAAAGATATCCTGCTCGTCGACGCCAAGGGCACGGTTCTGGTGGCTCCCTCCGGCGGAGGCTGGACCGAGCCCGTCGGCGGGTCGATCGCGGGATCCGAACTATTCCGCTTCGCGGCAACGCCCGACCGGGAGTCCTTTCATGAGGTCACCGATCGCGAGGGCCGCGCCCATGTCTGGAGTGTCGCCGCCCGCTCGCCGTCGACCCGCGATGCCGGTCTCTACATCCTGGTCGGACGGTCCAAGGACGGGCTGGTCGCGGCAGCGAACCGCCGGCTCTACGAGGACATGGCGATCCTGGCCGTGGCCTCGCTGCTGCTGCTGGCGGCGGTCTGGATCCTCGCGACCGTGAGCGTCGGGCGCCAGGTCGGACGGCTCGCCGCGATGGCGAAGAAGCTCGGGCGCGGCGACCTCGGCGCGCGCATTCCGCCGCCCCATCCGGGCGGCGAGCTCGGCGGACTGATGAGCCTGCTCAACGACACCGCCGAGTCGCTCCAGCAGCAACGCGTCGCCATCGCGGACCTCAACCAGAAGCTCAGCCAGTCCCAGAAGATGGAGGCCATGGGCCAGCTCACCGGCGGCGTGGCGCACGATTTCAACAATCTGCTGACCGTCATTCTCGGCAATGCGGAGCATCTTGCCGACAGTCTGGTGGGAAACAAGGAATTGCACCGGATCGCCGGCGACATCGCGACCGCCGCCGAGCGCGGCTCCGACCTGACGCAGAGCCTGCTCGCCTTCGCGCGCAAGCAGCCCTTGAGACCGCGAGAGATCGACATCGCTGGCAAGGTTCGCGACATGGAGCCATTGCTGCGCCGGACCCTGGGCGGGCACATCGAGTGCGCTTTCGCACTCGAGGCGAACGCGTGGTTGACCAGCGTCGATCCCGGCCAACTGACGACTGCGCTGCTCAACCTCGTGCTCAACGCGCGCGACGCCTTGCCTGACGGCGGCAAGCTGACGGTCGAGGTGCGCAACGCTTCGCTCGGAGAAACCGACGTCGATGTCAACGGCGAGCCGCGCCCCGGCGACTACGTCATGGTCGCGGTGACGGACACCGGCAGCGGCATGACCGCCGAGGTGGCGAGCCGCGCGTTCGAGCCGTTCTTCACCACCAAGGAGGTCGGCAAGGGAACCGGGCTTGGCCTCAGCATGGTCTACGGATTTGTGCGGCAGTCCGGCGGCCTGGTGCAGATGCAGTCCGAACCGGGACACGGCAGTGTCGTCAGGCTGTTCTTTCCCCGCCTCGCAACGCCGCCGACCGAGGATCCATCACCGCGGGAGCGGATCGCCGCACCCGACGGCAGCGAGACCATTCTCTTAGTCGAGGACGACGACATGGTGCGGGCCTATGTCGTGAACGAGCTGAAGACGCTCGGCTACCGCGTCATCGAGGCGCCGAACGGTCCCGCGGCGCTCGACCTGTTGCGCCAGCCGGGGGACATCCACCTGCTGTTCACCGACGTCGTGATGCCCGGCGGCATGTTCGGGCCGGAACTTGCCAGACAGGCCGCCCAGCTGCGGCCCGGGCTCAAGGTGCTCTTCACCTCCGGCTACACCCAAAACCCCGTCAAGGCGCCCGACGGGCTCGGCGATGCCCGCATTCTGACAAAACCGTTCCGGCGGCACGACCTCGCCGCGATGCTGCGGTCCGCGCTGTCGGCGCCGCCACGATGACGTCAGGACGACGACGCGAGCAGAACCGCGACACCAAGATTGGCCGCGAACAGGGCCGCGTCGATGACGAAGATCCTGAGCATCGGGCCCTTCAACACCGGCCAGTAGGCGACCCCGACGCGCCCGCCGCGCATCAGAACCGGCAGGTTATAGGCGAACTGGCTGAAGTGGCAGCCGGCAAAGAACAGGAACAGCGCAAGCTGCGCTTCGACCGGCTGGAAGAAGAACGGACGCGCCACCAGAAGATAGAACGACAAGAGCCCGATCGGCAGATTGATCCCGCCCAGGAACGCCACGCTGGCCGCCAGGGTCGGCGCGATTGGATTGCCGCGCTCTTCCCGCGGCAGCAATATCTTCAGCGTGTTGCGCTGGGCAACGCTGAACTGGATGAATGCGCCGACGAACCAGAGCGCATTGAGAAGCAGGACGAAATCCGAAAGGCGCATGTCTATTTTCCGTAAAAGGCTTCGCTGCGCACCACGCGGCCGGCAGCGTCGAAATCCATGAACTCGCTGGCGCGCGTGTCGCCGAGCTGCCACCACACCGTCAGCCGTGCGATCGTGTCGTCCCAGCTCCAATTCAGGATCTTCAGGTCGGCGCTTTCGATGTGGCCATAGGCTTTCCGCCAGTAGGCGCGGATGTTCTCGGCCCTGGTGACGACGGGGGAACCGGTCAGCGTCAATGCCAGAGGACTGCGCATCTGCGCGTTGTCGGCAAAATGCGCGACGACCGCGTCGATATCGACTCTGCACCAGTTCGCGCACCATGCCGCGACGAAGCGTTCGGCGGCTGCGCGATCCATCTTTGCACTGGTGTCTCGAGCGCTCATCTCTTGAGCGCTCATGGCTTCCGTCCGCCCATGACGCGGCCCTCCCCTGGCTCGTTGCCGGGAAAGTGGCAAAGCTCGCCTCTCATGTCAACTACGTTGACTTGAGGCGCCGTCAATTGTTGTCGGCGATCGCCCCCATGACGGCCATCCACGCCGCCGCCCCCGGCGCCCCGGCGCGATCGAACGCCGCGCGCAGGACCTTGCGCTCGTGGTCGGATGCCCTTTGCTCGATACGTTTCCCGGAATCCGTCAGGCGCAGCAGCTTGGAGCGATGCTGCTCGGGCGAGCGCTTCGACGTCAGGAGCTTGCGCTCCAGCAGCAGGTTGAGCGGCCGGTTCAACGCCTGCTTGGAAATGCCGAGGATCTCGATCAGCGCGCCGATCGCGATATCGGGCCGGCGCGCCACCACGTAGAGGATGCGATGGTGCGGGCGCGACAGGCCCTGCTTTGCAAGATAGTCGTCGGCCTCCAGCGTCATCCCGCGCCAGCCGTAGTACATGAGCTCCAGCGCCGCATCCAGATCGTGCAGCTTCGCAAGTGAGGCGCGGTGAAGTCCCGCGGCTTGAGAGGTCTTTGGCATTGTGAGAATCTAACCCTTCGCCCGCAGTTCGCGCCGCAGCACCTTGCCGGTCGCCGTCATCGGCAGCGTCTCGGCGAACTCCACAAAGCGCGGATATTCGTGCGCGGCGAGCTGCACCTTCACGAACTCCTGGATCTCGCGCGCGAGCGCGTCGCTGCCGGCAAAACCCGGACGCAGCACGATCCAGGCCTTGATCGACTCGGTGCGGATCGGATCGGGAATGCCGACCACCGCGGCCATCGCCACCGACGGGTGCTTCATCAGCGTGTGCTCGATCTCGGACGGGCCGACGCGATAGCCGGCGGTGGTGATGACGTCGTCCTCGCGGCTGACATACCAGAAATAGCCGTCCTCATCCTGCACGCCGAGATCGCCGGTGAGCAGGAATTCGCCGGCATATTTCTTCGCGGTCGCCTCCGGATTGCGCCAGTATTCGAGCATGGTGACGGGGCACGGCTGCCGCACGCCGATGATGCCGCGCTGCCCCCGTGGCTGCTCCTCGCCCTTGTCGTTGACGATACGGACGTCGAAGCCCGGCGTCGCCTTGCCCATCGCCCCGGGCCGTATTGGAAAGAGATTTGAGTTGCTGCCGATCACGAGATTGCACTCGGTCTGACCGAACACCTCGTGCGCATCGATGCCGAAAGTCTCGCGCACCCAGCCGAGCAACTCGCCGCCGAGCGATTCACCGCCGGTGAAGATGCTGCGCAGCTTGACGCCGGAATGCTTCACGCCGGCCTGCCGCATCAGCTTCAGCGCGGTCGGCGGCAGGAAGACGTTGCGAACGGACAGATCGGCCATCATCTGCATCGCCGCCTGCGGCTCGAACTTTCGCGCGCGATGGCCGACCAGCGGGATGCCGTGGTACCAGAACGCGAGCAGGCCATTGACGAGGCCGCCGATCCAGGCCCAGTCCGCCGGCGTCCACATCAGATCGCCGGGGCGCGGCAGGAAGTTGTGGCACATCTCGACGTTCGGCAGATGGCCGAGCACGACGCGATGCGCATGCAGCGCGCCCTTCGGATTGCCCGTGGTGCCCGAGGTGTAGATGATCAGCGCGGGATCGTCGGCCGAGGTGTCGACGGTCGCAAAGTCCTCGGACGCGGTTTCGATCGCCGACCAGAACGGTTTTGCGCCGGCGTGGACGGCGCTGCTCGTGACATAGATGTCCTGCAGATAGGGCAGCCGATCGCGGACCTTCGTGAGCTTCTCCCAGCCCGCCTCATCAGTGATGATGGCTCTTGCTTGCGAATTCGACAGACGGAATTCCAGCGCGTCCTCGCCGAACAGCGCGAACAGCGGGATCGAGATCAGCCCGGAGCGGAACGCGGCCATATGCGCGATCGGCAGCTCCAGCGATTGCGACAGGAACACCGCGACGCGGTCGCCGCGCACGAGCCCGTCGGCCTTCAGCACGTTGGCGAAGCGGCGCGACATGTCCGCGACCTCGTCGAAGGAGGTGCGCGTGGTGGCGCCGTTCTCGTCGACATAGATCAGCGCGAGGCGGCCAGTGCCGTCGGCATGGCGGTCGCAGCACGCCTCCGCCATGTTGAAGCGCGCCGGAACGTCCCAGCGGAAGTTGCGATAGAGCTCGTCGTAGGATTTGGCTTCGGTGAGCATGGCTCGCGTTTCCACGGTCTTGGCGTCACGGCCGGGCGAAAGCGCGAAGCGCGTCTTCGCGATCAAAGTCCCGGCCATCCACGCACTTGCTTCTTGAGCCTAGTCTAAGCTCGTGGATGCCCGGGACAAGCCCGGGCATGACGTCTCCATTTGATGTCATTCCGGGGGCCCAAAGGGCGAACCCGGAATCTCGAGATTCTCAGGTGCGCAATTGCGCACCATAGTTCGATGCTTCGCATCGCCCCGGAATGACGACACACTATGACCGCACCGTTCGGAAGAACTTCCTGACCTCGCGCACGAACAGCTCCGGCTGCTCGAAGGCGGCGAAATGGCCGCCCTTCTCCATCTCGCTCCAATGCGTGATGTTGTGAAAATTGGGCTCCATCCAGCGCCGCACCGGCGTGATGATCTCCTTCGGGAACACGGCGACCCCGGTCGGCACGCCGACCTCAGGCGTCGTGCGTCGCTTGCCAAAGCTTTCCCAGTAGAGCCGCGCCGACGATGTCGCCGTCTCCGTCGCCCAATACAGCATGACGTTGTCGAGCAGTTCGTCCCTGGTGAAGATGTTCTCGGGATGGCCGTTGCAATCGGTCCAGGCCCAGAACTTTTCCAGGATCCAGGCCGCCTGCCCGCTCGGCGAATCCGTCAAGCCGTAGCCGAGCGTCTGCGGCCGCGTCGATTGCTGCCTGGAATAACCGGAGTCGAGATCGACATAATGCTTGAGGCCGGCGAGCGCGCGCCTCTCCTCCGGCGTCGGCTCGCCCTCGACCTTCGGCGCCGCGTTGAAGGCGAGCGTGATGTGGATGCCGGCGCAATGCCCGGCGTCCTGCGCACCGAGCGAGGTCGTCACCGCCGAGCCCCAGTCGCCGCCTTGCGCGCCGTAGCGCGCGTAGCCGAGCCGGTCCATCAGCTTGGCCCAGGTCGCGGCGATGCGGTCGACGCCCCAGCCGGTGGTCTTCGGCTTGGCGGAGAAGCCGAAGCCCGGCAGCGAAGGGCAGATCACGTGAAATGCATCCGCGGGATTGCCGCCATGTGCGGCGGGATCGACCAGCGGCGCGATCACCTTCTGGAATTCCGCGATCGAGCCGGGCCAGCCATGGGTGATGATCAGCGGCAGCGCGGCCGGCTGCTTCGAACGCACATGCAGGAAGTGGATATCGAGCCCGTCGATCTCGGTCGTGTATTGATCGAAGCGGTTGAGCTTGGCTTCGCGGGCGCGCCAGTCGTAGCCATCAGCCCAATAGGTGCAGATCTCCCGGATCCATTTCAGCGGCGCGCCCTGGCTCCAGTCGTCGACGAGTTCAGCCTCCGGCCAGCGCGTGCGGGCAAGGCGCGATTTGAGATCGGTGAGGATGTCGTCGCTGATGGCGATGCGGAACGGTTTGATGGCGCTCATCGGCGGCCTCCCCATCTTTTCTCGTCATTCCGGGGCGTGCGAAGCACGAGCCCGGAATCCATTTCGCAACAGAGCTGGCGGCCCGATGGATTCCGGGCTCGACGCTAACGCGTCGCCCCGGAATGACGGCTAGCCCGACAGCGCCGCCTTCACCAGGCCGGACGCCTTGCCGAAATCCATCTGGCCGGCGTACTTCGCCCGCAGGATCGCGATTACCTTGCCCATGTCCTTCATGCCGGCGGCGCCGGTTTCGGCGATCGCGTCCGCGATCGCCTTCTTGACCTCGTCCTCGGACATCTGCTTCGGCAGGTAGGCCGAGATCACCGCGATCTCCTCGCGCTCCTGCTGGGCGAGCTCGGCGCGGCCGCCCTTGTCGTAGAGCTCGACTGATTCCTGGCGCTGCTTGATCATCTTCTGCAGCACGGCGAGCAGGTCGGCGTCCGACAGCGGCGGCTTGCCGTTGCCTCGGGCCTCGATGTCGGCGTTCTTGAAGGTCGAGTTGACCATGCGCAGCGTGGACAGCTTGCGCTCGTCCTTGGCCTTCATGGCCTCCTTGACCGCATTGTTGATGTCGTCGCGCAGCATGATCGTGATCCCTTCGAATATCCGACGCCTGATCTAGGCCGTTCGCGCCCCTGAGACAACCTGGCTTTGCAGCCATCCGGTCAGTGCCTGCGCCGTAGCTTCTGGCTGTTCCGGCTGCGGCAGATGCCCGCAATTCGCCAACACGACGAGCTTCGCGCCGGCAATGCCGTCCGCCATCTCCTTCGAGAAGGCGTTGGGAATCGTGGCGTCCTGATCGCCGGTCAGCACCAGCGTCGGGCACTTGATCGTCGCCAGCGTCGGCCGCGAGTCGACCCGCGCGATGATCGCGGTCTGCTGCCGCAGATAGCCTTCGACGCCGACGTCATCGCCCTGCTCGTGCACGAGCCGGCGAATGTCGGAATCGTCGCGGCGCGAGGGATGCACCAGCTCCGGGAACATCTCCTCGCGCGCGGCACGCAACTCCCCGCGCTTTGCCCGCTCCATCAGGACGCGGCGGCGCTGGGTCGCCTCCGGCGTATCGGGCCGGGCCTGGGTGTTGATCAACGCGAGCCTCAAGACCCGCTCGGGCGCCTGGCGCATGATCTCCAGCGCGATGTAGCCGCCCATGGAACGGCCGGCGAGCGCAAAGCGCGGCGGGGCCTCGCTCAGCACACGGCGGGCGATCGCCGCCATGCTGTCATCGCGGATATGGTTGGCGACCATCACCGCGCCGAACCGCCACAGCGCCGGGATGACAGGGGCATAGATCCGGGCCGAGGAGGCCAGCCCCGGAACCAGCAGAAGCGGGGTGGTCTGGTCCATTATTGCCTCGAAAGCCCCTAGATTTGCCGGAAGTTGTGCGACCAAGCTTAAGTACCCGGGACGGGCTGTCAAATATGCAAAAACGCATGTGAATCGGGCCTCTCCCGCTTTGACGGAGGCGCGTGGGCAGACTATGAAACGCGCTCATGACACAACATGACAACGATCCCGCCTGGCCGGACCATAAACCGACCGCGCTCCTCGTGCTCGCCGATGGCACGGTGCTCGAAGGCTTCGGTCTCGGCGCCGAAGGCCATGCCGTCGGTGAAGTCTGCTTCAACACCGCGATGACCGGCTATGAGGAGATCCTCACCGATCCCTCCTATGCCGGCCAGCTCATCACCTTCACCTTCCCGCATATCGGCAATGTCGGTACCAACGAGGAAGACATCGAGACGGTGAACATGGCCGCGACGCCAGGCGCGCGCGGCGTGATCCTGCGCACCGCCATCACCGATCCCTCGAACTACCGCGCCACCAAGCATCTCGACGCCTGGCTCAAGGCGCGCGGCATCATCGGCCTCTCCGGCATCGACACCCGCGCGCTGACCGCGCTGATCCGCAGCAAGGGCATGCCCAATGCCGTGATCGCGCACGCCAGGAACGGCGAGTTCGACCTGCACGGCCTGAAGGAAGAAGCGCGCGAATGGCCGGGGCTCGAGGGCATGGACCTCGTGCCGATGGTCACCTCCGGCCAGCGCTTCACCTGGGACGAGACGCCGTGGCTCTGGGACAAGGGTTTTGGCCGCCAGGACAAGACCGAGTTCAACGTCGTCGCCATCGACTACGGCATCAAGCGCAACATTTTGCGCCTGCTCGCCGGCGTCGGCTGCAAGGTGACGGTGGTGCCGGCGACGACATCGTCCGAAGACATCCTGGCGATGAAACCGGACGGCGTGTTCCTGTCGAACGGCCCCGGCGATCCGGCCGCGACCGGCAAATATGCCGTGCCTGTCATCCGGGACGTCATCAAGTCGGGCACGCCGACCTTCGGGATTTGTCTTGGCCACCAGATGCTCGGCCTCGCCGTCGGCGCCAAGACCAAGAAGATGCATCAGGGCCATCACGGCGCCAATCATCCCGTGAAGGACGAGACCACCGGCAAGGTCGAGATCACCTCGATGAATCACGGCTTCGCCGTGGACGAGACGACGCTGCCGAAGGGCGCGACGCAGACCCACATTTCTTTGTTTGATGGGTCCAACTGCGGCATCCAGCTCGACGGCAAGCCGGTGTTCTCAGTGCAGTACCATCCCGAGGCTTCACCCGGCCCGCGCGACTCGCACTACCTGTTCCAGCGCTTTGCCGATCTGATGCGGCAGAAGAAGAGCGCGTAGGGCGCGCTCTTTTGAAAACTGTCTTGACGACATCGAGCCCGGGCCCAGTCCCGGGCTTTTGTCATTCCGGGGCGCGCATAGCGCGAACCCGGAATCCATCGGGCAACGGATTCTGCGGCGCGATTCTCAGATGCGCAATTGCGCATCATAGCTCGACGCTGCGCGTCGCCCCGGAATGACAGTGGAGCGAGGAACGCCGCCTGACGCCCCTCGTTGATCCTTGCTACGCCCACGCAGGAGCCCAGCCATGTCCGTCGTCCGCGACAATGCCGAGCCGCTCGCCATCGTGTTTGAGGATGACGGGCTCGTGCCGAACAACGTCCTCCCCTTCCTGGTCTACCAGGGGGCGGTGAAACTAGACCCGGAGCATCCGGAAGAGACGATCGAAAACCTGTTCGAGGAGAACGGCTGGGGCGGCACGTGGCGCAACGGCGTCTACGACTATCTGCACTATCACGCGACGGTGCATGAGGTACTTGGCGTTGCCCGTGGGAGCGCACGCGTTCGCTTCGGCGGCGACCATGGCCAGGAGCTGGACGTCAAGACCGGCGATGTCGCGATCCTGCCCGCCGGCACCGGGCATCAATGCATCAACGCCAGCCGCGACTTCTGCGTGATCGGCGCCTATCCGTCGGGCGCGACGATGGAAATCACGCGGGCGACGCCGGAGAACCATGCCAAGGCGCTGAAGACGATCCCGAAGGTCGCGCTGCCGCCGGCCGATCCTGTGACCGGCAAGGATGGGGCGCTGATGCGGTTGTGGCGGTCGTAGCGCTGGTCGCGCGACAATCTCCGCCGTCGTCCCGGCGCAGGCCGGGACCCATAACCCCAGGGAGAAGTTGTGGCGCGAGATGCGCGTGGGCGAATCTTCGCCAAACCAACATTCGTGGTTATGGGTCCCGGCCCCCCGTGCGCAATTGCGCACTAGGCCGGGACGACACCGTGGAGGCATTTGCGCCCCTACGCCTCGTTCGCGCCTTCCTGGCGGGTGGCTTCGAACAGGAACCAGGTGCGCCGCTCGGTCTCGTCGATGAAGACCTCGAGGATGCTGGCGCTGGCGACATCGCCGGCGTCGTCGCAGACGTCGTGGGCCTTCCGCATCGCGCTCGCGACATGCTTGTTGTCCTGCATCAGCTCGCGCAGCATCTCGCGCGGCGGGACGTAATCCTCGTTGTTGTCCTTGATGGTCTGGAGTTTTGCGACCTGGCCGATCGACTTCAGCGTCGCGCCGCCGATCTTGCGGACGCGCTCGGCGAGCTGGTCGGTGGTGGCGAAGATCTGGTCCGAGTGCTCGTCGAGCAGCAGATGGTAGTCGCGGAAATGCCGGCCGCTGATGTGCCAGTGGAAATTCTTGGTCTTCAGATACAACGCGAATGCGTCGGCCAGAAGCACGTTGAGCGCCTCCGAAACCTTGTTGACGGCCTGGGGCGACAGATCGGTGGGGGTGTCGAGCGAGACCTTGTTGGGGGCTTTGCTCACGGGAAACCTTCCTGTTAGGACGCGGACATTGACGGCGCGCCGTCGCACCCCTAACGCAAGGCGGCAGCACCGGTTCCTGCGCAGGAACTGTCTGGTGGGGGCCCTCGAATACCATGGACGATTGGATCGATTATTACGACTCCACGCACACGATCTATGTCAGCAAGCTGCATCGCGATTTGCACTTCCAGATCATCGCGCGGGACATCATCGGCTACATCTCCTCGCCCGAAGCGACGGTGCTGGACTATGCCTGCGGCGAGGCGCTGTCGGCGAGCCAGGTGGCGTCGGCCTGCGCCAAGCTGATCCTGGCCGAGCCTGCGCCGGGCGTGCGCGGCCGGCTGATCGCGCGGTTTGCCCCGAACACAAAGATCCGCGTCCGCTCGCTCGACGACGTCCGCAAGATGCAGGACCAGTCCATCGACCTCGTGGTGATGAACTCGGTCGCACAATACATGACGCCGGAGGAGCTCGATGCCGCGCTGCTCAACATCCGGCGGTTATTGACCCCGTCCGGCAAGCTGGTGCTCGGCGACATCCTCCAGCCCAATGTCGGCATGTTCAGGGACGTGACAGCGCTGCTCTGCTTCGGCCTGCGTCACGGCTTCCTGAAGGACGCGCTGATCGGGCTGATCAGCACCGCGCTGTCCGATTACCGCCAGCTGCGCTCGCGCATCGGGCTGCAGCGCTACAGCGAGGACGAGATCACGGCCAGGCTGAAGGCGGCCGGGTTCGCGGTCCAGCGCGCCCACACCAATATCGGCCACAATCGCTGGCGCATGACCTTCATCGCGCGGCCGCCAATGATCCGTTAAGCATAACATTTGGCTGAGGTGGCTTGCCGCACCCCGTTCCGCCATGATCGGTATGGCCCGGTGGCGGAAGTGTCTACGCGAGAGCGGTGCATCGCTCTTCATCCTGGTTCAAATCCAGGCCGGGTCTCCACGCTTCGCCCCTGCGGGGCTACGCGTGGCGAAGCGAAAGCGTAGACGGACTGTATCCGCGGCTCAATCTACCTTGACGACTTCACACTCCGACAACAGCTGAAGCCGGTCCGCATCCTTGGCTGCGGAGCTGAGCACGGCATCGAGCAGGCCGGGAAAGCGCGCGTCCATATCCTCGCGGCGCAGCCGCATGAAGCGGTTGGTGCCTGCCACGCGTGTCAGCATCAGGCCGCATTCGCGCAGTTTGGCGAAGTGGTAGGCGAGGTTGGATTTGCCGGCGAGACCACTGAAGTCGCCACAGCACAGCTCGCTGCTGACACGTTCCTGCTGGGCGAGCTGGTAGACGATCGCCAATCGGATCGGATCGCTCAGGCAATCCAGGACCGTCGGCAGCTCGATCTGCTCGCGGGTGGGATGGAGGGGCGTGCGGCTCATGGTCCGAATCATAGCGATGCGCCCGCAATGTTCAATAGTTCTTGAACCGATTGACACTGAAGCCGTTGCGTTCGATAGTTCAATAAACATTGAACATAGGATCTTCCAATGAGCGTGTTCTGGCTGGCCCTGGCGGCCTTCGCGATCGGCACCGAAGGATTTGTTATTGCAGGGCTTTTGCCTGCGATCGCCACCGACCTGTCGATTTCGGTCTCGGCCGCCGGTCAATTGGTTACCGCCTATGCCCTCACTTATGCGGTGGGCTCGCCGATCCTGGCGGTGGCGCTGAACAATATCGACCGCCGTACCGTGCTGGCTCTGGCGCTGACGACCTTCATCGCCGGAAATCTCGTAGCAATGGTGGCTTCCAGCTACGCCCTGCTTCTGGCTTCCCGGATGCTGATGGCCCTGGGCTCCGGGCTGTGCATGCCGACGGCGCTCGGTGTGTCGGTCGCCGTCGCTTCGCCTGAGCGGCGTGGCCGCGCGGTGGCGCTGGTCACCTCGGGACTGACGGTTGCGACCGTGATCGGCGTCCCGCTCGGCAATCTCGTCGGGAGCCTGCTCGGCTGGCGCGCGACCTTTGCCATGGTCGCCCTGATCGGTGCCGTTGCCCTCGCCGGCCTCTTGCTGGGCCTGCCCCGCGGCCTGCCGCGCAACACCGCTTCGCTCGGCGAACGGCTGGCGGTGGCGCGTCACAACAGTGTCCTGGTCGCGCTTCTGATCACAATTCTATGGGGGCTCGGCGGCTTCACCGTGTTTACCTATTTCGCGGTGCCGTTGCGCGGCCTCGGCTTCGATGCCTCGCAGATCAGCCTTGCGCTGCTAGTGTTCGGTGGCGCGGCCGCGATCGGGAACATGCTCGGCGGCGTCCTGGCCGACCGGCTCGGCACGCTCGCCACCGCGGCGCTCGGGCTCGCCGGCATGGCGACCGCGCTGATCCTGCATTCGCTGGTCCTCAAATTGATGCCCGGACAGGCGCATTATGCCGTGCTAGGCGCGATCTTCCTCTGGGGCATTTCGGGCTGGGCGTTCTATCCGGCCCAGATCGCCAGCATCATCCGGATCGAGCCGCAGGCCTCGATGATCGCGCTCTCGCTCAACGCCTCTTCGATGTATCTGGGCTTCGCCATCGGCGGCGCCTTGGGAGGCGCGGTGCTGGCCACCCTCTCGCCAAACGACCTCGGCTGGATCGGCGGAACGAGCGTTGCGGCCTCGCTTCTAGTGCACCTCGCCCGTGGCTGGCAGGCACGGCCAAAACCGGTCAAAATTGCCGGTTGATGGGTGTTTTTCGGGGTTTCGCCGCCCCGAAAACTGGTCTAAGACCCACCCGCGCGCGAGGGAGACCACCGCGCTCTCGGCCACAGGGACGCGCAGCCGCGCGCCCTTTTTTTGTGCCCAAATCCGACTTCGGCGAGAGTTGATGCCCAAACGTACAGACATCACCACCATCCTGATCATCGGCGCCGGCCCCATCGTGATCGGCCAGGCCTGCGAGTTCGACTATTCGGGCACGCAGGCGGTGAAGACGCTGAAGGAAGAGGGCTATCGCATCGTCCTCGTCAATTCCAACCCGGCCACGATCATGACCGATCCGGAATTGGCGGATGCGACCTATATCGAGCCGATCACGCCCGAGATCGTCGCCAAGATCATCGAGAAGGAACGTCACGTCATCCCCGGCGGCTTCGCGCTCTTGCCGACCATGGGCGGCCAGACTGCGCTGAACTGCGCGCTGTCGCTGCGCCGGCAGGGCACGCTGGAAAAGTTCGATGTCGAGATGATCGGCGCCACGGCCGATGCGATCGACAAGGCGGAGGATCGCCAGCTCTTCCGCGAGGCCATGACCAAGATCGGGCTCGAGACGCCGAAGTCACGGCTGGCCAATGCGTCGGCATTGAAGAAGTCGTTCCGCGACAAATATCTCGCCGAGCGCGAAAAGCTCTCCGGCGCTGCCCTCGAAGAGCTCGAGCGGCAGTGGACGCTGGGCGAAAGCGATCGCCGCAAGCGTTACCAGGAATACGCGTTCGGCCAGGCCATGATGGCCCTGTCCGAAATCGGCCTGCCCGCGATCATCCGCCCCTCCTTCACCATGGGCGGCACCGGCGGCGGCATCGCCTACAACAAGGAAGAGTTCCTCGACATCATCGAGCGCGGCCTGGACGCCTCTCCCACCAACGAAGTGCTTATCGAAGAATCCGTGCTCGGCTGGAAGGAGTACGAGATGGAGGTGGTGCGCGACAAGAAGGACAATTGCATCATCGTCTGCTCGATCGAGAACCTCGATCCGATGGGCGTGCACACCGGCGATTCCATCACGGTGGCGCCGGCGCTGACGCTGACCGACAAGGAATACCAGATCATGCGCGACGCCTCGCTGGCGGTGCTGCGCGAGATCGGCGTCGAGACCGGCGGCTCCAACGTGCAGTTCGGCGTCAATCCCGACGACGGCCGCATGGTCGTCATCGAGATGAATCCGCGCGTGTCGCGCTCGTCCGCACTTGCCTCGAAGGCCACTGGTTTCCCGATCGCCAAGGTCGCGGCCAAGCTTGCGGTCGGCTACACGCTCGACGAGATCGCCAACGACATCACCGGCGGCGCGACGCCTGCCTCGTTCGAGCCGACGATCGACTACGTCGTTACCAAGGTGCCGCGCTTTGCCTTCGAGAAATTCCCCGGCGCCTCCCATACGCTGACGACCTCGATGAAGTCGGTCGGCGAAGTCATGGCGATCGGCCGCACCTTCCAGGAAAGTCTTCAGAAGGCATTGCGCGGGCTCGAGACCGGATTGACCGGCCTCGACGAGATCGAGATCGAAGGTCTCGGCCGCGACGACGACAAGAACGCGATCCGCGCCGCTTTGGGCACGCCGACGCCGAACCGCCTGCTCCAGGTCGCGCAAGCGATGCGGCTGGGCTGGACCAATGAGGAGATATTCAACTCCTGCAAGATCGATCCGTGGTTCCTCGGCGAGATGCGCGGCATCGTCGACATGGAGGAGAAGGTTCGCAAGCACGGCCTGCCTACCAACGCCTTCGGCATGCGCACGCTCAAGAGCATGGGTTTTTCGGACGCCCGGCTTGCAGTGCTGGCGCAGACTACGGAAGCCGAGGTGACGGCGAAGCGCCACGCGCTCGGCGTTCGCCCGGTCTACAAGCGCATCGATACCTGCGCGGCCGAATTCGCCTCGCCAACCGCCTACATGTACTCGACCTATGAGGCGCCGTTTGCGGGCGCCCCGGCGGACGAAAGCACGCCGTCGGACAAGAAGAAGGTCATCATTCTCGGCGGCGGGCCCAACCGCATCGGCCAGGGCATCGAGTTCGACTATTGCTGCTGTCATGCCTGCTTCGCGCTGCATGACGCCGGCTACGAATCCATCATGGTCAACTGCAACCCGGAAACGGTGTCGACCGACTACGACACCGCCGACCGGCTCTATTTCGAGCCGCTCACCGCCGAGGACGTGCTGGAGATCATCGCGAAGGAGCGTACCAACGGCACGCTGCACGGCGTGATCGTGCAGTTCGGCGGCCAGACGCCGCTGAAGCTGGCACGCGCGCTGGAGGCGGCCGAAGTGCCGATCCTGGGCACCTCGCCCGACGCCATCGACCTTGCCGAGGACCGCGACCGCTTCAAGCGCGTGCTCGACAAGCTGAGGCTGAAGCAGCCGAAGAACGGTATCGCCTATTCGGTCGAGCAGGCGAGGCTCGTCTCTGCCGATCTCGGCCTGCCCTTGGTGGTGCGCCCGTCCTACGTGCTCGGCGGCCGCGCCATGCAGATCATCCGCGAGGAGAACCAGCTCAACGACTACCTGCTCGGCACGCTGCCCGAGCTGGTGCCGGCCGACGTCAAGGCGCGCTATCCGAACGACAAGACCGGGCAGATCAACACCGTGCTCGGCAAGAACCCGCTGCTGTTCGACCGTTACCTGTCGGACGCGACCGAAATCGACGTCGACTGCCTCTGCGACGGCAAGGACACTTTCATCGTCGGCATCATGGAGCACATCGAGGAAGCCGGCATCCATTCCGGCGATAGCGCCTGCTCGCTGCCGCCGCACTCGCTCGATGCGAAGATGATCGAGGAGTTGGAGCGGCAGACGCGCGAGCTCGCGCTCGGCCTCGACGTCGTCGGCCTGATGAACGTGCAATACGCCATCAAGGACGGCGAGATCTACGTGCTCGAAGTCAATCCGCGCGCCTCGCGCACGGTGCCCTTCGTCGCCAAGGTGGTCGGCACGCCGGTCGCCAAGATCGCCGCGCGCATCATGGCCGGCGAGAAGCTCGCCGATTTCAAGCTGAAGAAGGCGCAGCTCAAGCATGTCGGCGTCAAGGAATCGGTATTCCCGTTCGCGCGCTTCCCCGGCGTCGACACGGTGCTCGGCCCCGAGATGCGCTCGACCGGCGAGGTCATGGGCATCGACAGCTCGTTTGCGGTGGCCTTCGCCAAGAGCCAGCTCGGCGGCGGCACGCGGGTGCCGCGCAAGGGCACGGTGTTCGTCTCGGTGCGCGAGAGCGACAAGACGCGCATCGCGGAGGCCGTTCGCGAATTGCATTCGCTCGGCTTCAAGGTTCTGGCGACGTCGGGCAC
Source organism: Bradyrhizobium sp. CCBAU 11361 (assembly GCF_028128935.1). Lineage (NCBI taxonomy): Bacteria > Pseudomonadati > Pseudomonadota > Alphaproteobacteria > Hyphomicrobiales > Nitrobacteraceae > Bradyrhizobium > Bradyrhizobium sp. CCBAU 11361. Next base: position 31,075 of record NZ_LBJZ01000175.1, read on the forward strand.
GCAGCGCTTCCTGACCGACCAGGGCATCCCGACCGAGAAGGTGAACAAGGTGCTGGAAGGGCGGCCGCATATCGTCGACGCCATCACCAATGGCGACGTCCAGCTCGTCTTCAACACCACCGAAGGCCCGCAGGCGCTCGCCGACAGCCGTTCACTGCGGCGCGCGGCCCTCTTGCATAAAGTGCCGTATTACACCACTCTTTCCGGGGCCGTGGCGGCCGCGCAGGGCATCCGCGCCTATCTGGATGGGGACCTTGAGGTTCGTACCCTGCAGAGCTACTTTTCGGAAACCTGATCGCGAGTGGAAGGCAAGGCCTTGAGAGGTTAAGCCTTCCGCTAAGTGATTGGCAGTCAAGCCACAATGGCCGCAGGAACTGTCCGGCCATATGGTTGTTCTGTTCCGGCGCCAAGCCCATATCTGTCGACGTCCGGCGGCTCATGTACCGAGCCCCGGAAATACCGACGAATCAAGGTTGGGCGCCCATTCGCGTTCTGGGCGCACGATCGAAGGACGAGAGAGAAGATGGAAAAGGTTCCGATGACTTCGGCCGGGTTTGCCGCGCTCGGGGAAGAATTGAAGAAGCGCCAGTCCGAGGACCGTCCGCGCATCATCGAGCATATTGCGGAGGCGCGCTCGCACGGAGACCTGTCTGAAAACGCGGAATATCACGCCGCGAAGGAAGAGCAGTCCCACAATGAGGGCCGCATCGCCGAGCTCGAGGACAAGCTCGCGCGCGCCGACATCATCGACATCTCGAAACTGTCCGGCGACACCATCAAGTTCGGCGCCACCGTGACCCTGGTCGACGAGGACACCGAGAAGAAGACGGTGTGGCAGATCGTCGGCGAGGTCGAGGCCGACGCCAAGAAGGGCCGCATCTCCATCACCTCGCCGCTCGCGCGCGCACTGATCGGCAAGAAGAAGGGTTCAACCGTCGAGGTCAACGCACCCGGCGGCGCCAAGGCGTACGAGATCACCAAGGTGGAGTGGCGGTAAGGACTTGCCGCTGCGCGCAATGATGTTTTGAAAAGGCCGCGATTGGCGCGGCCTTTTTGTTTCCGCGTGTTGCTGTGGGGTGGGCACGCCTTCACCCCTCGTCATTGCGAGCGCAGCGAAGCAATCCAGAATCTTTCCGCGGAGACAGTCTGGATTGCTTCGCTACGCTCGCAATGACGGTGTGGAAGCAGCGCGCCCAATCCTTTCACCGTCACCCTGAGGTGCTCGCCTCTTCGGCGAGCCTCGAAGGGCGACGGCCCGGCTACCGCCGCCCCTTCACGTCCAGCGGCACGGCCGCCTCGTATTTCGAATTGTGCAGCACCAGCGACGTGCGCACGTTGCGGACATGGGGCGCGGCGGTGAGGTGGGTGACGAAATCCTGGAAGGTTGCCATGTCGGGCGCGACGCATTTCAGGATGAAATCGACCTCGCCCGAGAGCATCCAGCATTCCCGCACCAGGGGCTCGGCGCGGACGAACTCCTCGAAGGCGCGCAAATCCGCCTCGGCCTGGCTGGACAGGTGCACGGCGGCAAACACCGTGACGTCGAAACCGAGCTTTCGCGCGTCCAGCAGCCCGCGATAGCCGTGGATATAGCCCTCCTCCTCCAGCGCCCGGACCCGGCGCAGGCAGGGCGGTGGCGAAATGCCCACCCGCTTGGCGAGCTCAACATTCGTGATTCGACCGTCGGCCTGAATCTCGGTGAGAATTTTCAGGTCGATCTCGTCTAGGTTCCGCGACACGTGATTGGAACTCCTGGCCTTTGCGGCGGTATCGGGTGGGTCTGTCGCAATCCTCATAGCCCAGTCCGCACCCATTGCGCAATTTTATTGCGCGTGCAGCGCAATCGACTTTTGTTCCTTGTTGGAAAAATCCGCCGACAGGGAATGCAATTCTTGCATAGCTCACCAGAACGCTTAGATTAGCTCTGATATTTCAGCGCTTCCGCGAGGCCTCCTGGCTCCTTCCGCGCCCGCGCTGCAAATCCCCCGTGAAAGGCGTCCATCGAAATGTCCGCTCCTGTTCATGCAAAGGTCGTGATTGTTGGCTCTGGCCCCGCGGGCTACACGGCGGCGATCTACGCCGCGCGCGCGATGCTCGAGCCGATCCTGATCCAGGGCATCCAGCCGGGCGGCCAGCTCACCATCACCACCGACGTCGAGAACTATCCGGGCTTCGCCGACGTGATCCAGGGCCCCTGGCTGATGGAGCAGATGGAGAAGCAGGCGGTCCATGTTGGCACCAAGATCGTCACCGACCTCGTGACCAAGCTGGAGACCGGGCGACGGCCGTTCCGCCTCACCTGCGACAGCGGCGACGTCTATCTCGCCGAAACCGTGATCCTCGCCACGGGCGCGCAAGCGCGCTGGCTCGGGCTTCCGTCCGAAGGGAAATTCCAGGGCGGCGGCGTCTCGGCCTGCGCCACCTGCGACGGCTTCTTCTACCGCGGCAAGGAAGTGATCGTGGTCGGCGGCGGCAATACCGCGGTCGAGGAAGCGCTGTTCCTCACCAACCATGCCTCGCAGGTCACCATCGTGCATCGTCGCGACCACTTCCGCGCCGAGCGCATCCTGCAGGAGCGTCTGTTCAAGCACCCGAAGATCAAGGTGGTCTGGGACTCAGCCGTCGACGAGATCTGCGGCACCGAGAACCCGAACAAGGTCACCCATGTCCGCCTCAAGAACGTCAGGACCGGCACGCTCACCGAGCTGAAGGCCGACGGCATCTTCATCGCCATCGGCCACGCCCCGGCGACCGAGCTCGTAAAGGACCAGGTCAAGCTCAAACCGTCGGGCTATGTCGAGGTCGCCCCGAACTCGACCGCCACCTCGGTGCCCGGACTGTTCGCCGCCGGCGACGTCGCCGACGAGACTTATCGCCAGGCCGTGACGGCCGCAGGCCTCGGCTGCATGGCAGCGCTCGAGGCCGAACGTTTCTTGGCCCTGCGCGCCAGCGAGCGCGCTGCAGCGGAATAGAGATCATGCCTCGATCACGCGACGGATTTACGGATATGGACTGGGACAAGCTGAAGGTGTTTCACGCGGCAGCGGAAGCGGGCAGCTTCACGCATGCGGGCGAGCAGCTCGGCCTGTCGCAATCGGCGGTCTCGCGCCAGGTCTCGGCGCTGGAGCAGGAGCTCTCGGTCTCGCTGTTCCACCGCCACGCCCGCGGCCTGATCCTCACCGAGCAGGGCGACCTCCTGTTCCGCACCGCGCATGACGTGTTCATGCAGCTCCAGGCGGCGCGCGCCAAACTGACCGACAGCCGCGAGCGGCCGAGCGGCGATCTCAAAATCACCACCACGCCCGGCGTCGGCATCAACTGGCTGATCCCGCGGCTCGGCGAATTCACCGCGCTCTATCCGGAGATCCGGATTTCGCTGATCGTCACCGACGAGGAGCTCGACCTGTCGATGCGCGAGGCCGACGTCGCGATCCGTACCCGCAAGCCGACGCAGCCGGATCTCATCCAGCGCAAGCTGTTCGCGATGGGCTTCCACGCCTATTGCTCGCCTGATTACATCAAGCGCTTCGGCACGCCGCGCACGCTGGAGGAGCTCGACTCCCACCGCATCATCACGCTCTCGGACGGCAACTTCGCGCCGCATCTTCAGAACCGCAACTGGCTGGTCGAAGCCGGCCGCAACGGCTCGGGTCCGCGCGAGGCCTATTTCAGGGTGAACAACATCCTCGGCCTGGTGCGCGCCTGTCAGCAGGGCCTCGGCATCGCCGCGCTGCCGGACTATCTGATCGAAGAGCAGAGCCGTCTCGTGCAACTGTTCGGCGAATCGGATTCGATCCAGCTTGATACGTATTTCGTCTATCCCGAGGAGTTGAAGACGGTCGCGCGCGTGCAGGTGTTCCGCGACTTCGTGGTGAGCAAGGCGCAGCGCTGGCCGTCCTGATTTCCGCATGTCTGACATGCGGCCTCGGCTGTTGCTGCATGGCGTTGGGCAAGCTCATAATGTTTGCACGCTGAGCCTTCGCGTTGCGCATTTGTCCCCCTCCTCCAGTGGCGCGGGAGTTCAGTAATCCCTCTTGGAAGGTGATTGTGTCGGCCTCACGTGGCCAATACCTTAAGCCGGGCTCGTTCGAGCCCGGCTTTTTTTCTGTCCAATTCGGTATTCGCCTTCCGCGTGTATTGACAGTTCCACGTATCGCCCGCATCATTTGCAAATGATCACGAAGTCGTGCGCAATCGTCTCGAAAAAAGGCCCCCGCCCGGGGACCTCGGATTTTTGCGCGCGCTAACTACGCTTCGTCATTGCAGCAAATCCCGAAAACCCCGCCACCTGGACGGGGTTTTTTCATGTGCCCTCCGTCTCAGGTTTTTTCCCGAGAAGGAGAACTGGACATGACCGACCTGCGAACGCATCTGCACGGACTCTGGCTGCCGCTGGTGACGCCGTTTCGCGACGGCAAGCTCGACGAGACGTCGCTGCGGCGGCTGACGCGACATTACAGCGGACAGGCCGTCGACGGCTTCATCCTGGGGGCGACCTCGGGTGAAGGCATGACGCTGCGGGACGCCGAGCTCGAACGCCTCGTCGCTATCGTGCGCGACGAGATGGCGGCCGGCCGCCGCACCATTCCAATCTGCCTGGGCTTATCGGGCGCGGACACCTCGCGGCTGAAGGAGCGCCTCGACGAAACCGCGGACTGGCCGATCGAGGGGTACCTGATCGCGAGCCCCTTTTATGTGCGGCCGTCGCAACGCGGGCTCCTGGCGCATTTCGAAGCACTTGCCGACCACGCCGCCTGGCCGCTCGCGCTCTACAACATTCCCTATCGCTGCGCGGTCAACATCACCAACCAGACCATGCTGCGGCTCGCCGAGCATCCCAACATCGTTGGCCTGAAGGATTGCGGCGCCAGCCACGAGCAATCGATCGCGCTGCTGCGCGACAGACCCGAGGGATTTCGCGTGCTCACCGGCGAGGATGCGAACTACCTCGAGGCGCTCGTCGACGGCGCCGACGGCGGCATTGTGCTCTCGGCGCATGTCGAGACCGCGACGTTCGCAGCGGTGTATGCCGAGCTGAAGCGCGGCAACCATGACGCGGCGCAGGCGCGCTGGCAGGAGGTCGCCGAGCTGACGCGCCTGTTGTTCACCGAGCCGAGCCCCGCGCCGGCCAAGCACTGGCTGTGGCGCAGCGGCCTGATCGACAGCCCCGAAGTGCGCCTGCCGATGGTGGAAGTGAGCAGCGAGCTCGCCGCAACGATCGACCGCGAGATCGAGCGACGGATGAAAGTCGCGGCGTAGCACCACCCTCTTCACCTCACCCGCATGTGGCCTTGCGAACGAACCGGTTGGCTCCGGTTCGAACGGCCGCGTGCTGCCCGACGAAAGCCTCCCCTGGACATCAACCGATGCGAATTCACCGATCGCTGTGCGCCCTCAAGGCCCTGTGGCAACGCCTGACATCCGTGGAGGGTTACAGATGGGCCGGCAAATATCCGGCGTCGCCCTGGCTGCGCCGCGACATCGGCCTGTGCGAGGAGATCGTGATGCGGGAGTGGAATTGGTGCGACGAGATCAGGCGCAAATATAGCGGGTGGGTTTAGCGGGGCTCTCCTCCCGTCCCCTTGAGGGCGGGGCGATCGCATTTGATTTCTTGGCGGGGGCCTGAGCGCGCGCCTCGTCCTTCGAGACGACCGCTTCCAGCGGTCTCCTCAGGATGAGGCTAAGCGGCATCTTCGAAATTGCTGCCGCACACTCCGTCCTCATCCTGAGGGCCCGCCGAAGGCGGGCGTCTCGAAGGATGGGCCGCAGAGCAGCGGCCTTAAATGCGATTGCCCTGCCCTGGTAAGAACCACCGTGGTTAACCGCGCCCCAATCGCCTTCGCATCCGCCGCATGGCGCGTCCACGTCTCGTTTACGCTCTCGCACCTATCGTTTTTCTCCAAAGCCTTCCAAAGGGGGAATGACCATGGGACATCGCAGCCGGCCTACGGCCGCACAGCAATTCGCGCCCGCCGATCTTTTGCGGGGAATCCTGGTGGTTTCGTCGTTCGGGTTCTGGGCGGTGATGCTCGGCCTGATGCCGGTGCTGCTGTTTCGGGTCTGGCTCGTCGGCTGACGAGGGCCCGCGCGGATGGTTAAACGGAGGTCACAAATGCGCTCAAAATGCGAGCGGCGCTGCAAGCCGGAATCTTAAAACATCTCGCTTAGCGTGACGCCCATAAGCGAAGAAATCGCGGGGGCGTTTGTGAATAGTCAGAATGAAATGGCGTCGCATTACGGCGCCGGACAGCAGAGCTTTACCACCGAGCAGAACTTTACCACCGGGGACATTCTCTGGGCCGTCGGCATCTGGTCGGTGATCCTGACGCTGTCGCCGGTCATCGTGTTCTACATGCTGATGGTGGCGTAGAGCGCAGAACATCGTCATCCCCAAAACGCAAAACGCGCGGACATCCACGCGTTTTCCGTCCGGGGAATGATTTATGAAAAATTACGCCGCCTGCTTGTGCATTGCGCCGGACGCCGACGCCGTGCCGCGAATGGCCTTGACCGAACGCTCGATCGCCGCCCACAGCCTTGCAATCTCCTGAGCCGCACGGCTCTCGGCCTGATACTCCCGCGCGCCTTCGCCGTGGCTGAGCGCCATCAACAAATCCGAACGATTGGTGATCTGGCCGCCCCACACCGGCGCACGGAATTTCGCCAGGGCTTCGCGGGCGATGGTGACGATCGGGCTTTCGGCTTCGTCGCGCTTGGCCGGCGCACCGTTGAGCACGACCGCATAGGGCTTGCGCGCGGCGCGGCACATCTGGATGGTTTCCTGCACCGCGTTGACGTCGAACACGCCGGGACGGGCGGGAATCACCACCATGGTGGCGTTCTTGATCGCGTCGTCGACGACGGCCGACAGGTTCGGCGGCGTGTCGATCAACACCCATTCATAACCGTCGCGCTTGGCAGCGGAGACGATGCCGCTGACGGAGTTGACGGCAGACTTGATCGGCGGTTCGTTGGTGCCCCGCAGCTTGTGCCACAGCGTGAGCGACCCTTGCGGATCCGCGTCCACGAGCATGACCTGTTTGCTCGCCTTGATCTGCGCGGCGAGATGTGCGGCCAGGGTACTCTTGCCCGAGCCGCCTTTACGCGATGCAAAAACAATAACGTTCATACCTTCGGCCTCCAGATTGACCCCAGGCTCCGAAAATGAATCAGCGCGCTGATTCGGGAAAGAAAAATTTACCGGGAGTTGCTCCGCCGCCACGAAATAACAAGGCGTGTTGGCTTTTGAGTCACACTGCCGCGCGCGACAAGGACACGAACTGCAATGAAGCGCCTCCGCTGCGCGCAATCGTGCGTTTTCTGGGCAGCGGCGCGGGAAAAACCGGAATGCAACCTTGCCGCGCAAACCGTGGCGCGACTCTTTTCGACCGCCTGTGGCGGTAATTGCCGCAAGCGGGCGCGCAAGGCGCGCGAACAAAAGGAGTCCGGTAGCTTTCGCGGAGCCGATGCCGTCGCGCGCGAAGCCGCGCGTCGCACGGTTGCCCAGGCCTGGGTTTCAGGAAAAGAACGCGCTTGCCGCGCTCAGCCTTCGGATTTCTTTTTCTTGGTCGCCTTCGGCGCCGGCTTGGTGCTCTTCTTCGCGGTCTTGGGCGCGATGCGGGTCGGCTTGCCGGCGCGGGCTTCGCCCGGCTCGGGCCCCCGGCGGAAGAACACCTTGCACTGCGGCGAGAGCTGCGCCTTCTTCTGAATCATGCAGGCGGTGATGGCATCGACGTTCGGTACGAACTCGCCGCACAGCCGCATCGCATCCGGCGTGCAGGCCTGCTGCTCTTCCTGCGAGTAGGCGAAGCCGGCGCCGGGGTGGACCAGCACGGCCAGGGCAAGCCCCGACATGGCAGCAAGAACGGACTTCCTGAACTGAAACGCCGGCATCGATCCCCCCAATGTCTGGTCGGGGTGGAGTGTGGGTGAACCGCCGTTCGTTGGCAACGAGGGCGGGAGCGAAAGGTCGGAACGTGTGCGCTCTCGGCAACAGGGCGGAGAGTGCGGCACTTTCTCCGCTGTCGTCGCCCGGCTTGACCGGGCGACCCAGTATTCCAGAGACGCCTGACGTTCCCCGAGAGGCCGCGGCGTACTGGATCCCCCGCTTGCCGCCTGCGCTAAAAGCTTCGGCGCGCCTCGACCTCAACCCCGGCGAAGCCTTGGCGTAGCCGGGTCGCGGGGGATGACAGCTATGCGCGGGGAGACTCCGAGGTTCACGGCTAAACCCTTGGCAGACCTGGCGAGATCGGTTCGGCGTGACGCTCCGGCGCCCCTCCAACAAAAACCGCGAAAACAACCCCATGCACAGTAGCCGGGGCCTTGATATGCCTTGTCAAATCGCCTCTACGGATTTTACGAATCGGTTTTGACTCGTCGGGCAAAACAGGGGCATGATGCCATCATCGAGAGTGCGTGGGGTGGTCGGCTGATATCCCCGTCAGGAGAGGGGGCGCATGGCCACCGTGTTGATCGTCGCGCCGGTGTTTGCCCTGATCGCATCAGGCTATGCCGCGGTGCTGTTTCGCTTCGTCTCCGAGACCGCGCACAAGGGCATCTCCGAATTCGCCTTCAGCATCGCGATCCCTGCCCTCCTGTTCCGCACCATCGTCGTGTCGGAATTCCCCGATGTCAGCCCCTACCGGATGTGGGGCGCCTATTACGGCGCGCTCGCCGTCACTTGGATCGCGGCGCTGGCGCTCTCAGTGCTGCTGCGCGCGCGGCGCGAGGACCGCGAAGACGGCGTCGTGTTCGCGATCGGCTCGGTCTACGGCAACATCGTGATGCTCGGCATTCCCCTGACGCTCTCGGCGCTGGGTAACGAGGCCGCAGGCCCGATGGCGCTGATCCTGTCGGTGAACACGCCGCTGCTCTGGCTTTGCGGCATCCTGCAGATGGAGCTCGTCAGCCGCAAGCGGACCGGCTCGGCGCTGACGGTGATCTGGCCCGTGCTCGCGGACCTCGCGCGCAACCCGCTGATGCTGGCGATCGGTTTTGGCGTGGTCTGGCGCTTCACCGGCCTCGGCCTCAATCCCGTCGTCGACAGGACCATCGAGCTGCTGGCACAGGCGGGATCGCCGGCGGCGCTGATCGCGCTCGGCATCAACCTGTTCCGCTTCGAGGTCAAGGGCGAGAAGCTCGGCATCGTCGTGATGTGCGCGCTGAAGCTGCTGGCGATGCCGGCGGCAGCGTTCGTGCTGGCAAAGCTGCTTGGCCTGCCTCCGACCGCAGCCGGCGTGATCGTGCTGTTCGCGGCGATGCCGACCGGCGCGAACGCGTACATCTTCGCGGTTCAGTATCAGCGGCAGGTGAACCCGGTGTCGGGCGCGGTGGCGCTGGGGACGCTGCTGGCGGCGGTGACGTTGCCGGTGGTGGTGATGGTGGTGGCGGGGGTGAGGTAGATCAGTGCGCGCCGCCAGCCGGTGAATCATCAGCTCAAGCAGCCCAGTCCATAATCGCGTCAATGAAAGTCTGAGCCTGGCGGATCGCGTCCGCCCTCGTCGCACAGACACCGACCGACACGGTTCGGCCCTTTCCGACCGTCCACTGCCAGCCGGGCAAATAGCGCATTCTAGCAATCGAGAAGCTGACGCCGCGATGTTCCACGGAGGACCTCCGCTGACATGTTGCTGTGCGAAAAGACTACGCGAAATGATGAATGCGGTCTAGCGGGGACGGCCGACAGACGTGGTTCCTGTCAGGCTTTCAGGAATCGTGACGGAAGCTCGACCCGACAGATCGAGGAGCATCGTCATCGTAATTGTATAACCTTGAGGTTATGAGCCTCACTGCCGAAAGGGCTATTGAACAAGCTGGCCCGCGCGCCAGGCCATCTCCCAGAAGTCTGCCTCCAGTCGGGTGGCTTCCTTGAAGATCGCAATCAGCTCTGCCTCGCGGGCCGGCGTGGCGTAGAGATCGGCGAGATGCTCCATGTGCGCCCGCGCCTTGGCAGCGACCTCCTGGTACGGCGCGCCGGCGTACTCGGCGATCCAGACGCGATAGGCGTTCGTCGCGGCGTCCGCATCGGGTCGCGAGGCGAGCCGTGTGGCGATCTCCGCGTACCCGATCACGCAGGGGGCAAGCGCCACCTTGAGTGCCAGCAGATCGCCGCGCATTCCCGCGTCGAGCACGTAGCGTGTATAGGCCAGCATCTCGGCCGCCGGAGGGGTCTGTTCAAGGTCTGTCGGGGACAGACCCCAATCGGCGCAGAGCTTCACATGCAGGTTCATCTCGACATCAAGGATGGCCGAAAGGCCGACCGCTGCTTCACGCATGTCAGCAAGTCTGGGCGACTTGTAGACCGCGAGCGCGTAGGCGCGAGCAAACTCGATGAGGAACAGGTAGTCTTGAACGAGGTAGTGACGAAACGCCGCTTCGGGGAGCGAGCCGTCTGCCAACCCGTTCGTGAAGGGATGCTCGGTGTAAGCCCGCCACTCAACGGATGCTTCTGTCTTGAGACGCTCGAAGAAACTCACGATCTTTTTCGCCCGGCTTGCTTGTCCATGAACGTCCTTGGCTCGCTACCGATAGCGCATTGCGAACCGAGGAGCTACGGTGACCACGGACAAAACTGGCTTTGAGCAGCGTTGCGGATGGGGCACTCCCCGCGTCGAGAGTTTTGTGTGCTGTTACCGTAATGGCATGAAAGGCGCGGCCGATCTCCATACCCAGGTGCAAGAACCTCGGCTGGCCGACCTTCCCTAAGGGGCCGTTTTTCTTTGCGCAGATCTGGCCACACGCAAAAAACCGCCAAGGTCTCCCTCGACGACTCATGCCGTTGCATTTGAGTAGAGGTACTGCGTCGAGCGGTGCTCGAACGCAGCCCGTGCTTGCTCTTATTTGGACGCACACGACCTTCAATGAGGCCGGTGGGTGCGTTGCCACTGTGTCGGGCCAACGATCCCCGATCCTCATCACATGTGACTGGCGGCGATGCTCTTCAAGCCAGCACTGCTGTCCCGTTCGATGAAATGGCAAAAGCAGATTTTCCAATTAAGTCGCTGCGCTCCAGCCCGCTGCGCGGGAGCCAGAGGCGAGAGGTCGGTAGCCAGTTGAGAGGATATTGGTAGCAGTGGAGAGCCCCGTCCTGAGAATCGAGGCGTAGTCAACCTCACTCAGGAAGGAGCTCGGCGCCAAGCTCACTGACCGGTGGCCGCCGGCAGCACTAAACCGAAGTCGCCTGATCTCGTGGAGTTTCGTGCACTGTCACCGTAATGCCGGAACTTGTGAACTCGTTTTGATTGTGAGAACCTGACCAAGCTCGGGGGAGGCGATCAATGAGCGGTACAACGCTGAAGACGCTTGGCATCTGTGCGGCCTTTGCCGTTGGTGCGGCCTATTTCTATTACGGCACGCTCTCACCCTGCGACGCACTCCGCGAGACGACGCGCCGGCAAGATGGCTTGGCGCGCGTCCTGCCTGATGCGGTTGTAGACTTCTCGATGGCAGCTCGGTACGGGCAGCTCTCTCCAGGCCGCTGCCTCGCGGTGCTTGTCGGCGGAAAAGCAATGGCATCGCCAGCCCCGGCCGCACCTACGGCATCGCAGGCTCTCGCGCCGGGCTCGGCACGGGCCGAACCGCCGGTACTCCAAACCGCCGGCAATCAAGCCGCGACAGCGATCAGCGAATGCCGAGCAAAGCGTCTTTCGGGCGAGCTGAAAAACTTCACTGCCTCTGCTCAGTGCTCTGGCCCGCGGATCATCGAAGCCTTTAGCAATGCGAATTATCGCTACATGGATTTGGTGGCGCTGATGATCGCGAAGCGCGCCCAAATTTCGGAGCAGCTAGACCGTAACGAGATGTCAGAAGCTGACGCCAACGTTGCGTTTCAGCAAGCCTTTACCGACGTCATCACGGCAGAGAAGATGCGCGATTCGGCGCGAAAGTAGCAACCATGCTCGAAATGGAACTGGGGCGATTGCAGGACGACTTCGCGACGATTGATTTGATAACGCGCCGCAGTGACCCTGCCGTCGTGGAAAGGCCTCACATCATAACGCCGTGTATCTGAATGGGCATAAACTTGATGCCGCATTTCAATGAGCGCCGTATGAAGGGCCAATTGTGACGTGTTGTAGCTTAGCAGGTCGAGCAAATATCCGTCCCAGTTCTTATAACTCGTGAATGGCCTGCCATAAGCTGTGACCATTGCGGTTGTGTATGCAGATTGCTGGAAGTAGATCGAACCGCGGCGTTCCCAACGTTTATTGTGCCATCCTTTGCGCAACAGAAAATGCGCACACGAGCTTACGTATCCGAAGTCAGCCCTTGTCACATGGAGGCGGGTATAGAGACGCTTTTGAGGCTTATCCAAGTTTAGAAGCATTGCGCGTCTGTCATTGATCAATGGGTCGCCAAATAGCGTTCATCTTACTTGGCCCGTCCGAGATCAAGCATGGGCAGCCAAGGTCCCTCTTCTCTGATCTTCACCTTCCAATAAATGAGGCACGCCGTCATCGTACGTCGCTGTTTTTCATAGTCGACTGCAATCTCCGCTATCGCCTCCGCTAAGCGACGCGATCCGCAGTATTACACTAAGGCATTGAAATGGCTGGTACAGTTGGGTGGGCTCGAACCACCGACCTCCTGTTCCACAGACACCGCGAGGGCTTCGCCGTTACTACGCCAACCCCGCCTTTCGTACGAAAATAATAGTACTATCAATGATCAAGCCCGCCGCCGCCCGCCTTACCTGCGCTGCAATTGGCGCTATGGTGGTAGCTACGTGGTAGCTACAGAGGTGATCGATGGCTGTCTCAAATATAACGATCCGCGCAGTGCAAGCACTGAAGCCGGGCGAGACTATTTGGGACGCAGACCACCGCGAAGCGGTGCGGGGCTTTGGCGTTCGGCGTCAACGCGATCAAGCGACGTACGTTCTCAAGTACCGAGTGTTCGGTCGGCAGCGCTTCGTGACCATCGGTCCTCACGGCGCCCCTTGGACACCAGAGCTTGCACGCAAGGAGGCCAAGCGGCTTTTGGGCCTGGTTGCGAATGGCAAAGACCCGGCGGACGAGAAAGCCAAGGCGCGCCTGCAGGCGGCCGAGACCCTCCGAGCAATCGCGGATCAATACCTCCGGAACGCCAAACAAAGGCTGAAGCCCCGGACCTATTCGGAGATAGAACGCTACTTGTTGGTCAGTTGGAAACCACTGCATCCGGTCTCGGTCTTCCAGATCACTCGCCGCCATATCTCGGCTCGTATCGCTGACTTCGCATCAGCTCATGGAGCGGTCTCAGCAGCCCGCGCCCGTACAGCCCTGTCCTCAATGTTCAACTGGGCAATACGCGAGGGCCTTGAGATCGCTGCGAATCCGGTTCTCGGCACTAACCGACCCGCCCAGCCGGCAAGCCGCGAACGGGTCCTCACGGAGACGGAGCTATCAGCCATCTGGCGCGCCTGTGGCGATGACGATTACGGACGCATTGTGCGTTTGTTGCTGCTCACAGCACAACGCCGTGATGAAGTGGGCAGCATGCAATGGGCCGAACTTGATACCTTTTCCGGGCTTTGGACGCTGCCAAGCGCCCGGACCAAGAACCATCGCGAGCATTCGCTACCATTAGTTCCCGCCGCCCTAGCCCTACTCCCACCCCGGCGAGATGGCCGAGACTTCCTCTTTGGTGACGGCCCTCGGCGCAGCGGCGACCCGCATCGCGGGTTCTCCGGCTGGTCAAAGTCGAAGGCGGCGCTCGATGCACGGATCGCGGAAGCCCTCGGCGAACCCCTGCCCCATTGGACAGTTCACGATCTTCGGAGGTCGGCATCCACGGTGATGGCCGACCGGCTTTGCGTATTGCCACACATCGTGGAGGCGATCCTAAACCACGTCAGCGGCCACCGGGCTGGCGTTGCCGGCGTATATAACCGCGCTCGGTACGCGACGGAGATGCGCGAGGCGCTTGAACGCTGGGCAGAACATGTTGTCGCCTTGCCAGCCCAAAAAATGGGACAGGTCGACATTGTGATAGCGGGCGCCGGCCTCTCTCGTCCTGGCTTCTCCTACGGGGCCGCCGGGGTCCATTCCTAAGTTCAGGGAGTTGGCCCCGCGGCCCCTCAATATCATTTAGTCGTGGGGCAGCGCTGGTCATGACACTTCACCCGTCACTTTCCGAACATCTCGTCCAGCTCTCGCCGCGCGCATTTCCGCGTCGCCGACCGGAACTTGCTCGGGCCAGTCATCCTTGACGATAATCCTCTTCGCGGACCGTCGCGAAGCCCGGCGCGGCTCAAGCCGTCGATCTCGTGGACCGCCGTTAGCAAGTTGCGACCCATCCGCGGAAACTGAAAGCCGCATAGAACAGCGCCACGTCCGAATATCCGGCTTCCTGCAAAAGGTCTTCCTCTTCGGCGGGGGTAAGCAGCAGCAGGCGTTCGGTCATGATCTTGGCTGTCGCCGAAGATTTCGCGATGCCGGCGCGGTCGCCCGGGGCATAAAAAGCCATAAAGCAGGCGCGCGCGCCACCTCCCAGGTTCTGACCAAGACGGTGGAGGGAATCGAGCCGGCGGTCGGGCGGCGCAGCGAATCATGTTGGCTGGGTTGTCGGCTGCGGAAGCTGCGACCTTCATGCGATTGTTGCGCTAGGTGATCGCAGCCGGCAATGACCTGAGCCGGGCCCCATGCGGGAGGGCTGATCAGGACCGCGGGCCATTCGTTCCTTGCAGAAACCTCTGCTGATGCTCGCCCTCTAGTGAATGCTCGCCGTCAACGATCGTGATCGAGTTTCGATTCGTCGGACACAGCGCGGGTTGGTTGAGCTTCGCCGCGAGCGCGGCGATCACTTCGATCGTTAGGTTCAACGGCCGACCCGTGCCGGGGACTGAATCTTTGCTCGCCAACTTCGGCGGCCGGATGCATTTGTCAGGCAAGGAACGCATTTAGCTTCCCGAGGAGCAGCTCCGGTGCTTCTTCCGGAAGATAGTGGCCGCAGGGCAGACTTCCACCTTGCACATCGTTCGCCTTGGCACGCCATGTATCGAGCACGTCGTAACTCGATCCGACGACTCCCTTTCCTCCCCAGAGCACCAGCAACGGGCAACCGATCCTCCTGTCGGAGTCTGCCTCATCGTGGATCAGGTCGATCCCGGCGGCGGCGCGATAGTCCTCGCACACAGCGTGCAGGGTCTCGCGGCTGTAGCAGCGGCGGTACTCTTCAAATGCAACTGGGTCGATCGCGCCCGGCGTCTTGTTCTGCTTGTTGATATGGGTCTGAAGGTAGAACTCGAGATTGTTGCCGATCAAGGTTTCGGGGAGCGGCGCCGGCTGAATGAGAAAGAACCACCACATGTAACGCGTGGCGAACTCCTTGTTCACCTTGGCGTACATCGTCGCGGTTGGCGCGATGTCCAGCAGAACGGCCTTGGAAACGGCATCCGGGTGATCAAGCAGCAGGCGATGCAGAACGCGCCCGCCGCGATCGTGGCCCACCGCCTGGAAGCGGTCGAAACCGAGCGCGCGCATCACCTCGAGCTGATCGCGCGCCATCTCGCGCTTGGAATATCCGATACTGTCCTTGCCGCCTTCAGGCTTGCTCGAGTCGCCGTAGCCGCGCAGATCGGCCAGCACCACGGTAAATCGCTCCGCAAGCGTGGGAGCCACCTTGTGCCAGCACGCCACTGTCTGCGGGTGCCCGTGCAGCAGCAGGAGCGGCGGTCCGTCGCCTTTCAGGAACGTGTTGATCTCGGCCCCGCTCGTCTTGAGGCGCATCTGGCGAAACCCCGGCAGCAGCTTTTGAATCTGGCCCGTATTCACAGCATCGTTCTCCTTAGCAAAAGCCCCCGGTGCCAGTATTGCCGAACCGAAGGCACCCGTTGTCAGCGCCATCGACATCAGATGACGGCGCGTCAGCCCGATCTCAGAGGGATCGGTGCGCGATTTAGTCGGTTCGAAGTCAAGCATGAGAGTCTCCTGGAGTATTCGTCGCGAACGAAGGCGCGGCCTTGATCAAGACATCGATTTTATCAACAGCGTCGCGATCACGATCATGATCGCACCGCCGACGCGGGTGGAGATCTGGGCGAATGCCATCAGGCCCATGCGATCTGCGGCGCCGAGAATGGCGACATCGCCGGTTCCGCCGAGCCCCGAGTGGCAGGCGGTCACGATCGCCGCCTCGACCGGATACATGTTCAGCCACTTGCCGACGAAGAATCCCGACGCGATCATCGCCAGAACGGCGGCCGTGCAGATCATGATGTAGCCTGGGTTGAAGGACGCGACGAGTTGCTGCCAGGACACCAGCAGCGTTCCCATCGCGACCAGGATGGCGAAGGTCAGGTTCGCCGACATGAGCTTGTTGATTTGATAGGCGCCGAGCTCCATCTCAGCCGGCAGTATCCTGGTCAGCTTCAGCGCCACCGCGGCGATGATCATCATGATCGGGCCCGGAATCCCCGTCACCGGCGCCAGCACCATCCCGAGCACGAACAGGGCGCACGACAGGACGATGCCCGCGCCGAGCAAGGCGAGATCGATCGGCTGGTCCGGCCGCGCTTCGCCGAGAATGTCACCGTCTCCGGTCCTGACTAGCATCCCTCTCCCATTGAGATGGACGCGCTCCTCACCAAGACGGGCCAGAAGGCCCGCGCTGACAATCGCGACCACATTGCCGAGAAGAGCCGCCGGCACCATCTGCGCAACGAGCTCGGCCTGCGGCCGCTGCAACATCTCCGCGTAGGCGATGGAGAGCGGCAGGACGCCTTCTGCAAGGCCGCCACCAACGATCGGAATGATGATGAAGAAGAACGTGTCCTTCGGGCTGTGACCGAATAGCAGCCCCATTGCGATCCCCGCCGAGACCGCCGCGATCGTCCCGACCAGGAGCGGGACGAACATGCGAATGAAGCCTTGAACGAGGACGCGGTAGGGCATCCCGAGGATCGAGCCGGCGACCAGGCAGGCAATGAAGAAATATTGGAAGTTGGCCGTGCGGAACGTGGTCGTGATCGCCTTCAGCGCTGCATCGGGCATCAGGCCGTAGCTCACCAGCGCTGACGGCACGAACAGGCAGAGGATGGCCGTGCCGCCGATCTGCTTCAGGACCGGTATCGTCTGGCCGAGCTTGCCGAGCAGAAAGCCAAGCAGCATCAGGACCAATAGACCGCCGATCACATCGTTCGGCAGCTTGCCGAAATGGACGGCCGCTCCACAGACGAGCGCGGCGGCGAGGTAGATGCCGCTCGGCAACGGGCCGATCTTGAGACGGGCAAGCTTCACCGCAGCAGCAGCCTCCGGCGCCTCAGCCGGGCGATATGTCGTGTCTACCAAGGGTCCCTCCGCTGTTTGTCATTGATTTCTTCGTGACGCGGCGATCCGCGCCGCGCTCGAGGTCGTGCAGGTCAGACGATCCAGGGATTCTCCGCGCGGTGCCGCGCCTCGAAGGCGCGGATGTCGTCGGCGAAGAGGAGCGTGGTAGCAATGAAGTCGCGGCCCGACAGGAAAGCCTCCTTCCTGTCCGGCTCGATGTCGAACGAGATCGCGCGATCACCGCGGTCGAAGTGGATCGTCTGCGCCGCAAGATCGATCGTGACGTCGTTGCGCGAACGGTCGGCCACGACGGCGGCGAGCCCGGCCACGACGCCGGCCTCGAGAGCGATCGTCAACAGACCGTTATTGGCGCAATTGTCGTTGAAGATGCCTGCGAAGCTGGTGCCGATCAGCGCGCGGATGCCGAGTTGCTGGAGTCCCCAGACGGCGTGCTCGCGGCTCGACCCGCAGCCGAAATTCGGGCCAACCACGAGAAAGCAGGCGTCGCGATAGCCGGCCTGATTAAGAACGAATTCCGGATTGGGCTTGCCTGCGCTAAAGCGCAGCAGGTTGAAGGCGCCCTCCCCGAGCCCGCTGCGGTCCACGCCCTTGAGGAACATTTTTGGCATGATGACGTCGGTATCGACGTTCGGCGCCATCAGTGGAGCTGCCGCGCCCGCGACCTGATCGAACGGGATCATTGGCGTGCCTTTCCCAGGAGGGAACGTACATCCGTTATGCGTCCGGTGACGGCTGCCGCCGCCACCATCGCCGGGCTCATTAGGTGCGTGCGCGCGCCGGGTCCCTGGCGGCCCTCGAAGTTGCGGTTGGTCGAGGAAGCGCAGCGCTCTCCCGGCCTCAGCACGTCGTCGTTCATCGCAAGGCACATCGAGCAGCCGGATTGCCGCCATTCGACGCCGGCATCGGTGAACACCTTGGCCAGGCCTTCCGCCTCGGCCTGTGCTCGCACCTGGGTCGACCCCGGCACCACGATCGCCCGTACGCCGTCGGCGACGCGGCGGCCGCGAAAGATTTCGGCCGCATCGCGCAGGTCCTCGATGCGCGAATTGGTGCAGGACCCGATGAAAGCGAAGTCGATCGGAACGGATTGAATGGGCAGTCCGGGCGTGAGGCCCATATAGGTCAAGGCGCGGCTTGCGGCCGCCGCGCGGTCCGGCGCGGCCTGCCGCTTGGGATCGGGAATGGTCTCGGTGACCGCGATCGCCTGATCGGGACTCGTGCCCCAGGTCACCAGCGGCGCCACCTCGGACACGTCGAGCGCAACCTCGCGGTCGAACCGGGCATCGGGATCCGAGGCCAGTGCCAGCCAGCTCCTGGCCGCCCGCTCCCACGTCTCGCCCTTCGGCGCGCGCGGACGGCCTTTCAGATAATCCAGCACCTTTTGATCCGGCGCGATCACGACGCCGCGCGCGCCCCCTTCGACGATCATGATCGACATCACGATCCGGGCCTCGACGCTCATGTCGGAGACGGTGGGACCACTGAACTCCACCGCGTATCCGGTGGCGCCGTCGGCACCGATCCGCCGGATCACCTCCATGACGATGTCCTTGGAGGTGCCGCCGAGCGGCAGACGGCCGGTCAACTGCACGCGCATCGTCTTGAGCCGGCGATAGCGAACCGTCGAGGTCGCGAGATAATGCTCGATGTCGGACGTTCCGATACCGTAGCCGAGTGCACCGAAGGCACCATAGGCGGTGCTGTGGCTGTCGCCGGCCGCGATCACCATGCCCGGCATGACCAGTCCCTGCTCGGGGGCGACGACATGCTCGATGCCCTGCCGGGGGTCGAGGATGTCGAAATATTCGATGCCGAAATACCGGGCGTTCTCGGCGAAATAGTCGACCTGTCGCGCCGCCGCGCCGTCGGGCATCGCGCGGGTGCGCTGGGCGGACGTGGAGTTGACGTGATCAACCACCATCAGCGCCGCCTTCGGATTCCAGACCTTGCGCCCGGCCGCGCGCAAGCCTGCAAAGGCTTGCGGACTGGTATATTCGTTGAGCACGGTACGGTCGACATAGAGCAGCACGAGACCCCGATCATCGAGATTGCGGACGACATGGGCGTCGATCAGCTTGTCGTAAAGCGTGCGCGCGGCCATCGCGCCTTTCTCCTCGAGAACTCTTTTTCCAAGGTGCCGCCCGCGGCACTGGAAATCCAATGTCGTGTTCTGATATCGTTATGCAAAGCATGCATAAGCAATGCGGACTGGCGGAGGCGATGCGATGGAGATCAACTGGCTGCACGATTTCATCGCGGTGGCGACCACGCGCAGCTTCTCGCGGGCGGCCGAGCAGCGCAATTGCTCGCAGCCTGCGCTGAGCCGAAGAATACAGGCGCTCGAAGTGTGGACCGGCGCACCTCTGCTGGAGCGCACCACGCACACCGTCAATCTCACGCCAGCCGGCGAAGGTTTTCGCGAGACGGCCGAGGACATTCTGCGCCGGCTCGCCGCCGGCCGACTGGACGCTCAGGAGCGCGCCCGCGGCGCCTCCGACGTGCTGAAATTTGCCTCTACGAACGCGCTGTCGCTGACCTTCTTTCCCAGCTGGCTGCGCGGCATCGAGACGAAATTGTCGTTCGTACCGAACGTTCAGCTCGTTGCCAATCATATGGAGGCCTGTGAACGGATATTGCTATCGGGCGATGCGCATTTCCTGCTCTGCCACTACCATCCGGCGGCGACGACGGCGCTGGCGCCCTCGCATTTCCGGTCGCTGCATGTCGGAGATGACCGGCTCATTCCCGCATCGGTCCCGGTCTCCGGCCGGAGCCGTAAGCCGCGCTTCAGGCTGCCGGGGACGGAAGCAGCACCTGTCCCCTTCCTCAGCTACCGTCTCGAATCCGGCATGGGACGAATCCTCGAAGCGGTGCGCGCGACGTCACCTCTGGATATCCATCTGCGCCCGACCTTCACCTCTCATCTAGCGAAGCTGCTGGTGACGATGGTTCAGGCCGGCCGCGGCATGGCGTGGCTGCCGGAGAGTTTGATCAGCGATCAGCTCGCCTCCGGCGAGATCGTCGCGGCAGGGGAACCGACATGGTGGGTGCCGATCGAGATCCACGTATTCCGGCCGAAGCTTCGACTCGCACAAGCCGCGGAGGCGTTTTGGCAGCACATCGAAAAGGCGGGCTGCTAACTCGGCCGACCAGGCATCGAGCCCTTCGAGCGCCAAACGTCGCGGCAATCTGAATTGTGCAACGAGCCCCGCCCCGATCTAGCTAGAGTCAGCAAGCATTGAGGGCTTCGATAGCAATGAAGCCCTCTCGCTCAGATGCTCAAGCCCTCAGACTTGCGCCAGGCTTCCATCGACGAAGACCTCGCCGCCGTTGGCGCCGGTTCGTAATGCAGGCTCCATGCTGATGCACGCGGACGATGGAAGTG
Organism: Bradyrhizobium sp. CCBAU 11361; assembly: GCF_028128935.1. Lineage (NCBI taxonomy): Bacteria > Pseudomonadati > Pseudomonadota > Alphaproteobacteria > Hyphomicrobiales > Nitrobacteraceae > Bradyrhizobium > Bradyrhizobium sp. CCBAU 11361. Next base: position 51,727 of record NZ_LBJZ01000175.1, read on the forward strand.
TCGATCATCTGGACAGAGGCATCATGGGTAGAGGCAAGTGCATCTATGATGCGGCCCCAGACACCAGCCCGCCGCCAGCGCACGAATCGGTTATAGCAGGTGGTGTATGGCCCGAACGCGTCTGGCAGATCACGCCAGGGTGCTCCTGATCGCAAGACCCAGAAGATGCCATTAAGGACACGACGATCGCTCACCCGAGGAACGCCACGCGGCTTGTTGGGCAGCATTGGCTTTATAGTAACCCATTCAAAATCGGCGAGCTCATAGCGCATGATACGTGCTCCGGTTTGGGAGTTTGAATCACAAGTGTCTGACCAAACGCACCGCCCGCCGCCGGAGGGGCCGGCAACGGGCGTTTTGGACCAAGCGAAGTGAGATGGTACGCAACGACGGCAGATCCGGATCACCGGTTCATTCACGACAGCAGGCTCCCAGCTTAAAGTGACCAGAGCCAGATTCTCGTATCTAACCCCCTCCCGCCGTAGATCGGGCTATGAATTCGGCAATGAGAGCTGTTATTTCCGCTGGCCGCTCTAAACTAGGGAGATGAGCCACACTCGACATTTCACGCCCCTCGGCGCCCGGTACTGCCGCTGCAACGTGGCGACAGCGTTCCTGAACGTACGGGAAATCTAGGTCCCCCCATACCACAAGAGTTGGCACCGCAATCTCATTGAGCCGGTTAAAGAAGGGCTGAACATCAACGTCCGATCCGAACGGCGGGGAGCGGAGCGCGATGGCGTTCATATCAAGCAGCAGATCGCGAGCGGGACCGGCTACGCGACCTTCGGGGGCCAGCGGTCCATCCAGCCAGAGACGCGCCTTCATTGCATTCAACCGATCGAGGTTGCCAGATTCCTCTGCCTCCTTCGATTGCATCATCAGTTTCTCGATATCGGGAGGGTAGATCGGATCAGGGGCACCTACGACATTGGGGCAATCAGAATAAGGGCGCGAACGCGCGACGGGTGCCGGATGGCGGCATCAAGCGCGATGCGGCCTCCGAGAGAGCAGCCGACGAGGACCGCGGGCTTTCCGTCTGCGGTTGCCTCCAGCACCGCCACGAGATCTGCCAGGGCGGAAAAATCCTCCGGCTCGGCGCGAGTTTCACCGAATCCGCGCCGGTCATAAGCAACCGCTTTGTGTCTGGCGCCCATTCCATTTAATTGAGCCCGCCACATGCGCTTATCGCACACGTTGGCATGAAGAAATACTGTAGGAGTCCCGCTACCCACGACCTCTGTGGCAAGCCTGGCGAGACCAGACGAGATGTATTCCATGGATTGCAATTCCAAAGGTAACGACGTCGCCAGTGAGCATAAAAGGGTTTGATTGAACGCAAAACCCTGGTTGCCTGCATGGGCGTACTGCAAATGTTGCTCTTCGATAGGGGGCACTACGAGGAAATATCGAGCTTGCCAATCGTGCTTAGTCGCTTCCGCACAGGAGCAATCGCGCTTATTCGCCGCGCTGAAGCGATCACGTCGCTCCTGACCACACTTATGAGTACGCGCCCTTCTGTAATGGGCCCGATAATGTCAAGCCTCCCGAGTGAACGTCACGCCGCCGAGCTCATGCTTCTGTCCGTGGTCAACGCCTGGCCGCCACATCATGCTGTCAGAGGGAGCGGTGAGCCTATCTAGATACGCGTGGTTCGTCGGACGACGGCCACTGGGCGTGTAACGGCTTCACCGCATCCACCGTCCCGGCGACGGGACTTCGGGCAATGGGCTTCAGTTCAGCCCGGTTGCATTCCTGCTCTTCTCGCCGTGCTCTATGCTACGATCGGGCCCGATTCGGTCCATCGGTAAGTTGTGCCGTCGACCCAGATCCGATGCAGGATCACTGCAAGCTTACGTGCCAAAGCCACTTTTGCGCGCTTCGAGCCTCGCCGCTTGGCGACGTCCATCCCCCAGCGCTTGAGTTTTGAGAACCGCGTGATGCGCGATAGCAGAACGTTGGCGGCTTCATACAACACCGCCGCACCATCTCGTCTCTCGGCCAGCGTGATTCCGCCCGTGACGTCCTTTTCTCCCGATTGGTATTTTTTGGGCGTGAGCCCGAACAGCGCGCCTGCCGCCTTCGATTTTAAGATGCGATGAGGGTCATCTCGCCGATTTGTAGGTAACAGCCACCAGGGGCCCAACGCCCGGTACTGTCATAAGCCGGCGGAAAATAACGGTTCCCAAAAGCGGCCCCAGAATTGGAACGTAGTTGAAGCATGAAGGCGGCGGCTGCCCACAACCAGAGGTCGGTCTCCCAGCCCGCAGAGATACATCGCAACCCCCGCCGCAATTCCCACCGCAGCATTCATGGCGGTGATCGTGAGCAGATAGGCGGATATGTCCGCTTCGATCTGCTGGGAGATGTCCACAGCTTGCCTCTTGTCGCCTGCGGCAACATTGAAAGCGAAACCACGGCGTTTTCTCCATCCCCCACGCAAGTATGTCCTGCCGGAGCCCGAACCCGCGAAGCCTCCGAACTCGGCCATGGTTAGCGGTACGCGCCAGCGCTTCCCCGCATCCGATGGACTAGTGCAGGGTCTTGGCAGCGGCTTCGTCGATGGCCGCCATCAAATCAGGAGTGGCAGACTGTTGGATCATATGCCCCGCTCCGGCGATGCGGTGCAATTTGCTCTGCTTGACCTCGTCATGCAGCCTGGCCGATTGCTCATCGATATCGATCAAACGATCATCCTCGCCCGCAAGTATGATCGTAGGCATGTCGAGTTCGCTGTAGGTCTTCGAGGAAGCAGACGCAGCGGGAATCATCAACGCCGATTCCACCGCGCTGGCCCGGATCTGTGATGGCCGGAAGGCCATTTCCTTCGGAAAGCCGGCGAATTTCTCGGGGACTGATCGCGGGCCAAACACCTTGCGCAACATCGCAGGCCACATCAAACGACTGAGGATCGGTGAGATGGTGTAGCTGATGATATCGCCAAGCCCAGGTATGGCAGGTAGCGACGAGGCCACTACGTCGGCGCGGGCGGTCGGAAAATAATATCCCGATGCCAGCACCAAAGCTTCGACGAACGACGGATGTCTTGTCGCCAGCGCCACGGCGACCGACGCCCCCCATGAATGGCCAAGCACAATCGCCCGCTGGACGCTCAGCCGATCAAGTGCCTTCTTGAACAGATCTGCCTGTGCTTCCGGGGTCCAAACGACGTTCCGGGGCCGCAAGCTATGTCCAAATCCCGGACGGTCGAACACGATTACCCTGTAATTCGCGGCCGCCAGATCAATTAGACCGCTCGACTCGAAATCCTGGATCATGCTGCCATTGCCGTGAAAGAGAATCAGCGGCCGGCCATTGCCGCGTTCCACATAGTGCAAACGCACGCCGTTGACGTTGATGAACCGCCCCTGCGGCGGATTATCGCGTAGCGCCTTCTTGGCAAGCTGCCGGTTTACAAGCGCGGTCGCCGCCACGAGGGTAGCTGCACCAGCAACGGTAGTGATTGCAGGATATCGCCTGAAGGCGACCAGACAGTCGGACAGAAACGAGGGGGAGCGTGTTTGCGGAAAAGCCATGCGCAGTACCTCAGGTGGTCTGCACGATGCCTCAGTCAAATGAGAAATGTTGCAGCTCATCCTAAACGGGGGCAGCTGAGCTTTCGTTCCAACCGCAATTTGCGACGGCATTACTGACATGGTGTCGCCAGGCGCGGCCGCCGCAATCACTACGAGGTTCTCATGCGTTTGTATTTGTTGCCATCACAGCCGCTATCGCTCTTCTCATGGGATCTGGCACCTTGTCGTCCTAGCCAGTTCAAGATTACCCTTACTGAGTTGCATGGCGCTGCTCCATACCAAATCAAGACAAGCGACTGAAACGGAGTGTTGGAACCTAACGACTTTGGTCCCGTTCAACATTGTTACCCTTCCAAAGGAGTGACGAGTCTAATGGCTAACAACAAAGACCCAAATGAGAAGCAGCCCGGCGAGAATCCGGAAGGTAAGTACCATTTCAATCCCGGAAATATGGCCGGGAAAAAGCCCGGGGATGCGGAGCAGACTGACGAAAACCATGGCGCGCCGCATGAGCACAAAGAAAGCCCGCCGGTTAGGGCTGGTCAATGAGGCCGCCAACTGGCGGCCTTACTTTTTTCGTGGCGGCCGGTGCCTATAGGCATAGCTGTGCAGCAGTTGAGGTGGGAGAGCGCCATCCAGGAATAAAAGGCTATAATCAACAGTGGCTCAGGTTCCGGCGAGTTGACGCCGATTGAAGAGAGAGTTCTTGACACTTTTCCATCTCAAGCAGCCGTACTCACTTGCAGCGTATGATGCGCTTCATTGGAATTACGATCGTGCGGAAGTCGCGGCAGGTCCACACAATAGGCCTCAGTCTTGGATTAATCGGTGCGACTCGCTGGTCCCAAAGGTGAGCAATTTTGCTCAGACTCAAACTGACGACCGTTCTAAGCTAGTTAACTTCTGCCGTGCGGAGATCAGCGGTTTGCCGAGTTGAGGTTACAGCGTGTCTACGATTACGCGTTTCCCAGGGCCTTCGCGCCCTCAGAACACCAGCCAAGAAGATCTCGAGCGTGAGGTCGCCGCGCGCTTCGGCCTTGTTCCGAATTTTTTCCGATCTGCACCGGATGCGCCTTTGGTCATTCGCGAATTGTGGCTGTTCGCGAAGTCAGCCTACCTGGACAACCCGATCCCGACGCTGTTCAAGGAACGGCTCTTTGTCTATCTCTCCCGCTTTTGCGAAGTTCGTTACTGCATCACGCGACACTGCGGCTTCCTCTTGGGACTCGGTCGGTCTGCCGGCGATCCAAATGCGCCGGTGATGACGGTTCCACAGGTGGTTCGTCTGCTCCAGCGCCCTATCCCTTCTGACGAACACATAGGGGCGGCGCTTGCCCGCTTGGAAGCCATCGCAGAACCGATCAATTGGCCTTCACCCGAGACCGCCTACGATGAGGACCTGCTCACTTCGGCCACTGTGCTCTTCCTTCAGCCCGCGCGCGCAAACCGGGCGAAGCGGGCACTGCGCATTGCCCTTGGCGGCGAAAAATTCGAGTTGCTGGTCGCGTTTCTGACGTTTATCCGGTCAGCTCACTATTGGACATTGATGCATCCGGAGTTGCCCCTTGAAGACGACCTAAATGCGCTGCTGCGCGAGCATGAGCAACTCGCCCAGTTGCTTTTGGAAGATTCTGAAGCTGGTCGCTGTGAGATGGGAACACGGCTATTTGAGGAGCTGGCATCACTACGCGAACTCAACGAACGAAAAACGCTTGAAGACGCAAAGCGTGCCCTTGAAGGAAGCGGACGGCAAAAAGACTTGCTGATCAAGGAGGTCGATCACCGCATCAAGAACAGCTTGCAGATTGTGTCGAGCCTGTTGCATATGCACGCCACAACGGCAGGGGCCGCTGCAGGTCAATTCCACGATGCAGCCGCGCGCGTTGCGGCCATAGCAGCCGTTCATCGACAACTTCATATGTCTGACGACGTCGGAACGGTCGCGCTTGACCAGTATCTCGTCGAACTTTGCCGGGAAATCACAGCGGCATCGAGCAGCGCCGATCAAGCCTGGACGATCGCAGTCGACGCCGACCCGCTCGTCATCCGCACTGATCTTGCGGTGCCGCTTGGCCTTATCGTCAACGAACTGGTCACGAACGCCATTCAGCATTCGCAACATTCGAGCAGAGGCGGGCGCGTGCAGATTGCGCTCAAGACGGCACCGGACCGTTTTTCAATCAGTGTCTCGGATGAAGGCAACGGAACTCCGCTGCACGCCGACAGGCAACCGTCTGGAATCGGCGCACGAATGATCGACGCGTTCGCTCGCCAAATCGACGCCACGATCACAAAAGGGCGCAGTTCGGCCGGTTATTGCGTTAGAGTAACCGTCCCTCGTTGCGCCGATCGGGCGCTCGGAACGTAGGCGTTGCCAGTCTTGTTGGCTCGCAACGCTACCCGGATTTTTGAACACGGGCCTCTAATTGCGATGCGGGAAGGCTGCGCCATGCAAGACGTGGAGAAACGTGTCATTGGCAAGGTTATGTGGCGGCTTATTCCGTTCCTGATCCTGTGCTATTTCGTGGCCTATCTCGACCGGGTCAATGTCGGCTTTGCCAAGCTGCACATGAACCAAGCGCTCGGTTTAAGTGAAGCAGCCTTTGGACTGGGCGCCGGCTTGTTCTTCGTCGGATATTTTCTGTTTGAAGTGCCTTCCAACATCTTTCTGGAAAGAGTCGGCGCGCGTGTTTGGATCGCCCGCATCATGATTACGTGGGGAATCGTCTCGGCGGCTTTCGCATTCATCCCATCGATATCGGCGGCGACCGGAATTCCGGCGGCGGGCGTTTTCTACTCTCTCCGTCTGCTGCTCGGCGCCTGCGAGGCAGGCTTCTTTCCGGGCATCATCTTTTATCTCACCCTGTGGTTCCCGGCGATCTACCGCGCCAGGGTCATCAGCCTGTTCATGCTGGCGATCCCGATATCGTCCATCATCGGATCACCAATCTCCGGGATGCTGCTCGGCCTGACAGGCTGGGGGTTGGAAGGCTGGCAGTGGCTGTTCATTCTCGAGGCATTGCCATCGGTTTTGGTGGGCATCGGCGTCCTGATCTATCTGACCGATTTGCCGCGCCAGGCCCGCTGGTTGCAACACGACGAGATTGCGTGGCTGGAGAACGTGCAGGCCACCGAGAAGCTAAACAAGGAGAAGATCGAGCACCTGTCCTTGGGACAGGCGCTCACGGATCCGCGCATTTTCATGTGCGCATTGGTGTATTTCTGCCTGAATGCTGCAAGTTACGGAGTGGCGTTCTTTCTGCCGACCATCATCAAGGGTTTTGGCGTAAGCGATATCCAGACCGGATTGCTCGCGGCGCTGCCTTTTGTCTTCGGCGCCGTGGGCATGGTGCTGCTCGGTCGTCATTCCGATCGGACCATGGAACGAAAAGGTCACGTCGCCGTGGCGTTGATAATGGCCGCGATTGGGATCGGATTGGCAGGTTTCGTTTCCAACTCCGTCATCGTCATGGCGCTGCTTTGTTTTGCACAGATCGGCGTCTCTGCGGTACCCCCGATGTTTTGGCCGCTGCCGGCAAGTTTCCTGACGGGAGCATCGGCCGCCGCCGGCATCGCCGCGATCAACTCGCTCGGAAATCTTTCAGGTTTCGCCGGTCCCTACGCGATGGGTTATCTGAAGGATTTGACCGGCAATTTTACCGCGGGCCTTCTATTGCTGGCGGGGTGCGCGCTGGCGGGCGCAATCGTTGTCGTGATGTTGCGGATCGATGCAAGGCGCGAGCAATTGTCGGGTGAAATCGCGATGGCGCACTAGAAGGTGATGATTGTCCGAGTACGCCCGTGAAATGAGGGGCCCTTGTTCGGCACGGTGAATGTGTGCCGAACAGGTGCGCATCCAGCCCTGCGCTGGCCAGCCAATACGGACGCCGCCGTATTTGGTGGGGCGGCGCTCCACCCAATTACGCTGCTTCGTCTTTTTCAGCGTCCAGATTAATGACGGCTTTCGCAAGTTTGGTCAGCGCGGCGTCAGTCGCACGTTCCTGGTCAAGGGTCTGTTGGAGCAACTTTTCCGACTTGGTGTAACCGAGTTCTTCGGCCCAAGTGCGAAGCGTTCCGTAGCGGGTCATTTCGTAGTGTTCGACGGCCTGCGCTGCGGCGAGCAACCCCGCATCGTGGGCGGGCATGCCTTGGTACTGGTCCATAATCTCCTGCCCTTCCTTTGCGATACCCACGATTGCGTCACAAGTCTTGCCCTGAGGTTTCTTGTCGATTTCCGCAAACACTTGCTCTAAGCGATCGATCTGACCTTCGGTCTCGCCGAGGTGTTTCTCGAAAGCAGCCTTGAGGTCGGCATGCTGCGCGGCCTTCGCCATTTTCGGCAGGCTCGCGAGAACCTTCTTCTCAGCGAAATAGACATCTTTGAGAGTGTCGTGAAATAGGTCCTCGAGCTTCTTCATTTTCGCCATGGTGGATCTCCGCGATGTGGGGGGATTGCATGGGGGCAATCCCGCGCGTCCGGCTAAGTTCCGACTCAAGCGTCAGTTGACGAGCCGTCGCACACGAGCGGCCCGTAGCCACCGCGGGCTCCAGAAGGGATTCGTCGGCCTCCGAGAACATGCGCGCCAGCGACACTAGCGGCTCTCAGATGTGGTCGATGACTGCTGGGGCCAAAGAATTATTTGGCGATTGGAAATCCACTTAACGTCGCAGGTCCAGGAACTAACGCGGCGACGAGAGATTGGGCTCACACCTGAACTCTGGAGATACCTATGAAACGCTCACTTCTGTTAATTTGCATTGGATTATTGGCGGCTACCACGGCTTCGGCGCAAAATCCGCCTGCGCAGTCGGGACCGAACAACAGCGCGGTCAACAGCCCCGGTCAAAACAACTCCAACGCACCTGTCGCGGGTCGCAACAGTTTCACTGAAGGACAAGCCAAGTCGAAGATCGAGGACGCGGGCTACACCAACGTCACCGAATTGAAAAAGGACGAAAATGGTGTTTGGCGCGGCAAGGCCAGCAAGAGCGGGTCAGCCGCTTCGATAAGCGTCGATTTTCAAGGCAACGTCAATACTGCCAAGTAGGGAAGGTTTAGCATGACCGTTACAATTTCTCGTCTTTACGACAACCACAATGACGCTCAGCAGGCTGTTCGGCGCCTCGAATCCGCCGGCGTGCCGCACTCGGACATCAGCATCGTCGCCAATAATTCAGACAGCTGGTTCAACACCGACAAGAAGCTGGATCGCGATCGCGATGGCGTCGACGATCGCGCCGAAAGTGCCGGGAAAGGCGCCGGCATTGGCGCGGGCGTAGGTGGCACTGCCGGCCTTCTTGCCGGGCTCGGCTTGCTGGCGATCCCCGGCCTCGGACCCGTTGTCGCAGCTGGTTGGCTGGCCGCGACGGCGGTTGGCGCCGCCGCAGGAGCAGCTACCGGCGGTATTGTCGGAGCTCTCACGCAGGCTGGCGTTTCGGAACAGGATGCTCACTCCTATGCCGAGGGCGTCCGTCGTGGCGGCACGCTGGTGTCGGCACGAGTGGCCGATGCGGACCGGTCCCGCCTCGATGCAATATTGAACGAGTCTGCCATCAACCTGCGCGACCGGAGTGCTGCCTGGCAAAAGGCTGGGTGGAAATCGTTCGATCCCGCCAGCAAACCCTACGGTGCGGACGAGGTTCGCAAGGAGCGGCAGCGATACGGCGGCGCATTTCGCTAAGGAACATTGAAACGGCCCGCTCCGGCGGGCCTTTTCTTTTTGCTACTCGCGAATAAAACCCACTTCGCCGTGGGGCACACCCTTGAAAGGACGTCACGGACGCGCGCCCCACTGTCCACGCCGAACGTCGTGCCGGAGGGCGCCCGATATCGAAAGCACGTACAGCAGTCCCGCGGGAAGCCGTGCCTACAAGCTCTTCATCCCAAGCCGCTATCAGGAGCGACCGCTTCCTTTGGTCGTCATGCTTCACGGCTGTACCCAGTCGCCGGATGATTTCGCCGCCGGCACGAGGATGAACTTTATCGCAGAGGAGCATAATTGCTTCGTGGTCTATCCAGCCCAGCCGAGCCAGGCAAACCCGGCAAAATGTTGGAACTGGTTTCGTACAGCCGACCAGCAGCGAGGCAGAGGTGAACCCTCGCTTATCGCGGGCATCACTTGCCAAATCATGCGCGAATATTCAGTTGATCGAAAGCGCGTCTACGTTGGCGGGTTGTCGGCCGGAGCAGGCCGCCGCGGCCATCATGGGAGCAACCTACAACGATCTGTACGCGGCAATCGGTATACATTCTGGCCTCGCGTGCGGGGTTGCCACAGACCTTCCCTCTGCACTCGTCACGATGCGACAAGGCAGGTCCGATCACAAGGTAATTTCAGGTGACCGGTCCCCTGTCCCAACCATTGTGTTTCACGGCGATCGCGACACGACCGTGCATCTCAACAACGGCGGTCAGATTCTTGAGCAGTCTGTGAGAACGATGAGCACACAAAAGAAGCTGCATCGCGGGCAGGTTCCTGAAGGGCACGCCTATACCCGCACGATCCTGAGCGACGCGAGCGGACGCAGAATGCGCCACTACCACGGACGCTTAAATTGGCGACCGCATCTCGGAGGAAGTCAACCAATCAGTCAGGTGCGCTCCGGTCTCCGCGATCCGCGCGCGCTTGAGCAGGGCCTCGCGTTCAGCGCCGGCAGGTAACTGACTGGCTTGCGCCTTGAGTTTAGCCACCTGCTCGGCCATCCGTTCTTCGAGGGATCGTGTCTGTTTCACTCTGCGGCGCTCCCGCATGGCGCACTCCTCAAGCAATTAAAAAACGACTCGGCAACGGGGTCAGCCAGATTTAGTTCCCCCGGACAAAGGTTAATCCGGGATACCTCACATTTGTTAGCGGCATGGGCCGTTTAAGATCAGATTGATATCGGCAGTGCGCTAGGCGTATTCGAGCGCGCTCGCGGCCCCGACGTCCCGCTCCTCTCCAGCCCCGGGACACCTGGGGGCGTCGCGGGGCTAGCGCTTTTTTTCGTTTGTGCGCGGCTACTTACTTCCACATCCGTTTGAGCTTTCCGAGCAAGGCTTCGACGATGTGCTCTATCCAGCGCTCATCCTCCGCTCGCTTTGCAATGGCGGCGTCCTCACGATCGTTGTCGTTGAATATCTGCTGGCGGGGGTGGAGGCGTGACTCAGTGAGAACGAACATGCGGTCCTGCTTTCAATAAGAAGCAAGCATTGGAGGACCGCTAAAGTTCCTCACCCTCTACATGTCCAGTACCAGCATGTAGGCAAGAGCCGTCGAAAGAGCACCCAGTCCGATGACTCGAAAGAAGCGCGTTCTCGGCAGCGCCCTTGTACCGCGGGTCGCAATCGCTGAGGCCGAGCAACTCTCCTCCGTCTCGGCTAGACATGCATGTCACCATTAGGAGGCGACACACTTATCGGCTCACAGCCCGTTATCCGCGGCATCTGTCGCAGTGCTAGGCATAGCGTCCAGAATATCCCGGACGCGAGTCGCTAAACCTTCAAACGTGAACGGCTTGCTGATGAGTTGTACGCCGGCATCCAGGCGTCCATGGTGAACGATGGCATTTCGCGAATACCCTGTCGTAAACAGCACCTGCAACCCGGGTCTCATTTGCTTGGCAAGTTCCGCCAACTCTCGCCCGCTTCTGCCCGGGAGCACGACGTCAGTGAACAGCAGGTCTATCCTGTCCGACGTTCGCAGGATGCTCAGCGCGGCATCGGGGTGTTCGGCTTCCAGGACGTTATAGCCGAGTTCGACCAACACTGAGACGCTATATGCGCGCACGTCCGCATTGTCCTCGACGACCAGGATCACCTCCTCCGAATGGCCGCGCGGCGCGAGGTGCTCCTGAGTTTCCGTGCCCAAGGCCGCATCGCCATGATACCGGGGGAAGTACAATTTCACGCTCGTGCCGGCGCCCGGCTCGCTATAGATGGTGACATGGCCGCCTGACTGTTTTACGAAGCCATATACCATGCTGAGACCGAGGCCCGTGCCCTTGCCGACCTCCTTGGTCGTAAAGAACGGTTCAAACACCCGGTTTAGAGTCTCCTTGTCCATGCCACTGCCGGTGTCGCTTACCGACACCATGACATATTGGCCCGGGACCACTTCGGCGTCGGTGGCGGCGTATTGCTCGTCGAGAACGACATTAGCCGTCTCAATCGTTAGACGGCCGCCCTCGGGCATCGCGTCGCGGGAATTGATACCAAGATTGAGAATTGCGCTCTCGACCTGATTTGGATCGACATCCACCGTCCAAAGCCGGGGCGCCAGCACTCCCTCCAATTCAATGGTCTCGCCGAGAGTGCGGTGGAACAGATCCGTCATCTTCCGAATAATGAGGTTGAGATCGGAGGGTTGCGGGGTGAGCGGCTGCCGTCTTGAAAAGGCGAGCAGACGGGCCGTGAGGCTTGCGGCCCGCTGTGCACCTTGCAAAGACATTTCAACCGCACGGCGAACGCGAATTTCGTCGCCAGGTTTGCTGCGCCGGATTGTATCAAGACCCCCGATTACAACGGTCAGGAGGTTGTTGAAGTCGTGAGCGACCCCGCCGGTCAGTTGCCCGACGGCCTCCATCTTTTGCGCTTGCCGAAGAGCCTCTTCCGCCTTTCCACGCTGGGCCATCTCTTCGGCAATGCGGTCTTCAAGGGTCGCGTTCAGCTGCTGCAACATCTCCTCAGCGGATCTTCGCTGCGCTATCTCCCTCTGCGACGCCTGGAATAGCCGTGCATTGTCGATGGCGACACTTGCTTGGCCGGCTAGGCCGGTCATGAGTTCTTCCGAGCGCACGTTGAACATCCCCGGCTCCGGATGACCGAAAAACAACCCTCCGAGCACCTCACCCGAACGCGAGCGAACGGGAACGGCGAGGTAGCTCCTGACCGGTAGGTGGCCTTCGGGCATGCCCTTGTACGGCGCGTTGTGCCCGTAGCGGGGGTCCTTCAAAATATCATCCGATCGCACCGTTCCTCCACCATCGAAGGTCGGGGCGAAGATGGCGGTGTTACGCGGCATCGGAAACCTGGAAAAAGCCTCTCTCGGCGCGCCGGAAAGTGTGTAGAGTGTATAGCTTTCACCGGCTTCGTTGACGACATTGTAGAAGAAGGCTCCGAAAGCAGCACCAGTGAGCTCGACGCCCGCATCCGTCACGGTCTGCACGACATCGGCCAAATCGAGGTTCGCCGCAACCGAAGCGCCGGCGCGATTGAGTATTTGAAGCGCGCGGGTTTCTGCACGAAGTTCGTTCTCGGTTTGGCGAAGGGCCTCCTCGGCCGCTTTCCGCGCCGTGATGTCGAGGGCCGTTCCGATAGCACGAATGCAGCGTTCCCCGTCGAACAAGCCTTTGCCCTTGGCCGCAACCCACCGAACGATGCCATCTTCCTTGCCGATCGTCCGGTATTCGACGTCATAAGTGGCGCGAAGCTGAGAATCGAGAGCGGAGGCAAAGGCCTGGCTTGTGGCGTCGAGATCGTCAGGATGCAGCCCAGCATAGAAGTCCGTCATGCTGCATGGCCTCCCTGGCGAGATTCCGAACATCGCCTTGGTACGGTCGCACCAGGTCAAGTGATCAGTGGTTAAATCGAGGTCCCAGATTCCTACCTCGGCGGCCGAGGTAGCCAGGCGAAACGATTCTTCATTGAAGGCCAGCTGCGCCTGACTTTGGACCTGATTGGTGACATCGTGTCCTTCGGCGAAGATGCCCGTGATTTCCCCTTTATCGTCGGAAATCGGTTGGTAGATGAAGTCGAGATAACGCCGCTCCAGTGGGCCGCCGGGTTCTCGTCGGAGGTCGATTGCTGCAGCCGTCGAAACGTAGGCCTCGCCGGTCGCGTAGGCCCTGTCCAAGATCTCAAAAAAGCCTTGCCCTTCCAGCTCAGGGAATACCTCGCGAACAGACCGACCTAGGATGTCGCGCTGCCCCACCAAGCGAAAATAGCTTTGATTGCAGAGTTCGAATACGTGCTGGGGACCGTGCTGAACCGCGTGCGCAAAGTGTCGCCGACGTGCGCCTTGTGACGAAACCTGTCGGAAAGCCGGATGCGGGAAAACCGCGCGCGTGACCGCCATAAAGCCCGGAGCCTGCTCGAATAGCCTCTGCAGCCGGTCCCGCTCGCTTCCGAGCTTCCGGTTAAGCACCTCCACCGCGTGCCGCTCCCGGTTGAGCGCCCCGGTCTCGGCGCGGAGCGCCCGTTCCGCGCGCGCCCTCTGCCAAGCGACGGCCACTTGGTTGGCAGCCATTGTGAGCGCTAAGTGCTCGGCTTGAGTTGGAAAGCTCCGCCGACCACACACCGCGTCGAGACGGCCGGCGCCAGTCAATCCAATAGCAGTGCAAAATCCACGGAGACTTCCGTCCGGGCCGAGTTCGCCGGTTGCCGCGGCCCCCGGCTCCGGGAAGGTTGTTTGGAGGAGATGAGCCAGATCCGTAGGCTGACCATTGGGAAAGCGGCTGACCGCGCGGGTTTCGCCCCGCTCGGTGCGAAAGGACACCCGCACGCCATCCAGATCAAGCACCTGCACCAGCGCATCGGCGAGGTCCGCCGCTATCCGGTCCTCATCGGCGTTGACCCACATTGCCGGAAGAGAAGACAGCGCCGCCATGTCGCCGAGAGCGCGGCGCAATGCCCGCAGTTCGCGGTCGTCAAGTTGATCCACCTTGTTCAATACCCATCCCCAAGGTCTACGCCGTTACGCGGGCGTCCTTCGAGCCTGGAGCTCGGCCAGAAACTGATCCGGGGGAACGAAGAATGGATTTTGCTGAAGAACCCCGCCGACGATGACCTGAGGGTGGGTGCGCAATATATCCATCACCGTAGCCGCACTGAACTTATTGAGGTCGTATGTGCAAACGACCACGTCATCGTATTTTGGGAGAACGTGATTTAGCCTTGTCTCGTATTCGACAATCTTTTCGACGCCCGGAAGGTCTTCCAGTGCCCATTCCATGTTGGCCCAGAGGCGGGTCATCCCAAATCCGCTGCTCCGGCCCTCTTTGAGGACGTCCTGGATAAGGGCGAGCATGGCATCCTGATCAAAGCCGTTGCCGCCACTCAAATAGGCCTGTTCCCAGGGTCTCATTTCCAGTTGGCCCCGCGCCGTGGCCGCGTCGACGTCGATCCCCTCCGCCTTTAGCCTCCGAACGCGGTCGTCCTGTTGCTGATTGTTGATGATCTGGACGAGCCGGTCATTAGCCGCCAGCCCATCCTTGGCGAACGGCGCCAGTATTGCCTGCTCCTCATCGTCGGAGTTGAAAAATGCACAAGCATGGCAGGAACAAGTAAGTTCCGAGCCCGCGAGTTTAACTGACCGACTGAGCGGCGCTGCTTCGTGAACCTTAGGCATAGAAAGATCTCCGTTGTAACTGAAGCGACCTCACAGCGTCTCTTCATCGTCATTGTTTGTGGAGTTCTGCCGACGTCGTCAAACCGCCCTTACTACCCAGCAAGGCGGCCGTCAGCGCCGCCGAAAGTTCCTCGAGCTTATATGGCTTGGGTACGACAGGCCGGTTGCGAAAGCCTTCCGGCAATCCTGCCCGCCCATATCCGCTCGCAAAGGCGAACGGGATACCTTGTTGTGACAGATACTCGGCGACCGGAAACACCTGCTTGCCATTTAGGCTCACGTCCAGAAGCGCAACCTCAAATCTTCCCGCACGAGCCTTGTCCAGCGCTTCCGCCAAACTGCCCGCCTGCGCCGAAACCGTACAGCCGAGGTCGCCGAGCATGTCCTCGATCGACATAGCCACCAGCGCATCATCCTCGACAAGAAGAACGCGCGTCCCTTCCAATCCCATGAAGCACCTCCGACACTACATCGCTGCACAATATTCTTGAGATGGCTCACCCGTCTCCCGAGGGCCTGCTGCTGCCGAGCATCGCAAGCAACTTCGTCTTGAAATCTTCTATCGTGAATGGCTTGTTCAACACTTCGCACTCCTTAAATGTTTCCGGCACGCCGATGCGGCCGTATCCCGTGCTGAACACAAACGGCAGCTTCCTTGCCTTCAGAATTTCTGCAACGGGGAAGACGAGCTCACCGTCCAAATTGACATCGAGGACCGCGAAATCGAATGTCTCGGCACGGGCCATGTTCAACGCCTTTGCCAGGGTCGCGACCGACGCTGTCACGTTACAGCCCAGCTCTTCGAGCATGCTTTCTATGAGCAACGCCACGCCGCCCTCGTCTTCGACCACAAGCACGCGCAGACCGGCAAGATCAGCCATTCGGCGCCGATCCCCGCAATGGAAAAGTAGTACGACAACACAACCCTTTCGAATCAAAGACAAGATCGAGCTCTCCACTCAGATCGCGCTCGATACACCGTTCCATAAGCCGCGTACCAAAGCCGCGTCGCGTCGGCGCCTGCACCGGTGGACCCCCGCTTTCTTGCCAAACGAGATCGAGCGTCGTCTGGCCGGCACTCTCACGCACATGCCAAGTGAGCGATAGCATTCCTGCTTCAGATGACAGCGCGCCATATTTCGCTGCGTTCGTGGCGAGTTCGGTCAACGCCATCGTAACACTGAGCGCGGCCCGCGGGTTGAGGGTGACCGACGGCCCTTCAATTTTCACCCGTCCGCCAAAGCTTGTGGCCATGGGTGCGAGAACTTCCTGGGCAAGATAATCCAGCGGCGCGTCTTCCCAGTGGCGCCTGGTCAGCAAATCATGCGCACGAGCCAGCCCGAGCAGCCTCTTTTCATATCCCTTGCTAAAGTCCTGCAGGCTGTCGGAATGCCGCGCCGTCTGCTTGGCCAGAGACTGCACGGTCGCTAGCGTGTTCTTCACTCGGTGGTTCAATTCGTCGATCAGCGTCTTCTGCCGATTTTCCGCCTGCTTGCGCTCGGTGATATCGACGAGCATGTTGATCGCCCCGATCAGCTTGCCATCGGCATCATGCAGAGGCGTTGGATAGGGGATGAACGGAACCAGTGTGCCATCGGGACGCTCCGCGACGGCCTCGACACCGCGGACCGGCCGATCCTCCTTCAGGGCGACAGCCATAGGACATTGATCGTGGGGTAGCGGCGCTCCGTCAGCGGTGTAGAGCCGCCACGTTACGCACCACTCATCCCCCAGTTGGGGAGTTCGGCCTGCCATCTCGATGCAGGCCTTGTTGAAAAATGTTATTCGGCCATTTGCATCGGTGGTGTAGACGGCAGCTGGCAAGCCTTCGAGGAGGTCGCGCATATGACGCTCGCTCTCGCGAATGCGATCCTCCATCCGCTTGGCGTCGGTAACATCCTGAATGACCCTGACACCATAAAGGAATCGTCCTGCATCATCACGAACCGCTGAGGCGTAGACGTCGAGATAGACGATTGTACCGTCGGGTTGGCAAGCACGCTTGCGCACCGAATAGCTGTCGATTTCACCTTCGACCTGACGAGTGTAGTTCGCAGCATCTTCAGCTTGATCGTCCCGGTGTGTGTAATCGAAGAAAGTCATGCTCAGAAGCTGATCGCGTGAGCGACCAAGCATTTTGCAGATGGCGTCGTTGACGCGCAGCAGGCGGCCCGTTTGGTCGGCCTCTGCAATGCCGACCGTGGCAGCTTCATAGGTTGCCGCTAGGCGTTCCTCGCTTTCCCGACGCGCGCGCTCGGCTTCACGTAGATGCGTCACGTCCAATGTAAAGCAGCGCGTATTGACAAATTTCCCGTCGTCGATCCGGCTGTTCGAAGTGACAAGGACGTACTTGATCGAGCCGTCCTTCGCGCGCAGACGGGCGGGGTGGCGGTCAAGCTGCTCGCCACACGATAACTTCTGGAGAATCTCACCGATGACCGGCGCGTCGACGTGGAACTCTGCGACGTGGCGACCCACGTATTCATCGGCTCGGTATCCCAGAAGGTCGAGTTCAGCCTGGTTGGCGCGCAAGATGATGCCTTCACCACTGACAATGTGAAGACCGACCGCGCTGTTCTCAAAAAAGTCTTCCAGATCGCTGCTTTTTCGCCGGACCTCCTCCTCCATTTTCTTGTGCGCGGATATGTCCTGAAAGCAGTTGATCGCACCCTGTATGTTGCCCCGGTGATCCTTCAAGGCACGGATATTAACCAAGGCAGTAAAACGAGCGCCGTCGGGCCGCTCCATTATGACTTCGGCATTGCGGGTAGTCGTCCCTACGCGGATCGCATCAGCCATGGGACAGTCTTCGGCTCGAAGCGGCGTGCCATCGAGCAGAAACAAGCGGTGCGATCCGCAGAAGCGCTCTTTTCGACTATCCAGGTTCGGAGTGCGGCCCCAGAGAGCAGCCGCCTCCGAATTGTATCGGATCAGCCAGCCCTCATGGTCGCAAACATAGACAGCGCCAGGGATGGCTTCCAGCGCCGTCGGAGCGGCGGCGACGAGCGCCTCGAACTCGGTGAGCTGGCGCTGTATGGGGAATTCCTCGACGTTCGACATCTTTGACCGCTCCGATGGCCGATGGAGACCACCGCGCCCATTCCTCCTGAAAAGGTCGGCGCCGCAGTGAAAAACTCGGATTCCTCCCCGCTCCGCCCTGCAGGCATGCCTAAGCCTCCGAAAACGAAGCGCATCGAGATTGGTTCCAATGTGCGATTCATCCGCCTGAAGCACCCAAAATTGACCGGAGGGGCGAGCGGCCTTGAGCGGGATACACAACGGTGGACGTTGCTGCTACGGTCTTTCGAGATTTCGGCACAGATGGGCCTGTAGAGAGGAGCCCGGCAAATCGCGGCCGCCTCTCACGAAATTGTATTCGGCGCCCTGCCGAGGGCGGCGCGCCCTGTGATCATACGAAGGAACATGTCTTGGCTATTGTGCAGCGCAACAACGTTAAAGTCGTGGGCTCCGGCGGTCGCGCGATGATCTTCGCCCATGGCTTTGGCTGCGATCAGAACATGTGGCGCTTCGTCTGGCCTGCCTTCGCTGATGACTATCGCATCGTGCTGTTTGATCACGTGGGCTGCGGCGGCTCCGATCTTTCAGCCTACGATGCCGGGAAGTACGGCTCTCTGGAAGGATATGCCGACGATGTCGTCGCCATCTGCCGCGAATTGGGAATCATCCACGGCATCTTTGTCGGACATTCCGTCAGCGCGATGATCGGCGCGATCGCTTCGCTCAAAGCACCCGATATTTTCGATGACCTCGTCATGATTGGTCCATCTCCCCGGTACATCAATGATGAGGAGTACACCGGCGGCTTCAGTGAGCAACAAATCCACGAGCTTCTCGACTTTCTTGACGCTAACCACATGGGCTGGTCGCAGGCGATGGCCCCTGTCATCATGGGCAATCCCGACCGGCCGGAGTTAGGAGAAGAACTCACCAATTCCTTCTGCATGACGGATCCAGAGATCGCCAAAAAATTCGCACGCGTCACTTTTCTTTCCGACAACCGCAGCGACCTGCCGGCGGTCAAGGCGCGTTCTCTCGTCCTGCAATGCTCAGAGGATGTCATCGCGCCGAAAGGCGTCGGCGAATACGTGGCCAAGCAGCTACCCAATAGCCAGTTCACCATCCTCAATGCCACAGGCCACTGTCCCAATCTCAGCGCGCCTGAGGAAACCATTTCCGCGATGAAAGCTTTCCTGGAAGGTCCGCCGGATTGAGTGCGTCTTTGGATATCATGGCCGGCGAAGTCGACGATCTTGAGGATTTGTTCGACAATGCTCCGTGCGGCTATCTCGCTGCGGGAGCAGACGGCCGTATTACCAAAGTCAACTCTACGTTCTGCAAATGGCTTGGCCGCGAGAAGAGCACGTTCATTGGCCATCGTTTCCAGGACTTCCTGAACATCGCTGGAAAGATCTACTACGAAACCCACTTTGCTCCGCTAATGCGGATGCAGGGATTTTTCAACGAGGTCGCGCTGGACCTGGTGCGTGCAGACGGATCGACACTTCCTGTCCTCGTCAATGCCGCAGAGCGGCGCGACGAATCGGGCAATCTGCGATTTATCCGCATTACCGTCTTCAATGCCTCCGATCGCCGCCGCTATGAGCGAGAACTTCTCGAAGCGCGCCGGGCCGCAGAGCAGGCCAGCGCCGACCTGCTCGAACTCAATCACACACTCGAACGTCGCGTCGCCGAGGCAGTCGAGGGGCGGCTGAAGAGCGAGCGGGCACTTCACCAGGCGCAGAAAATGGAAGCGGTGGGCCAATTGACCGGCGGCATCGCCCATGACTTCAATAACATGCTCTCCGTTATCGTGTCGTCGCTTGGTCTGCTCGAGAGGCGGCTTGCAAACGGCGAGGACGTTTCCCGTTTTGTTTCCGCGGCAAAAGAAGGCGCCAATCGCGCCGCGGACTTGACGCGGCGCCTTCTCTCGTTCTCGCGTCAACAGACCCTTGCTCCTGAAGCGATCAATGCAAATCAAATGGTCGCCGACATGTCCGAACTTCTGCGGCGGACGCTGGGCGAAGCTGTGCAACTCGAAACCGTGCTCGCGGGCGGACTCTGGCAGGCCCACGCCGACAGGAACCTGCTTGAGAGCGCAATCTTGAACCTCGCCATCAACGCGCGCGATGCCATGCCTGATGGCGGACGTCTCACGATTGAGACTGCCAATTGCCACCTGGATGAGGCTTACGCGGCAGAGCAGGCGATCGCCTCAGGCCAATACATCATGGTCGCGGTCACCGATACCGGCACGGGCATGGCACCCGATGTCATGGCCAAGGCGTTTGAGCCGTTCTTCACCACCAAAGGCGTAGGCAAGGGCACCGGATTGGGATTGAGCCAGGTGTTCGGCTTCGTCAAGCAGTCGAGCGGACACATCAAGATCTATTCGGAAGTCGGCCAAGGCACGACGATGAAGATCTATCTTCCACGCTTTTACGGCGCTCCCGAAGCCACTAAGTCGCAGACCAATGAGCATCTGGCGCTCGCCTCTGGCCGCGAAGTCGTTCTCCTCGTCGAGGATGACGCGCAGGTCCTGTCACTAACAGCCCAGACTCTCCGCGACTTGGACTACGAAGTCATCGAAACGCCAAACGCCGCGGAGGCATTGAAAGCGCTCTCCGCACATCCCGAGATCTGTCTTCTTTACACCGATCTGGTCATGCCTGACATGAACGGTCGCGCCCTCGCTGACGAAGCTCGGCGACTGCGTCCTGACCTGAAGATCCTTTTTACCACCGGCTACGCGCGAAATGCCATTGTTCACAACGGCATCCTCGATCCCGACATGAACCTGCTGCAGAAGCCGGCCTCGATGCAGCACTTGGCAGCGAAAGTGAGAAAACTCCTTAATTCGAAATTATGAGCGACAAGGCACGCCATGGTCAGGAAGAACATTCATGTCCAACTCCGACAAAGTATTCGCCGGCTCGATACCGGACATCTACGATGCCTATCTGGTCCCTCTCATTTTCGAGTCGTATGCGGCCGATCTCGCCGCTCGCGTCAGCGGATCTAGTCCTAAGACGGTTCTCGAAACGGCGGCCGGGAGCGGTGTCGTCCCGCGCGCACTGGCTTCCATGCTCAACGCGGAAGCACGCTATGTGATCACCGACCTCAACCAGCCAATGCTCGACCGCGCCATTGCGCGGCAGGCGGCAGATCCGCGCATTGCGTGGAAGCAAGCCGACGCGCTGCGGCTGCCCTTCGATAATGAAAGCTTCGATGCCGTGTGCTGTCAGTTCGGCGTCATGTTCTTCCCGGATCGTGTTGCAGGTTATAAGGAGGCTCTTCGCGTACTCCGTCCTGGCGGCCGCTTCTTCTTCAACGTCTGGGATCGCATAGATGATAACGACTTTGCCCGGGTCGTAACCGAGACGGTGAGCGATATTTTTCCGACCGATCCGCCCCGCTTTCTGGCACGGACGCCGCACGGCTATCATGACGTAGAAGCAATCGAGGCCGATTTGCGCGCCGCCGGCTTTGCGACAATCCAAATCGAAACGGTAGCAAAAAACAGCGTCGCGCCGAGCCCAGGCCACCCTTCTATCGCCTATTGCCAGGGCACGCCGCTGCGCAACGAAATCGAAGCACGGGATGCGGCCAGTCTGGAGAGCGTGACCACATCCGCCACGGAAGCGATCGCGAAGGCCTACGGCATTGGCACCGTCTCCGGCAAGATTCAGGCGCATGTCGTCGTTGCCGGCCTTTGATTGACCTTTGAGCCTTTGGCGGCTTTGACCAACGCGATGCTCGTGTCTTTGCGACATCGAACCTCGATTGAGCACGACCACATCATGCAATAAGGACTCGGCAGTCGCTGTCCTTTTTCGAACTATCGGCAGTTCTGTTGACGCTGTCCGCCGTGCTCGGCTGGGTCAATCACAAATACCTGCCTTTCCCCTTTCCCCCATACGATCGGCCTTCTCATCATGAGCGTCGCCGCGTCGCTCATTCTCGTGGGATCGATGCCGCCGTACCGGATAGACATCTGTTCGACGCGCTCACCAGCCGCCATTCCCATCGTCCTTATTGCTCGATTCATCGCGGTGGGACTTCCCGCCCTCGCGTCGTGGTCGAGCAGATGATGGCCTTTCGCAACCTACCGTTTCTTGCGTGGGCCGGCATCCGCGGTGGCATTTCCGTGGCGCTCGCCCTGTCCGTACCCGACAGCCCTGCCCGACCGGCAATTTTGGCGGCAACCTACGCCGTCGTCCTTTTCAGCATCATCGTCCAGGGATCGACCCTCGGCTATGTCGCCAAGCAGACCGTGCTGCCAAAATAGGAATTCTAGTCACGTGAATCTAAAGTTCGCCACATAAAGTCTGCTGGGCTTTGTAGCAGAAGCGTTTGACGGAAGCCAAAATCTGGTCTGCGGACTTGGTCCATTTGAAGGGTTTCGGGTTTCTGTTGTGCACGTCGATGAAGGTGCGGATGTCGGCCTCGAGCTGCCTGACGGATGTGTGGACACCTCGCTGGATCTGCTTTCTGGTGAGTTCGGCGAACCAGCGCTCGACCTGATTAATCCATGACGCGGAAGTCGGCGTAAAATGGACGTGGTAGTGAGGCCGGCGGGTGAGCCACGCTTTGATCTTGGGTGTCTTATGGGTGGCGTAGTTATCCATGACGATATGGACATCGAGGCCTTCAGGAACTTGAGCATCGATCTCTTTTAAAAACTTCAAAAACTCGACTGCCCGGTGGCGCTTGTAACATTTGCCGATGATAAACCCCGACGCGACATCGAGCGCGGCAAACAGCGAGGTCGTACCATGCCGCACATAGCTGTGCGTGCGCCGTTCCGGTACGCCAGGCATCATCGGCAAGACCGGTTGCTCGCGATCGAGTGCCTGGATTTGGCTTTTCTCATCGATGCTGAGGACAAGTGCTCGGTTTGGTGGGGACAGATAAAGGCCGACGATATCGCGTACCTTGTCAACGAATAGCGGATCGCTCGACAACTTAAATGTCTGGCTACGGTGCGGCTGCAAGCCGAACGCAGACCACATTCGGCGGATCGTGGTGTGGGAAAAGCCAGTTTCCGCAGCCATCGAGCGGATCGACCAGTGCGTCGCATCGGCCGGCGTCGTCCGCAATGTCCGCTCGATCACGGCAGCAACCTGATCGTCGTCGATGGTTCGAGGGCGGCCAGGGCGGGCTTCGTCAAGCAGGCCATCACAGCGATCCTTTAAAAATCGGCGACGCCACTTGCCAACGGTGTGTTCGTGGAGGCCGAGTTCGGCAGCGACAGACTTGCTTGGCAATCCATCCGCGCACCGCAGGATCGCGCGGCATCGCTCAGATAGCGACCGCGCAACACGATGACGACGAACTTGCCTCTCTAAGTACGTCCGCTCCTGCGGACTCAGAACCAACGGCGCGATCGGCCGGCCTTTCACACCTGCATTCGCCACAAGCGCTCTCCTCTGTAGAGATTCGAGCTATCATATTATGTGACGAACTTGAGTTCCAGATGACTAGGGCGTGGACTCATAACGCGCGGCCAGCCATACCCGGATAGATGCGAGTTGGACGAAGGCAAGGTAGTTTCCCGCAAGCCTGTCGTAGCGCGTCGCCACACGACGACATTGTTTGATCCTGTTGAAGAACCGCTCGACCTGGTTGCGAGCGCGATAAAGGTACGGGCTGAAGCAGATCGGATCGCTACGATTGCTTTTCGGGGGGATGTTGGCCCACGCCCCCTTTTTCATGACCAGCTCTCTTATCCAGTCGGCGTCATAGCCACGGTCGGCAAGCAGCATTGACCCGGGCTTCAGGCGGGAGAGCAGTTTTCCGGCAAGTCGAACGTCGTGGGTCTCGCCGGGGCTCAACGCCAACCTTACCGGCAAACCATTGCTATCGACCACCGCGTGGATTTTACTCGTCAAGCCGCCGCGTGACCTTCCCATCGATTGGCGCCGATTCCTAGTGATGCAGGCTCCATGCTGATGCACGCGGACAATCGAGGTGTCGATCATTTGGACAGCGGCATCGTGGGCAGCAGCAAGTGCGTCTATGATGCGGCCCCAGACACCAGCCCGCCGCCAACGGACGAAGCGGTTGTAACATGTGGTGTACGGACCAAACATCTCGGGCAAATCACGCCAAGGTGCTCCAGAGCGCAAGACCCAGAAGTTGCCATTGAGGACACGACGGTCGTTGACCCGAGGAACCCCACGCGGCTTGTTCGGCAGCATGGGCCTGATGGCAATCCATTCATAGTCGGCGAGTTCGTAACGCATGATTCGAGCCCCCAGTTTGGAAGCTTGAATCACAGCGGTCTGGCCAGACGCAACGCTTCCGGACCCGGTTGGACGCTTACGGGGAAGAAGCGGACATCGGCCAGCCGATAATCACCGCTGAAACCGTCGAAAATGACATAGCTGAACTTTCAGAGGCTAGATTGCAGGTTTTCGAACCGTAACGCTCTCGCCGATCTCGAAGCTCATCAAGTCCTCGCCGACCACGAGCGGCCCCTCATAGATTTCACGGGTTGCCGCGATCAGCGCTTCGATGGTCGGGGCAATTACAGTCTGACTGGCGAGCATGACGAGGTGGGTGAAGGCGGCGAGCTTCGGCCGTGTCTGCGCAAACACGTGTCCGGCTTCCTGCGGCGAGGTGTGATGATTGATGATGCGCTGGATGTCGGCTTGGCCCAGCAGTTCCGCCGGAGCCATCGCAACCTCGTGCACCAGCAGATCCGCGCCCTCGCCGTAGCGGAGCAAGTTCATATTGTAGCGAGTGTCGCCGGAGATCACCGCGACCCGGCCTTGATACTCGATGCGAAAGCCATAGGCCGGCTTGATCGCGTCGCCATGATCGACGGTGAAGGCGATGACGCGCAGGTCGCCGGCTTGATAGACGACGCCGTCCTCACCAAATTCTTTTACTGTGACTGCGACATGCTCGCGGGCGAGCTTTTCGTCCTCGACACGAATCTCGATGTCGTGCGCATAGGCCGCTTCCAGATGATGCATGAGCCTCGCTGTGCCGACCGGGCCGATCACGTTGAATGGTCGCCGACGGTTGCCAAAATGCGAGCTTAGCCAGCCCGTCAGCCAGAGATCTGGAATGCCGACCGTGTGATCGGAATGAAAATGCGTGAGCAACAGCGCATCGATCCGGCCGATCGGAACGCCGAGCTGAAACAATCGCATAGCGGCGCCTCGGCCGGCATCGATCAGCACAGTGTGACTGCCCGCTTCGATCAGCGTGCTCGGGCCAAAACGATCAGGACGGGGGATTGGCGTCCCCGTCCCGAGGAGCGTCACGCGAAAATCTGATGTCACCGTTACTGGACCTTGATGCCGGCGTCGGCGACGACTTTGTGCCAGTGCGAAACCTGATCGCCGACCAGCCGGCCAAATTGCTCGGGCGTGCCGCCCGCCGGTTCGGCGCCGATCTTTGCAAGCGCCTCGCGCGCCGACGGCTTCTCCAGCACCTTGTTGATGGCAGCGTTGAGCCGCTCGACGGTTTCCTTCGGCGTGCCATGCTTGACCGCGAAGCCGGTCCAGTCCTCGACCACCAGTGAAGGATAGCCGGCTTCGACGATGGTCGGCACATCAGGAAGAAGTGGCACACGCTTCGGTCCGGTCACCGCAAGCGCCCGCAGCTTACCGGTCTTGATCAGGTCGACGACCGGCAACATGGTGATGAACATGAAGGCGTTGGTGCCGTTGAGCAGGTCGCCGATCGCTTGCGGGAATTGCGCATAGGGAACGTGCTGGGCACGCGTGCCGGTCTGCTGTTTGAATTGCTCGCCGATCAAGTGGGCGGGCGTGCCGAAGCCGCCGGACGAAAACGTCAGCTTGTCGGGCTGGCTCTTCAGCAATGCCACTAGGTCCGCGACCGTCTTGGCCTGCACCGAGGGGTTCACCACCAGCACGTTGTAAGAGACTGTCGCCTTGATGACCGGGTCGAAATCCTTGTCCAAATTAAACGAGATGTTCGGGACCAGCGAGGGTGCTGCAACCGACGGCACCGACATCGCATAGAGGCTGTTGCCGTCCGCCGGCTGGGTCAGGACATCGGTCGCCGCGATGGTGGTCACGCCGCCGGGCCGGTTCTCGACGATGACGCGCCAGCCTTCGGCTTCCGTCAGTTCCTTGGAGACGATGCGGCTGATGATGTCGGGCGGCGTACTGGCCGAGAACGGCGCCACGAAACGAATCGTGCCCGTTGGGAACGAGGTCTGCGCTGATACTTTTGATCCTGAGGCTGCGAGCAGGGCCACGGTCGCGACGGACAATGAGGCGCTGCGGAAGAACAGGTGGGGTCTCATGGAAGTCTCCATCAAACGCTGAAATTTCGATGCCAATTCCAAAGTGCAACCTGCAGGCACGCCACCTTCTGACGCGCTATCTGGATTTGCCACAAAAATCGGCCTATGTTTCACAGTGTGGAATGATGCGTTCCACATTGTGGAATGGAGAATGGCGGTGGCGGGTCCGAAAATCATCAAGAGCCTGGAGCGGGGCCTTCGTGTCCTGCAGGCTCTGCAGATGCAGCCCGATTCCTCGCTGCATCAGCTTTACGTCTTCACTGGTATCTCCAAGCCAAGCCTGCTCCGCATTCTTCACACGCTGGCGCGGTCCGGCGTGGTCACCCGGCGGCTTGCGGATGGGCGTTATCGCATCGGCGCGACGCTTTCGCGCGCGCCGTCACGCCGGGAGCGTCGCGATCGGATCGCGGAAGCCGCCGCTCCGGTGCTCGAGCGGCTGTGTCGGCGCGTTTCGTGGCCATCGGATCTCATGGTGCCGGCGGGAGACCACATGGAAATCCGCGAGACCACCCGTGCGCGCAGCCCGATCCTGTTGCAAGAGGAAAGGGTCGGTCTGCAGGTGAACTGGTTGCTGACCGGTGTTGGACGAGCCTATCTGGCCTATTGTCCGGCTAAGGAACGGCAGGAGATCATCGAGATGCTGCGGACTTCGAACAAGGCCGAAGATCGTCTGGCGGAGAGCCCGCGCGTCTGAACACGATTCTCGCGGAAGTGCGAGCACGCGGCTACGCAACGCGCGACCCTACCCATGTCGGCGGCTGGTATGGCAAGCCACCGCATGCGGACGGCCTGATCTCGATTGCTGTTCCCCTGCGCGATGGCGCGCGCGTTCTGGGGTCGATCAACATCGTCTGGCTCAGGACCGCCTTTTCGGTGGAGGTCTTCGCCGCCCGGCATCTCGAAGAGCTTCAGGACGCTGCAGCGGAAATTGTCAGTTCGGTGCGAGGTCGCAGAGCGCGCTGAGGCCGGCTTTTGGTTCAGAACGGCTCTCTCACCCGTTGAGCAGTGAAGACGGTATCAGCCTGATTGAGCGCCCGGGAACTTTGCTCGAAAGTCAAGCGGACGCATCCCTCCGTGCCGTCTGAAAAACTTCACGAAGTTCGTTGGCTCGCTGAAGCCTAGCTCCGCGGCAATTGCTTCCACCGTGAGGCCGGTGTGTGCCAGCAAGCGTTTCGCTTCCAAGATCAGGCGTTGCTCTATCAGAGCTTTGGGTGAGGAACCACACGCCATCGTGCAAGCTCGGCGGAGTGACTTCGCTGAACATCCAATAGCTTCCGCGTAATCTTCAACGATCCGCGTTTGTGCGAACTTCGCGTCGACAGCTCGACGGAATCTCCGGAACGTCCTGCGATGACTATCCGTCATGGAGGGCGCGTCGCTCTTGCCGTAATAGCCTGCGATCGTCAGGAGCATCGCGTAGAGGAGGTGCTGGAGGATAGCGGCCGATAGCTTCGAGCCATCGGCTTTATGATATGCCCGCTTTATGGCCGACATGACGCTGACGACGCTCTCCAACGCATCAGGCCGTAGGTCCGTGACGTCTTCGGGGACGATATCATCGATCAAGGTTCCAAAAGCCGCTCCGTCCGCCGCTGAAGACCCGGGAAAGATGAATTCTGACGTGAACAGCAGGATATCCGCCTCCAGTTTTTGCCCAAGGACGAACTGCTGAACTTGACCTGGGCGAGCATGGACAAGCGTACCTGCCTTGCACCTCACACGGCGAAAATCGAGGAAGTGATCTCCGCTGCCAGCAGTAAATAGTATCAACAGATGGAAACCGGGCCGCTGTGGCGAGGCAAAGTGACTGGGCGATACGCGTCCCAAAAGGTCAGACAAGCGCAATGGTTCGATGCCAAGCTTCGGAAACTTGGGATTGTTGTACTCGACTCCGAATATCGACTGTTCCGACAAACCTTTCACGGCGCACGCATGTCCGTTTTTGACCATCGATTGGTATCAGCTTGACCTGTCGAGACACAACGGGGGCAGGCATGGTAGATCGCAGAAATCCGGGCCTAACTGCATCTTTTTCAGGAGAAGGCGATGATCTGGAGCTTTTCCCTACGGCAATTAGTGATCGCCACCGCTCTCATTTTCATTTTCGGAACGGTCAATCTCCACGCAGAGCAAAAGTCCGACATCGAAGCTGTCACTGCGGCCAATCTAGCTTTCGATACGGCCCTTTCAGCTCGCGACATTAATGCGATGGAAAGGGTTTGGGCGGCTGAGCCCTACGTCATTGCCGTGCATCCATCCAGCAAAATTTTGATTGTCGGATGGGACGCGGTTCGCAAGAGCTGGGAGGGGACTTTTGCTCGCTTCGCCGAGATTTCAGTATCGATGAAAGAGCCGCAAATTCATGTCGCCCAGAACGTGGCATGGGTTGTCGGAATTGAGAGTGCTGAAGGGAAGTTCAAGAATGGGGATGCCGTGAGCTTCACGGCCTTCACAACCAACATGTACGAAAAACGGGATGGACGTTGGTTCATGGTGTTGCACACCACGTCACGAGTTCCGCAATAGCGCAACAACACGTGCGCTGCGGCGGACCTGTCAGACCGCGCACTTCAGCTCATGGCTGATCACGACATACTGCGCTGCCGCACGAATTTGGTCGCTATAGGAGCAAAGCGGACGTAGTCACCAGTCACATGATGCCGCCGGGTTTATAGGTACACGGCCTACAAGCCGCCGTCTGATGTCCCCAGGCGGCGGCTTTGTGTTCAATGACGATCCTACGCCGAGACTCTCGTCGCGAATTCGCGATCGTCACGCTCGTGCACTGGCAGTCCTGCGCTAGAATATCGACCGAGAAGATTACCTTCCATTCGTCTCGCAGAATCGAGCGGAGGACGCATATGACTCACGCCATTCGCAAGTACCCTTCGCGATGCGTAAACAGCAATGCCTCGAACGCATCTGCAGGCAGCGGCTTCGAAAACAAGTAGCCTTGTAACTCCCGACAATTCTCAAGGCGGAGAAACGTCGCTTGAGCAAGTGTCTCGACGCCTTCGGCTGTGACCTCGAGGTTCAGATTGCGAGCCAATGCCATGATCGATCGTATGATCGCAGAATCTTCCGGCGCGGAATCGACGGACGCCTTTCGTACGAAGCTGCGATCAATCTTGATGCGCGTCAACGGATAACTTGTAAGACAACTCAACGAGGCGTAGCCGGTACCGAAATCATCGAAGGCAATGCTCACTCCCATCGTTTTGAGTTCTCTCAAAGGCGAGAGCAACGTCTCGTCCTGGAGAAGCGCAATGTTCTCTGTTATCTCCAGCTCCAATGCCTGCGGCGGCAATCCGCTCTGACGCAGAGCATCCTTGACGTCCTGAAGCAGCGTTCCTTGGCGAAAGTGGACGGCGAAGAGGTTTACCGCGACCCTCAGATCACGTGATGTCTTCCTACGCCAAGAGACAGCATTTCGGCAAGCCGTCGTCAAAATCCACCGTCCGACCTCAAGGGAAATCGCACTCTCGGCAAGCGCTTCGATAAATGCGGCGGGCGCTATCATGCCGCGTGTGGGATGTTGCCACCGAAGCAACGCTTCTGCGCCGACGATTGAAGCGTCGGTGGTGCGAACCTGGGGTTGAAAGTGCAGAATGAATTCATTGTTGATCCACGCGCGGCGGAGCTCATTATCAAGAACGCGGCGTGACTCTGCCTTGGCCCGCAGTGTTGGAACGAACATCCTGATACGCTGCCCACCAGCACTTTTTGCGCTGTGCAGGGCGAGATCGGCATTCGCGAGCAGACTGTCGGCATCAGAGCCGTCGGCAGGCGCAATGGCAACTCCGACACTCGCGGCCAGGAATAGTTCATGTCCTTCAATTTCGAAGCGGCTCGCTAGCTTGTTGATTTTTGTCTCGGCGATCCCGTTCGCAAAGATGGGATTGCCGCAATTGCACATGAGCAAAGCGAATTGATCACCCCCCAGCCGGTACACCCGCTCTGCATCGTCTGAGGCCGCGATCCGTTCGGCAACCTCCTGTAACAATTTGTCACCGACCGAATGACCGAGCGTATCGTTGATGTCCTTGAACCTATCCAGCCCGATCACCGCGATTGCGTGGCTTGAGCCTGTCGCAGCACATTCATCAAGCATCGCCTTCAGGTCGGCCGCAAGACTGATCCGATTCGGGAGCCCGGTAAGTTGGTCAAAATGGGCGAGCCGCCACAGTTTCTCCTCACCAGCCTTCTGTTCGGTCATATCCCGACCGACAAAGAAGTGCCTCTGCTCGGGCTCGGACCAGACGCCCGACCAGGCGATCGGAACGTGTCGGCCGTCTTTGTGAATATATCGGCATTGAAAATTGCGTGTCTGTTGGCCCTGCCGTGCCAACCTCATTTCGCGGCGCGTGTTGTCGAGATCATCAGCAACGATAAAGTCCCGACCAGTGCGTCCGATCATATCTTCAGGGCTGTAGCCGATCGTGGCGAGCGAGCTTGGACTGACTCGCGTAAAGACGCCGCGGCGGTCGGTGGAAAGAATAAGGTCGAGCGAAGTTTCGAATAGTCGCCGTCGCTCTTCAGATTCCTTGCCAAGCGCCTCTGTCTTTTGCCTAATCTCTGCCTCTGCCTCCTGCCGCTCCTTCGATGCTCGTGGAATCCATCGAAAGACAATTAAGACAAGGACAGCGCACGCGGCGATCACATTGACGATCTTCGGAATAATCAGCAAGCTCGGATTGCCAAGCACGCCCACGATCGATGCGGGGAAGATTCCATACTGTCCGCCGAAGTACAACCCGAAGTAAAGGTTCTCCGCAATATTGCGGATTGTATCGATAATCAGCACCACCAAGAGCAACCGAACTGCTCCGAATGTGGAGGGATTCCGCTTATAGGCAATCGCGACAGTTGCAAGCACCGCAAGCCACAGCGATATGATGAGCCAATAAATCAGAGCCGCTGCGAGCGACATTTGCGAACCGAACCGTTGAAGATGCTTCAATTCTTCCGATCATCGCAAAGACTTCTCGATACTAGATTAAATGACCCTCGCAACCTTTGCGATAGAGTTTACGCTTTATTAATTTGGTTCTGGCGGATGCACGCTCACGCCGAAGAGTGCAACGTCGATTGCCTGTGGCCTTATACTAACGCAGCTGTCCCGAGATAACCGAGTGGACCACGATTTTTCATTGCTACAAAGCCATGATGGCGGTCCCGAACGTCGTGCAAATGAGCGGGCGATGTGATGCGACGGCTGGCGTCGTCGAACAACGAGAGCGGCATGACGCTGAAGCGTTGCAACACGCAGCGTGTCGCGCTGGAGGCTGACCACGGCAGTCAGCACGTCCAGGATCCGGATCAACACCGCAGTGCTGTTTGATCCGGTCTGCCGGATCATGTGAACATCGCATCCACGAGTCCATCGCAAACGACGCTCGGGACGACCAGCACCGGACGGCCCCGATCGATCATTACGCCCGTAGGCAAATGCAACGGGACAAGCTCGCAGAGCGCCGCGCCGAGGCGATCGATGACGCTGATCGCCGTGAGGGGGTCGTTCTTGCCCGGCGACGACGCACGGACTGCGACTTCAACAAGCTGCCTGACGGCAAACTGAGCTCCCGCGTAGACCGCGAACACGCGATCTGCAACTACGTTGTGGCTAACGAGCAAATGCTGGTGGTTTCGGATATTGAGCACGACCCGCGCTTTGCCGATAACGAGACGATCGTGCAATGGAACATGCGCTTCTGTGCTGGCACACGGCTACGCGCAGCCGACGATCTGATAATCGGCGCACTATGCGTTCTCGACTCCGAACCCCGGACGTTGGGAGAAAATGGCGTCGCATTGCTTGAAGCGATGGCCGCCGATATCGCGTGCCCAAGGCGGTTGCCGGTTGGTGTTGGGCGCAGCGTGCGGCCCACAATTTCAGTTCGACCCCGAATGCGGATCGCGAACAAGCCTGTCCGACTGGCGCAACAGGCGCACGGTCTTGAACGGAACATGCCCTGACCCTGACACTGAGCAGCGGCACGCTCGTGCTGCTGCATCGACTGGAAGAAGCCGACCGGCGGCTTGAGCAGGCGCTCGCACTTGATCCGTGGCTGGCATATGCGTGGATCCGCCGCCGATGGCGACGGCGCTATTCGCGAACTGAGAATCGCACTTCATCTGATGCCGTTCGAGCCGCTGCGCCACATCACGTGCATCGGAATGGGCTGCGTTCACTTTGCCGCCGAGCGGTATGATCGGTCGGCAAAGTGGATCAAAGGTGGTGTGGAGGCGTACCCGGAATCTCATTGGGCCCAGAGAATTGCAGTAGCGGCGGTTGCCTTGACGGGAGCGCGGGCAGAAGCTCGCCGGATGGGGCGGCAGCTCATTCGAAAGGACCCCGGTTTGACAGTTTCCGAGGCCCGACGTGCGTGGCCATTTACCCCAAGTTTTATGTCCCGCCTCGGCGATGGAATGGAGATCGCGGGATTGCCCCAAGCCAGAAAGCGAGCGATGGTGCCAAGCGGGACAGGCGCGTGCACCGGTCCGTTAATGATGAGACTTTTGTGCCTGCTTCGCCTGCTGTGCGGGGTGCTTGGGCGGGGTGCTTGTACTGGGCGGTTGGAGGCTTCGGCTCGGTTGGCTGACTTACCGGAAAGATCTCGCGCATGTATGCGGCGAGCATTCCGGATTGTGGTCACCCAGGGCGGCCCTTTCGCTTTCAGAAACTCCTATTGCGACGGACTCCTGAGACAAACATCGCAGCACGAATCGCCTTCGCTTGCAGGCCTGCCGCATAGGTCCATATTCTCCGTGCCACCGCAGGCATTTGCCGGCATCGATCAATGTCCGAGGTGTCGCGATCCATCCCGACACCCGCGCGAGGAACACTTTGGCCCGCGGCGAGTCCTGAAAGCTATGTCGATCCTCGTTTGCGTTTGGATCGAGTATGGACAAAGCGGCCGCCTATGCGATCTCAGCCTTAATCGTCGGCGTCGGCGCATGGATCCTTATTGCCGGCCTAAGCTCCAGCGCGCCCGCTTTCTGGACCTGCGTCGCTCTTATCCCCATAGCGATCGGGTTCCTGAGCGCTTTTGGGCCCAAGTAGCAATCAATTCCTTTCGGGCGCCTTCGCGTGTCCAGCACCATCGATGATCGATTTGTCAGCAAGACGCGTACGGCGCGGCGCCGACAGCCAAGCGTCGGCCGGGCGGGATAGGCCGACTGGGTCGACCTTCCCGTTGGAGTTTTTCCTATCCGCCTCCTCTTGGTACCGACCGAAACCTCACGGCCTGACCTTGCAGCGCGACAGCAGATATCCGCGTCGGTTGCTATGCAGCATGTCGCTTGCGGGTACGGGCGGCTTTTTTGGCGGAGCGCGATCGTTCGGCCGCCGGCCGGCTCGCCGATGCCCGCCCGCCGAGTTTTCCGCCCTTTCGGAAGGGGGAGTGATCTTCCGTCTTTCCCCTTCCTGACCCGCTTTTCTTGCCGCCATGGGTTTCCTTGTTGACGGTTGCCCAGGCTCGCCTTTCAGCTTCATCTTCGGGCACACCGCGACGTTCGTAGCCCTCCTCTATGTGTTCGGCTTGTCGTTTCTGTTTGTTCGTATAGCTGGATTTGTCACCACGAGGCATGAGAGCACTCCTGTCGTTCCTCTTGAAAGCGGAAACGACATTCGGGATGCACGGTTCCCGCACTGACACCTTGGCTAGCCTTGGGAAAAGGCGGCGTCACCGATGCGGCGCCGCATCGGAGTCTCCCGCTGCTTCAGCGCAGGAAGAGGGACTGCAACGGATGACGGTCGGCTTTCATGGCCGCCGTTGGCATGCCAAGCCGCGTCGCGGTCGAACAGGCCATATTCGCTGGACCTTACGTCGGCCGTCCATGTAGCCCGGGCTCCTCGGCAACCGCCATGATTTCGCGGACGTTTTCCCTCGAGAAGAACTCAGAAGGTGAGACGGTCCCAGCATTCATCTGCGCAAAGCCGTCCATGGCTCCCTGATTGCCGCAGATTGCGCCGAATAGCTGCTGCATCTCAACCGGAGGCGGCTCCAGCGTCGCGAGTTGGCAGGTGAAATCGTACATCGGCAAGACCCCGGCGTCGCGGGCCCGATGGTAATCACCCATCACCGCCTCGAACGACCGAGTCCCAGTGAGGCATTCATCCAATGCAGCGGCACATCGTTCGGCATCGCGGAAGGCGTCGTTGATGCCTTGTGCCGTGATCGGGTCCTTAAGGTAACTGGCGTCACCTATGAGCACCCAACCTCGGCCGTAAGGCTTCCGGAAGAAGTTAGGCGTTGGGGCGCCGACCAACCGCCCCTCACGCTTTGCACTGCCCAGACGATCCGCAAACTCAGGCGCAAGCTCAAACAGCTTGAGATAGTTGGCTTCAATGTTCGTCTTGTTGGTCGTATATTCAGCGTAGGGCCACCCTCCGACGACCATCGTCAGGCCGTCATGGGTTTGCGCCGCCGCAAAACCCCGGTTGGGACGGATATAGGTTTCGAATCTGCCGTTCATCGGAAGACCGCTCCAGTAGGCATAATAAGGAGCGAGCAGTGGCGGCCTCTGGTTGTACTTCTCCGGCCGGACCGTCTCTGCAACGATTGAGTTCCGCCCATCCGCCCCAACGACGAGGTCGGCATGTTCGGTAATGACGTCGCCCCGTTTCGACCGGCCCTTGATCCCGATGGCGCCTCCGTCTTCCATCAGGATCTCCTCGACCGTAAAATCCTCTCGGGTTTCAACGCCGGCTTCAGCCGCAGCATCCACGAGCAGCTTGTCGAGAACAGTACGCCGGGGACAGTACGCAACCGGCGCATCCTGCGTGCCGGGCGCGCCGGCGATCGTGAATGGACCGAAGTTGAAGGCATATGTATCGATCGGCGCGATCCCAGTTTTGAGAAGGCGATCGAGCAGCCCCCATCTCGAGAGCGCGGCTACGGCGAGGGGCTGTACGACGTGAGTAGAAAGCGTGTCGCTGGGGAAGCTCGCGCGGTCGACCATCAGAACACGGTAGCCTCTGCGCGCCAAAAGCATTGCCATTGGCGATCCGGCGCAGCGCGCTCCGACGACGATTGCTTGATATGCCTTGCCCATTTCTGCAACCCTCTTAGCCGTTATGTCCCGGTTTGATTTTCCCCACGCGCATTGTGAATAGAGAACGTTCCACTGAGCCGATGTTGGCGCCAAGCCGCTCCCGCATCGATCGCGAGGTGGCCGACGTCAAGAACCTTCCGCGGGTGGCCGACGGCCTGGGCTCTGATCATCTTGAGACCATCAACTGTCAGACGAGATGGCTCCGCGGCGGTCCGTCCTCTTTCCCTCAGGCCACCGATCGCTGTGCGGACGGCCGGACGTTCTGGTTCAACCGGAATAAATTGCCAGGATCGTATTTCGACTTCAGCGCCATGAGATGCGCGTAGTTCGTACCGTATGCACTGGACACGCGATCGGCCTCGTCCTCGGGCATGAAGTTGACGTAGACGCCGCCGGTTGCATGAGGTGCCGCTTCTGTGAAGAGCTTCCGCGCCCATTCGATCGAGCGCTGCGTGTCCGCCGGCTCGCGCCACCGCGTATGGACATTCATCGCAAAATTCGCGTTGCGATGCGGATAAGCCGTTGCGTCAGGCGCTACACGGCCAGCCTCCCCGCCAAGCTGCCCGATGAAGATTTCGCACTCTTCGGTCGGAAGTTGCGCAACCTGGCTGACGAGGACATCCAGGAGGCCGTCGCTGAGCTCGACGAAGTTATGCGACTTCCAATAGTTGCAGGCACCCGGCGTCAGCAACGGGTCGAACGCACTCTGCCATGCGATGAAGGGTTGCATGCCGACCACGTCGGCAATGGGTGTTCCGAGCCCGCGCAGCGGCTCCAATGCCTGGTTGCCGCCGCGCTCATCGCCAACGTAGCAAACCGCAAAGACGAGGATTTCCTTGCCGTGAACGTCAGCCGGCAGGAAGGGAAGCGGTGGGGCCTTCCTGAGGACCACCCACTGCGTGAGTTCGTCGGGCGCATTGGCTGCGGCCTGGCGATAGCCGGCGAGAAGCTCTCTTGCCCGAGCAAAGGGATGGACAATCAGACCGGACAGCACGTTGGGGCCGACGGGGTGCAGGCGGAATTCGAACGAACTCACGACGCCGAAATTGCCGCCGCCTCCGCGCAGGGCCCAGAACAAGTCGGGGTTCTCGGTGGCGCTCGCCTGCACCAGCTTGCCGTCGGCAGACACTACGTCGGCTGAGATGAGATTGTCGACTGCCAGCCCGAACTTGCGGCTGAGCCACCCGAAGCCACCGCCAAGTGTCAGCCCCGCCACGCCAGTTGTCGAATTGATGCCGAGCGGGGTCGCCAGCCCGAAGGCCTGTGCCTCTCTGTCGAAATCGCCGAGGGTAGCACCGGGTTCGACGCGCGCGGTGCAGCTAACGGGATCGATCCGCACGCCACGCATCAGCGAGAGGTCGATCAAGAGACCTCCCTCGCATACGGCATTCCCGGCAATGTTGTGGCCGCCTGCCCGCACCGCAAGCAGAGCACCGTGCTCACGTGCAAAAGATACGGCGCGCATGATGTCGGCGGCGCCTCTGCAGCGGACCACTGCGCTGGGCTGGCGGTCGATCATCGCATTCCAGATCGTGCGGGCCTCATCGTAGCCTGCTTCACCAGGAAGGCAAACCTTGCCTCGCAGCGTTTCGCGGAAAGCGGCTAAGGTGTCACTTCCAACGACAGTTGCCCCGCCCTGCAGCGAGGCCAGCCGGATCTCCGTCATGGCGTTCCTCCAAAAGGTACGGTTGTGTCAATTTCGGTAGTTGATAGTTCCACTGCTCCGACGACGTCAGCAATCGATCGTCGCTCGTGAGGCCGGCAGGAAGAGTTCGCCTCTTCGCCGATCGTTCCACCGAACGGGAATTTCCGCTTGGACGTAAGTCCCTGTGCCGGCAGAAAGGTTCACGGAGGTTGCGGGGTTGAATACGACTGGTTGGCATGGAACTTCGGCTAGCTCTCGCATTGAACCGCAATCAGCCCCTCAAAGTAGTACCGGAAGCAGCAACCGTGACGTGCGCGTACAGTACCCGTACTCGGGCAACGAACGGGGCAATCTGCTGGACGAAACGACGTCAGTCGCGAAACAAGAGAGTCTGTTTCCGGGATTTGAGCAGACGCCCCACTCGGCTGTCTTCACCGACGCTCGCGGCGCTCAGCTCCATTTCGGGGACGTCGGTTTCATTCGAATGGGATCACGGGAGCAATCGCATGGGTATTGCCTGAGGCAACCCACACTCGGTCGTCACGTTCCGTGTACCATCGACCCATGCGACTGGGCGGTTGGCCGGATAACGGGATTAGCCTGCGTCAAGCCAGACAGCGCCGAAAACCAGGATCCCGCCCAAAACAACGATCCAACCGACTGACGTGGCGATAGCCCATACCCGCGTCGACATCGAAGGCTACGGCTCGCAAAAATGAAGCAACACGAAGAGACCGCTGGCGCTGGACAGCGGCCTCTTCCGGCCCGGATTGAAATTTCTTGGAGGTGAAATCCCGCCCCGGGTCCGCGCCTATCAAGCACCAGCGAGGCGCTGTTGTGGAGTCGAAATGCGGGCTGGACCTAACGGAACAATTGTGATGTTGCGAGCGCGATACACAACCGTGCCTGACCAATCTTTCTGTCGCTGAAATCATCGCCGCGGTTGGTAGCGGCTCTCACGCCTGCGATCGGCACGATCATGGGGCCACGACACAAACACTGCGCCGCTCGTTCTTAAAATTCATGCGAGCGACGTTGGTTCTACCGCTGATATAGGTCATGGAAAATCCAGACGACCGAAATTTGCCTGGGAGCGCAAGGTTTTCATGGTCCAGAAGCAGTAGCCCGCCTCAGCAAGGCAGAAGCGGACGCTCGACGATGCTCCGGTGATCAACAGCAAACATCCTCACACCGGAAGTGTAATTTCGCAAACAAGCCCTTCATTACGCCAGTCAAAACGAACTTCCCCCTTTTGCTGGACGATCATTTGCTGGATGATGCGGCTACCAAGTCCCTTTTGCGTAGGCTCCTGCGCGCCGGGGCCACCCTTTCCATCCAGCGTAGTCGCAATAGTCCGTCAGCGTGAGACCATTCCAGGCGCACTTGGCCGTCGGACGTGGATAAAGCACCATATTTCGCGGCGTTGGTCGCTAACTCATGTAACGTTATCGCAACTGCCTGAGCAGCGTCTGGCGCTAACAGCGTTTGTGGACCGTCTGTGATCGTTCGCTTCCAATCGAAATAAGGAGCTAACTCCTGTGTGGCAATCGCCGATATCTCCGCACCGATCCAACGCGTTGCGGCGAAAAGCGAGCAAACATTTGCAAGCGCCTGGATGCGTCCAGTGATTATCTCTTTGAGGCCTTTTGGCGAGTTCGACTGAGAAAGATTGACCGTTGCCATCGCGTTCGCAAGTAAGTTCTTGCTGCGGTGCTCTGCCTCGCGTGCCAGAGCCACGATCAACTCCTGATTTTTCTTCTGCTCGGTAATATCTCTCGCAATCTTTGATGCACCGACGACTTTTCCGTTCGCATCCTTGACAGGAGAGACGGTCAGCGACACGACAATCAAGCTGCCGTTCTTGCGTTGCCGAACAGTCTCAAAGTGTTCGATGCGCTCACCTCGTCGGATGCGGGTTAAAATCTCTCGTTCTTCGCTTTGCCGATCCTGAGGGATCACAAGCGTAATCGGCTGACCAATTGCCTCGGCAGCAGAGTAGCCGAAGATGCGCTCAGCACCGCTATTCCAGCTTGTAATGATGCCATCGAGATTTTTGCTAACAATCGCGTCGTCGCTGGACTCGATTATCGAAGCCAGCCAACGCAATCGTTGCTCGCTTTCGCGAAGCGCCGCTTCGATCTCGATCGGTGTGGGCCTAATTCCCAACTTGTTTTTCTGCCTCACAGCGAACCCACCCCTGACGCCACCCACTCAATGCGACACTATAGCATTGTAATGGACTAGATGCGGTAATGGTCCCTGCTCCGAGCAAGGGGGCATGATGGTGGCTGTCCCCCGATAGATGTCACGACGTGAGTCGGCCCAAGCATCTGGAGACGGAGGACAGCCGTGGAGAACTATGCCGGAATCGATGTGTCATTGGAACTGTCGAGCGTTTGCGTTGTGGATGCCCAGGGTAAAATCCTGAAGGAGGCGAAGGTCGCCAGCGAACCGGACGCCTTGGTTGAATTTTTTTAAGACGCTCGGCTTTGCAGTGAAGCGGATCGGGCTGGAGGCTGGGCTGCTTTCCAATGGCTGCATGCGGGCCTGAAAGATGCAGGCTTCGAAACGGTGCTGCTGGAAACGCGGCACGTGAAGGCTGCACTATCGGTGATGACGGTCAAGATGGATCGCAAGGATGCCCGCGGGATAGCCCAGTTGATCCGGATGGGATGGTTCCAGCCGGTACACGCAAAGTCGGCCGGTGCACAGGAGATCCGGGCACTCCTGATCGCACGCAAACAGCTTCTCGGACGGCTGATCGATGTGGAATTAAGTATTCGGGGGATTTTGCGTGGCTCTGCACGATTGGGTGGTTACTTGGCCAGGGCCGCCGATCCGCCACCCTGAAATGTTGTCATCTGGCGCGGAGTTTCCAGACTCACCGATATCGAACTCGGCGCCGAAATCGAGCGGCTGGAAATGTGGGTAATTGAAAGCTTCGCCGAAGGGGTACTGGATCCATCGGCGCGACGTACGACGAGGCTGGACTCTATCGTTCATCACCTCGGCTTGGCGCTTGGCGGTAGACCGGCAGCAGACTTCGCAAGGCGGCTGATGCTGCCAGTGAGTAAGGATACTCTCCTGCGCGTAGTCGGACGCCGTCACCGGCCCCCGGCTGACCCGCTTAAGGTTATCGGCATTGATGATTGGGCGCGGCGGGTACGCCAGCATCATCTGCAACCTGGAAAGGCGCCGGATCGTCACTCTGCTACCAGATCGTGAGCCCGCGACAGCCCAAGCCCGGCTCGCCGGTCATCCCACGATCGCTATCGTCGCTCGCGATCGCGGCGGGGGATATGGAGAAGCTGCGGCAACGGCTCTCCCGCAGGCGGTACAGGTCGCAGATGGTTGGCATTTGATGGAGAACGTGTCGGCCTTCCTCGACGTCGATGCGCCAGATCCGCAGCGCAATCGTGGCGACGACCATCGATCCCAAACTGTTCAGCGCGGCTGAGCGCCTGCAGTATGAAGAATATCTTCGCCGCGAAGAGACCAATGCGACGATCTTGGCCCTGTCGAAAAGCGGAACGGCGATTAAGCAGATCGTGCGCCAGACTGGTCATAGCAGGAAGCTGGTTTGTCAGGTGATCCGTGGCGAACGCCACGATGTCTTCCGGACCCGGCAGAGTTCGCTCGATCAGCACCTGCCATGGCTCGACGACCAATGGGCCGCCGGCCGCCGAAACGGCGCTGAACTTTGGCGGCGCCTAAAGGCGCGCGGCTTCCGAGGCTCTCTTCGTGTCGTCGCAGAATGGGCAACACGCAGGCGGCGGGCCGAAAAGGCCGACTCACAAAACTTTCACCGGATCCCGTCGGCCAGAACGATCGGTCGTCTCATGACGATTGTACGTGATATCTCGAAGGCAGAAGACGGTCACTGTCGCGGCGATCGAAGCTGGCGTGCCAACCCTGATCGAGGCACGCGAGATCATCGCTGAATTCCATTTGATGATCAGGGCGCAGAGCCGCCGCCGAGTTGTCACCGTGGATCGAGCGCGCTCGCGCCAGTTTCGTTGCCTCATTTGTCCGCGGCGTTACGAATGACGAAGCGGCGGTTCGGTCGGCGATCACCTTACCTCGGTCCAACGGACAGACGGAGGGGCAGATCACCCGCCTCAAACTCGTCAGGCGGCAAATGTACGGCCGCGGCAAAATCGATCTGCTCCGGGTCAGGCTAATCGGCGCAGAATAAAGTGGAGCTGCACCAAGATTGCGTCAGAGCCTGCGTTGGACGCCGAATTTGGGGGCAAACGGCTCGCCGATTTACAGAGCGTTAGCCGGCCACCTGCGAGGCAGCCGACATCAATTCCTGCGGGCTCGGCGCCGCGAACATGCGCTGGCCACCTTCAGGAACCTCGGTAAAGGTCCAGCGGACGATCCCCTCGCGATCGATCAGGAACTGCCCGAATAGCTGGCCCTGGCCGGTTGCTGCCATGCGCTGATCCGCCTCCGTTAGCTCGTAACCGTCCTTGTTGTTGAGGTACTCGGCAGCCGCCAAACGATTCATCGGTCCGGACAATTCTCCGGGCAGGTCAACCTGCATGCTCATGACCACATCCATGCCGACCTTGCGCGGCCACTCGGTTTCCTTCTCCGTGAACTCGATATTGGGCAGGCCGAACGCGCGGTGCGAGAGCCGCTCGGGATCGGACGCGGCGAGCAGATTGGGCAATGGATGATAGCGGAAGTAGAGCCGCGCGCGCTCGATCGGCGTATTGACGACCGTGAGGCTCTCGACGCCCTTGACGCGCAGAGCCACGTCAAGTTGCGCCTGTGCCGCGATATGGCGCCGGCAGAATGGGCAGTGCAGGCCTCGATACATGCCGACCAATATCGGACTATGCCCGCGAAAATCTTCGAGCGAGATCTTTCCGTCGCGTGTGATGGCGTCCAGCACGATGTTCGGTGCACGGTCGCCCGGCTGAAGCGGTCCATCGACTTGATGTTCTGACATGATTGAACTCCGTCAAATTGCCTAGTCAAGAAATGGCAGTACGACCAGCCCGGCGGGATCAAGCCCGTGGCGGGCGCAGATGTCGTCGGCCATCGCGAAATATCGCTCGGCCTCGGGCATGTCGCCTCGATCAAGGTTCAGCGTCGCCAGACCATCATAGCATGGAAACAGCTGCTGCGGCTCACCGGTTTCGCTCGCCACCTCGATAGCCTCATTGTAGCAACGGGCGGCCAGATCCGGCCGGAAGTGGCATTGATGGATTTGCCCGAGCACGATCAAGGGCACGGAGAGATGCTCGCGCTGATCGAGCGCACGGTCGATTTCGATCGCCTTTTCGGCAGCCGGCACCCCCTCCTCGGTACATCTGTCCGTGAAGGTGCAACAGGCAACGGCAAAATTGGCGAGAAGACGCGCCTGGAAACCGAGATCGCCGATACGATGCGCAACATCGAGTCCGCGCCGGCAAACCTCCACTGCTTTCGCCGGGTCGACAATCGTGTAGAGCACACCGAGATTGGTGTAGCCGCGGCAGGCCACGTTGAGAAGGCCGGCGGCTTCCGCGGCTGCGACACTTTGCTCCACCTCGTGCACCGCCTCCTGGTGCCGTCCAAGCCGCGCGAGTGCAACGCCCTTGGTGTTGAGGGCCTCCGCGATGGCACGTGCCGCCTCGAGCCCGCCCTGCTCGTCCGCGTCCGCCGGTACGGACCGGGCATAGCCGAGCGCCTCGTCTGCCCATCTCGCGGCGGCCACGTGATCGCCCGTGCGAAACGCAAACCGGCCGCGCTCCTGCAAGAGATGCGCCCACTCGATGGGCGCGTCGATCCCTCCAAGCAGGTTGGCCGCCTCGGCGTAATGCGTCTCTGCCTTGTTCCGCTTGCCGGCGTCCCACAGCAATCGGCCAAGCTTGCGAAGAATTCGCGCTTCGGCGACGCGATCGTCCTGAGCGCGATGCTCCTCCAGCGCGCTCTGATAGTGCTCCTCGGCGATGTTGCGGCGGCCGGCCACGCCACAGAGGTCCGCAATCCGCTCGTACAGGACTAGGCGTTCCGGCTCCCGTTCGCTGCTGGTCAACAACACGGCGAGGGCCTGCTGAAATAGACGAATGGCATCGTCATTGGCATAGGTCGCTCGTGCGCGATCGCCAGAGGCGCGTAGATAGCGCGCGCCTTTTGGCTTGCTCGCGCTCCGGCTGAAATGGTGTCCGAGCAGGATGAGGTCTTCGAGCCGCTCGGGCTCGTTGCCATAGAGCCGCTCCAGAGCGTCACCAATCCGTCCATGCAGCTCGATCCGGCGCTGCAAAAGCAGGTTCTGATAGATCGCATCCTGAAGCATGGTTTGCGTAAAGCGGTAGGATCGCAGCGCAATCGAGTTCGCGCCCGCGACCTCCTCGACGATCTCGGCGTCGCACAGAAGTTCGAGCCCTGCTTCGACCTTCGCCCGCTCGGTCGCCGTCGCACCGAGAAGGGCCGCATCAAAGCGCGGACCGATCACCGCAGCCTCCTGGGCCAACCGTCGCACCTCAGGCGGCAGCCGGTCCAGACGCGCCAATAGCAGTGCCTGAATGCTTGCCGGGATATCGGTGGCGGCTTCGTCCGACTTGATCCGCCACTGTAAACCGTCACGCTCCAAGGTGCCGGCTTCGATGAGGCCACGGATGATTTCCTCAAAGAAAAGCGGATTTCCGCTCGCGCGCTCGAGGATTCGACCGAACAGATTTCCCGGCGGCTCACGCCAGCCGTGACTGAAATAGGCCTCGAGAAGCCTCCGTCCGTCAGCGTCACGAAGCGGAAGCAATCGAAGGGTCGTGTGGCTAATCCGCCCCGAGCCGAACTGATCCAGCTCCAGCATTGGCCGATGCGTAAACAGCAGCATCAGACGCGTACGCTCCAGCCGGTCCATCAGGAAGCGCAGCGCTTCAAGAGACACGGCGTCGGCCCAGTGCAGATCCTCGACAATGATCAAAAGTGGCGACAGGGCGAGACGCCGTTCGAAGACGGTGCGGATCGCGAAGAATATCTGCCTCTGGAGCTGCTCGGGCGGCGTCGGGGTCGCCGAGACCGAGTACGTGGAGATAGAGCGGCATCAAGCGGTCAGCCTCTTCGGTCGCAAGGCCGAGCTCCGACAGCGCTTCAGCGAACTTGGCTTTGGCCTCTGCGATGGTTGCCTTCTGGGCGATGCCGTAGGCGCTGCGCAA
The DNA here is from genome assembly GCF_028128935.1 of Bradyrhizobium sp. CCBAU 11361. Lineage (NCBI taxonomy): Bacteria > Pseudomonadati > Pseudomonadota > Alphaproteobacteria > Hyphomicrobiales > Nitrobacteraceae > Bradyrhizobium > Bradyrhizobium sp. CCBAU 11361. Next base: position 95,742 of record NZ_LBJZ01000175.1, read on the forward strand.
CACGGCGGCGAGTGTGCCGTAGGATTGTTCGCCCAACGGCGAGCAGACGACGCGCCGGATCGCCACGCCTGTGAAGCGATCTTCATCGCGAGCTCTGGCAACGAATTCATTCACCAGACGCGTTTTGCCGATGCCCGCTTCGCCGACCAACCGCACCAGTTGCGCCGCGCCGGCGCACGCGAGATCAAGGCTATCGATCAAACGGGCAAGGTCGGCGCCGCGCCCGATCAACGGTGCACTCAGGCCAAGCATGTCGAGGCCTCGGGCGGCACGCGGTGTGTCGAGCGGTCCCTTCAAACGGTGGACCAGCACGCTGCCCATCTTGCCCTTGAGCGCAACCTCGCCAAGGGATTCATACGAGAACGCGTGCCGGGTCAAACGGTAGGTTAGCGGCCCCACGTACACGTCGCCGGGAGGCGCCATCGACTGAATCCGTTGCGCTGTATTCACCGTGTCGCCGGTCACTGAATAGGATTTGGCAACGCCTACGCCCAATCCGCCCGCAACGACGTGTCCGGTGTTGATGCCGACATGGAGCAGCAGCGGTGAACCTGCATACGCTTTCGCACGTTCGCTAAGGCGCATCGTTCGGCTGATCATGTCGAGCGCGGCACGGACCGCCCGCTCAGGGTCACTGTCACCCGGCTCGTCTGCATCGCCGCCTGTCCGCCGGCTTTGGGGACCTCACTGACGACGGCGCCGCATTTCGGGCAATACGCGAAATCGGGTGCACATGCATAGCCGCAGCCGGAGCATATGTTCGGCTGCTTCGTGCCGCACTTCGGGCAAAAAGCAAAGCCGCTCTGAACCTCGGAACCGCAACAAGAGCAGCTCATGGGTCAAGACCTCGCGGGAGCCGCGATGGTGCATCTGCTGGACGTTTACGGAGCGGATCCGGCATCTCAGCAAGAATGGGCTAGTCGCAGCGGAAGAGCAAGCCACGGTTAGCAAGCGTCGATGGGTTCGAGGGCTCAGAGCGCCCGCTTCTTACGAGCGGTGGAAAATAGCTGCAAAATTGGCGGGGTTTACAGGGGTGACACCACCGTCGGAATGTGTTGGGCGCACCAGTTTTTTCCTATTTTTCAATGCGATAGGTGCGCAGGGACTGAAACTCCCGCTCTGTCTCATTCCAGTGAGTCAGTGAGTAAGCAAATCTGCAGAAAGTCCTCGCCGAACGCAGATTGCTTTGGCAACTGACGGTTCGTTGGATCCTCGCCTGTTAAGAACAGCGATCGTGGCGCGATGTTCATTGCTTGGTCGCTGGGTGGGAGATGAAGGGAAGTGATGCGGACACTACCAAAGTGTCGCAAATGCTCAGCAATGCGGCAACGCTCGCCTGTCGTATGGCAGATCCCCCCGAGTGGGCGCGCGGTGAGAAGCTGCCATCACCGATCGCGTCATCTCGGATGCGCTGTCCCTGCGCGACGTTCGATAGCCACCGGCCCGCCGAGAGCCAAATCCACACGCCGTACATCTACGTGGCACAGAAGTACGACGGAATCGCGCGATGAGGATGAAGGAACACCGCCTTTGGTCGAATCCCGAAAACGACGGCCCGCCGACTGATGAAGTATGCGCAAGCCTTCAAGCCGATCCAGGACGACCGCATCTATGTCGAAGTGTTCAACGTCCCTCGACAAAAGACAAGGCAACGCCAGCGCAATACACGGCAGGCATGGAATACGCCGAAAAAAACAGTAGGCTCGAAAAGATGCACGAGTGCGGTACCTTCACACGGATCACCGAAGCCGGCCGGCAAGTCGATCCCTATGAGGACGAACGCGTTCCTCATGTGCAACCTCTATTCGATCACGGCAGCCAGGCGGCGAACCGCCGATCTCTGCCGGCGATACCGAGCGTGTTCCCGGACTATCCGGCGGCGGGTCATTCGCGACGGCGCGGACGGCCGCGAAAGTGCTGTGCGCTTTTAAGCCCGTGTCCAGTCTGACCTGCCACTGAGTATTTCCTCCAGAAGGAGTTAGAGTCCGCCCCGAAGAAGGACGGACAGATGAAGCGAGCACGGTTCACGGAAGAGCAGATTATTGCGGTGCTGAAGGAGCATGAGGCCGGGGCGAAGACGGCCGATCTAGCTCGCAAGCACGGGATCTCCGAGGCGACGATCTACAATTGGAAAGCCAAATTCGGCGGCATGGACGTTTCCGAGGCGAAGCGGTTGAGGGCCCTGGAGGAGGAGAACGCGAAGCTGAAGAAGCTTCTCGCCGAGCAGATGCTCGATGCAGCCGCACTTCGCGAGCTTCTTTCAAAAAAATGGTAGGGCCCGCCGCCAAGCGCGCTGCGGTCGCGCATCTGCAGGCCGTCATGAGCCTGTCGGAACGGCGGGCCTGTTCGATCGTGGGCGCGGATCGGAAGATGATCCGCTATCGCTCCGGCCGTGCTCCAGACGCGGCCCTCCGTGGCCGGCTGCGTGACCTCGCCAACGAGCGGCGACGTTTTGGCTATCGCCGGCTGTTCGTCCTGCTGCGTCGGGAGGGCGAGCTATCGGGGATCAATCGGATCTACCGGCTTTACCGCGAGGAAGGGCTCACCGTCCGCAAGCGGCGGGCTCGCCGCAAGGCCGTGGGGACCCGTGCCCCGATCCTGGTCGAGGCGAGGCCGAATGCACGCTGGTCGCTGGACTTCGTCCACGACCAGTTCGCCAATGGCCGACGCTTCCGCATCCTCAACATCGTCGACGACGTCACCAAGGAATGCCTGGGCGCCATTCCGGACACGTCGATCTCGGGGCGGCGCGTGGCCCGCGAACTGACGGCAATCGTCGAGCGACGCGGCAGGCCAGGAATGATCGTGTCCGACCATGGCACCGAGTTTACCTGCAACGCCATGCTCGCCTGGTGCAAGGACGCTGCCATCGACTGGCACTTCATTGCTCCCGGAAAGCCGATGCAGAACGGCTTCGCTGAAAGCTTCAACGGACGGATGCGTGACGAGTTGCTCAACGAGACCCTGTTCTTCGATCTCGACGACGCCCGCGCCAAGATCGCCAATTGGGTCGCCGACTACAATCTCCAGCGTCCCCACTCGTCGCTGAAATACCTGCCCCCCGCGGCCTACGCCGCCCACCTCACCGCAACGGACGATCGGCTGCGCAACCCCGACCAGCTCCGCCGATCGTCCGTTGCTCCACCCGCGCCACTTGGCGTACAAAACTCCGAGACTCTAACTGCCGCTGGATGAAAATTCAGTGGCAGGTCAAGTCCTAGCTAGGCCGTGAACCCATGAGCTGCCGGGCTGACGCCGCGCCAGAGTTCGCTTTGCCCCGGTAGCCGATGTCTCGCTGCGTCGGAGCGGAACGACGCGATGTTCCAGAGGCAGAAGAACAATCAGTTTCAATTTCGTCAATTGGACGAGGCGTTTCGCTTACCTGCGAGCGGCTTCGCTACCTCTCGGGCGCACTCGACGAGCAGCCGCTGAGCAGGATTTGGCGTTCTGCCCTTAAGCGTAATGATCCCGATCGGCCACATCTGAATAGGCATTTCGACGGGTAAGACCTTCATCGAGAGCCGCTTCGCGCTGAAGTGCAACATCGATGCCGGAAGGAAACTCAGGAATCGTTCCGACGAAAGCAACGCCGACTGCATAAGGATCGAATAAACGGTTACGCTGGCACGGGGCACCTCCAGTCCGGAGGCGTGAAATGCGTTGGCAATCCAGCCGCCCGGAAAACTTTCGCGCGGCGGCAGGCACCAACGCTCGTTGACCAACTCGTCGAGGCGGATCTTGCGCCGCCGCACCCACAGACTGTGCAAGCCTGCAACAACGACACCGCTTTCGTGCAACAGCACCTCAACATCGGTATCGGCAGCCGGTGACGAGCTCGGAAGGCGGCCTATCATCAGGTCGATGTCGTGATTGCGCAGATGGCGATCCTGAAGCTCCGGCGGCTCGCCCTCGATGATGTGAAGCGCGAGCCTGGGGTATTGCCGGGATAGCCGGTCAATAATGGCGGGCAGTAATCCAGCCATCACGGGCTCAGTGCTGCCAATGCGCAATTCACCCATCGCGGGATCAGCGAGCGATTGCAGCTCGTCAACGCCGCTCCGCAAATCGTTGCACAACGCAATGCTACGCTTGAGTAAGGCCTTGCCATAAAGCGTGGGCTCAACCCCGAGCCGGCTGCGCTCCAGAAGCGGAAGGCCGATCGTTTGCTCCAGGCTTGCGATCATCTTGGATATAACAGGCTGAGAAATGGCGAGATGCTCGGCCGCTTTCGCCATGCTCCCGTATTCCACGACGGCGATAAACACATTCAGCTGCCGCAGCTTGATCCGGTGACTAATTTGGGATGCATTGAGCATGCGACCCTTTCTGAAATGGAATAGAAGTATCGGAAAATAGAACTTTTCTTATATAGGTCCGCCGGACAAGCTGCAATCCGCATTAACCTCCACCGCCAAGGTTTGGAGCAGCCATGTCAAACATTTATGTACCCCGTCGCACCTTCCTGCTCGGAAGCCTCGCGGGATTGTTGCTGCCCGGCAAGGTCGCCGCGCAACCTTATCCGTCCAATCTCATACGGATTGTCGTCCCCACCGGGGCGGGCACGCCGCCCGACATTATTAGCCGCATGGTCGCCGACGGGCTCGCGGCCAATGAAGGCTGGCGGCTTGTGGTGGAAGATCGCCCAGGTGCGCTGCAGACCATTGCCATGAACGACGTGAGCGGCCGTCCGGCGGACGGCTATACACTGCTGACGATGAGCCTACCGATGACAGTCACTCCGTCCCTGCTTCCGAAGACGGAGATACGGCCGGATGTGGATTTCGATCCAGTTATCAAGATATCGAAGTCCTACACCGTGCTCGTTACAACACCTTCCTTGCCGGTCGATTCGCTGTCCGATCTGGTGGCGCTACTCAAGAGCAAGCCGGGGAAGCTCAACTTCTCTTCCGCCGGCTTCGGCACCCCCTCGCATCTAATCGGTGAAATGTTTGCTTTGCAGGCAGGCGTGCGTGCCACCCACGTGCCTTACCAACACTTTTCCCAAGCAATCACGGATCTGATCGGCGGCAACGTCCAATACATGTTTGTCACCACGCTTCCGGTTATTGACCTCATTGCGACCGGCAAGTTGCGAGCGCTTGCCGTCACCGCCCCCACGAGGATCGCTGCCCTGGGGGAAGTTCCTACGGTGATCGAGGCAGGCCTTCCCGATCTGGTGACAGCCGATTGGATCGGTTTTGCCGCCAAGCGCGGAACGGCTGCAGAGATAACGTCGCAGCTCAACAAGGCAATTAACAAGGTCCTTGTCGAACCGAAAATCCGCGCTTCGCTCGACAAAATAGGAGCCGTAGCCGTGGGTGGGACCGCTGCGGAATTTGGTGAGGGAATCCGGACTGACATCGCCCACTGGGCCAAGGTCGTGAAGGATGCGGATATCAAGCTACCTTGATGAGCCAGACTACATCCAAAACCCAGACGAGTGGCCGCGATGCAGAAGCATTAGCGATCACGCCGCCGCAGATTGTCGGCCCGTTCTATCCGGTCTCAGAGCGCCCCGATCTGGCAACCGATCTGGCGCGGCCCAGCGACAGCACCGCCGAGGCGCTGGGCCAGCTCATCCATGTCAGCGGACGTGTGCTCACGCGTTCAGGAGCGCCGGTGCCGCATGCACGCATTGACATCTGGCAAGCCAATGCGGCGGGGAAATACCGTCATCCGAGTGATATCAACCCGGCCCCGCTCGATCCCAATTTCAAAGGCTTCGCGCGTCTCACAACGGATGCGGCTGGGCCCTACGGCTTTCGTACGGTCAAACCGGGCCGCTATCCGACGGCAGAAGGCGACGTCAGGCCGCCGCACATTCACCTCGCCGTCGAGGGGCGGTTCGATTGCCTGGTAACCCAGCTGTATTTCGCAGGCGAAGGAGAAAACGTGATCGATCGCTGGCTCAATGCGGCCCCGCATCCGGAACGGTTGATCGTTGCTCTGCAAGATCCACCATCGCACCTGGAAAAGCACACGTTGGTCGCGCATTTTGACATTGTTCTGGCCAACGGATGATAAGGCGGTTTCAGGTGGCTCCAAGCCCGTATTTGGATCGCGCTTAGCCGCAAACCCTTATGCTGGTTGACGTTTTTCGGAACCGCCATGGCATGAGGTCTTCGGCGTAGCGGATGTCCTCGGCGAGCGCCCGATCGGGTTGCTACCATGTAGTCGAGCGCAGGTTTTTTGCTTGCTCAACTCTGATCTGGCGGTCAACTATCGAGCTTGACCCACAAACGACATGTATCCGCGTTTTCCGCTGTAGAACCTTCGCATGCGCCAGTAAGCGGTGCCGATCCGGCCCGCTCGCCATCAGGCCAAGTCGTCAGTTCGCTAGATTGGACTTGGCCTCATCCAGTTCGGGGCGTGCCGAGCAGACGGGTTTGCTTAGCGCCACAAGCTTCCGGTTTCCGCAGCCTTCTGGGCGAGGCCCGCGCCGCGAACGACCCGAATGATTGTCGAGATGAGCGCTAAACATGTAGAGATGCTGAAGGAGATTTACCCCACGCTTTTCAATTTGGCTGTGCTCTGGAATCCAAACAATTCGTCGCACCTGCCGGCGCTTAGGGCGGCAGAAGCCTCCGCTAAAGCGCTTTCTCATCAAATTCTTCCGCTGGAAGTGCAAACAGTGGCCGACCTCGAAAACGCCTACCTTACGATATCGCACAGGCGCGCCGATGGCCTCCTGTTCAACGCGGACCCAATCTTTCATTCAGCTCAAACGAATGGCTGATTTCGTGACAACGAGCCGCTTACCCGCGATTACCAAATTTCGTGCATTTCCTAAGCTTAGTGGTCTTGTTGGGTATGCGCAAGCCTGGGTGGGCTGGGCTAGGATCCTTGCCATCTCGCTGAAATGTGCGCGGGATCGGCACTCTCAGCCATTGCGACGTATCCGGCTCTTTTCATTGCCGTGAAATCTTCGAGAGACGAGTGCTTTCCGCCCACCTGCCTCATTGGTTTTGGTAGGATGTGTAATTGGGAGGATGGTATGCATGTACTCGGCCAGCGTTTCGCAAAAGGCGACGGCATAAGAAGGAAGTCGGCGGCGCTTGTCCCATTGAATCGCAACTCTTTCTCGAATTGGCTTGCGGCCATGCGTTACGCGAACAATTCGCAAAGCGTATCGGTCCGTTCGCTGAAGGGAGGGGATGATCGCCACACCCTGCCCAACCTCCGCCATAGCGAGCAGGGTGTGCGGTGCACGACTCTCGAGCACGATATTGGGCTCGACGTCTGCGAGGCGGCACGCTGCGTCGAACAGCCTTCGGATGGAATAGCCGGAGTCCAGTAGCAGCAACGGATAAGCCGCAAGGCGGGTGATATCTATGAAACCTGCATGACCTAGCTGTAGGGATGTGGCGCAAGCGGCCAAGGCGTCAGCTGGTGGAAGGACGCGACCCTCGAAGTGGGGACCCCCTTGTTCAAGTCTGATGCCCACATGAACTTCCCCGCGTTCAAGCATCGTTGTCTGTTCGGCACCGAGTGCTTCAATCAGCTCTACATTTACGTTGGGAAAGCGCTCAGCGTATTGAGGAAGAAACCTCGCCAGCACACTTTCGATCGTGTGCGGTGGCGCCGCGATTTTCAGCGCTCCCCTGTCTCCGCGCCGAAGGACCTCCGCGTGTTCGCGGACAGCGTCAAGATCGGTCATTACGCGGCGGCAATCCGCGAGAAGCTGTTTGCCTTCTGCGGTTAAAACGAGTCCCCGCCCAACACGTTCAAAAAGCGTAAGGCCCAACTCCTGCTGAAGATCACCGATTTGTCGCGAAAGTGCAGGCTGTCCAATGCGCAGGCGAACCGCGGCTTTCGATACGGTGCCCAGTTCGGCGACGGCAACAAAGGTTCTCAGGCGCCTTAGATCCATAGCTCAAACCTATGCCTCCCCGGCATGGAATAACAGTACAATTATGCATTGGACGAGGGCCCACTATGGCGGCATGTTTGCCAGCAAGCTTGGAATGTCGCCTCCGGCGTTCCGCCGAGCAATGCGGCCAAGAAGATCCTGGCCATACAACGGTCTTCTGCTGCCACGTCTCTATGAACGCCTGACCAGGGATGATGATCATGGAGAACGATAACAATCGCAGGAACCTCACGACCGAGCCGCGCGAGCCGACTCGACCCTGTCTCTCCCGTCGGACGGTCCTCGGCCTTGCCGGGGCTTTCGGGGTTGCAGCGCCACTCGCGACGGTCACTGTGGCTCGTGCGCTGACAGCACTGAAGAGCGCACCTCTTCCTGATGAACTTTGCCGCACGGCTATGCCAAGGGAAGGGTTATCGGGACCGCCGCGAGCGCTCACGCTTGCCTGGAATGCGACGTCGGTTTGCACGGCGGCGGCCCCTGTCGCAAAGGAACGGGGCGTTTTCGCAAAACATAACCTTGACGTCAATTTCATCAATTTTGGTGGTTCGACGGAACAACTGCTCGAAGCGATCGCGACCGGCAAAGCGGATGCGGGCATCGGGATGGCTCTACGTTGGCTCAAGCCGTTGGAGCAGGGATTCGATGTTCGTATCACAGCCGGTGTGCACGGCGGCTGCATTCGGCTGCTCGGGTCCAAGGCTGCCAACATCACCAGCCTGGAATCGCTACGCGACAAGACCATCGCCATCAGTGACCAGGCAAGCCCGGCGAAGAACCTCTGCTCCATTGCGTTCGCCAAGAAGGGGATCGATCCGGTCAGGGACGTCGACTGGCGCCAATATCCGGCCGATCTGCTTGCGCTTGCCGTCGAAAAGGGCGAGGCCCATGCACTCACCGACAATGACCCGCGCACCTATCTCTGGCTCAAGAGCGGCAAGCTCAACGAGGTTATGACCAATCTCTCTGGCGGATTTGCCGATCGCATCTGCTGCGTACTCGCTATCCGCGGAAGCCTGATCCGTGGCGAACCGGCCGCGGCAGGCGCATTGACACGATCCGTGCTCGAGGCTGGCGACATGGTCGCTCGCAATCCCGCCGATGCCGCGGCGGCGTACTCGGCCTATGGGGGCACGGGCTCGCTAGACGATCTCGGCGCTATGCTCGAAAGCCACACTCACCACAATCACCCGATCGGGGCGGAGCTCAAACGGCAGATCGTGTTGTACGCGGATGAGCTCAAAGAGGTAAACGTCCTCAAGCGAAGCACGGACCCGACAAAGTTCGCAGAACGGGTCTACGTCGACGTCCTCAGCTGAGTGGGCAATAGCCGTGGCGATCAATTCTACCATGGATCAAGGGACCCGCCCGTCAATGATGGCTGTCGCCCGGCGCAAGAGTCCGATGCGGCGGGCATGGATACCTGGAATGGCAGCGGCGGCATGGCTCGGAGCCGCCATGCTCACAGCCGTCTGGTCCGACCAGCCCGGAACGGATTGGGACTACACAGGCGACCTTGCCGCTGCCTTTGGTGCGCTCGGCGCTGTGCTCGCATTCGCAACTATTGCCGACCTTTGGTTCGCCTGCTTGCCGCGCATGCAGCGCCTTGCACCGTGGATGCTTGCGCTCGCAATGCTTCTCGGTGCTTGGGAGACGGTTACGGCGAAGCTAGGCCTCCTTCCCATGCCATTCTTCCCACCACCTCAAGCTCTGTTGGAAGTTATGATTGATGATCGCGTCCGCCTCGCGGAAGGTGTTCTCGCCTCGTTACGCCTGCTGGCAGGTGGCTATTTTCTTGGCGCGGTGCTCGGCTTCGTCACGGGCGTCGCCATTGGCTGGTCGAGCGCCATCGGCTATTGGATCCAACCGGTCTTGCGGCTCGTCGGCCCGCTGCCCGCGACGGCCTGGCTGCCGCTTGCGTTCTTTGTCTTCCCGTCAAGTCACAGCGCGAGCACGTTTCTGATTGCGCTGGCGACCGGATTTCCGGTTACCGTCCTAACCTGGTCGGGCGTCGCAGGCGTGAGCAAGGCCTACTACGATATCGCGCGCACGCTCGGCGCTAGCCAAAGTTTCCTCATTCTCAAGGTGACCATTCCAGCGGCAATGCCGCACGTATTCGTCGGACTGTTCATGGGCCTCGGCAACTCGTTTGCCGTCCTCGTTATCGCCGAGATGCTCGGCGTCAAGGCCGGCCTTGGTTGGTACCTTCAATGGGCGCAGGGGTGGGCTGCTTATGCCAACATGTATGCCGCGCTGCTGATCATGGCGTTCATCTTCTCCGGTTTGATCACCCTGCTATTCCGCCTGCGTGATCGGCTTCTGGCATGGCAGAAGGGGTTGGTGCGATGGTAGCCCACACGGCAGAATCAGAACCTGCGCTTCAGGTCGATATCCCATCGGAGCGGGGAGCCGCCCTTTCGATTCACGGGGTGAGCCATTGGTTCGAGCTAGAGGGACGTCCGCTGCCGGTGCTGGAGCGTATCAGCTTGCGGCTCGAGCGCGGAGAGTTCGTCGCAATCTTGGGTCCGAGTGGTTGCGGCAAGTCGACTTTGTTGCGATTGGTTGCAGGGCTCGACTTTCCCACGATTGGCAGAATATCCATGGATGGCCAGGCGATTGACCGGCCTGATGCGTCACGCATCATCGTTTTTCAGGACCCAACGCTCTATCCATGGCGCACCGTTTGGAGCAACGTTGCTCTTGGGCTGGAAGCGCGCGGGCTGCTTCGAAGCCATCGCGAACGGGTCGATGAGGCGTTGCGACTGGTCGGCCTTGCTGGTTTTCCCACGGCTTATCCACGCCAGCTTTCCGGCGGGATGGCGCAGCGCGCGGCTCTGGCGCGGGCACTGGTTAACGACCCAAAGCTTCTCATTCTCGATGAGCCGCTGGGCCAACTCGATTCTCTGACGCGCATCGCCATGCAGCAAGAGCTCGTGTCACTCTGGCAGCGGGCGGGCTTCACCGCGCTTCTGGTCACCCACGACGTGGAAGAGGCCATCTTCCTTGCTACTCGGGTTATCGTGCTGAGTGACCGCCCCGCACGCATCAGGGCCGAGGTCGTGAATGCGCGGCCTTATCCTCGTCATCGCGGCGATTCACATCTGGCAGAGCTTCGGCGTGAAATCATGGGCCATTTGGGGCTTGCCGAAACCTGGTGAGGGCCAAGGGAGCGCCGCTTGACCGATCTACTCACGCGCATTGAAGAACAGCCGCCCGAGGTGCTGGATGTCATCGCCAGATCGATGTGCATCCGCGCAGCCGAACCGGCCATGCAATCGATATGCGCATGCTATATGGGGAAAATCGGTGTACCGGACGCCCACGTGCTCGAGGTCGGCTGCGGCAACGGTGCTGTCACGAAGCTCATCATGCAACACCTGCGCCCAACACGACTTTTGGGTATCGATCCATCCTCGTCATTCATCAGGATGGCGAACGAAGCATTCGACGGCGAGCCACGCGTGTCGTTCCAGCGCGGTGATGCTGCGTCGACTGGGCAGCCGGACGCCGGTTTCGATATTGTCATCGCACATACCGTCTATTCCCATCTACTCGACCCGAAGGGTGCCTTAGCCGAAGCCTGGCGAGTACTTAAGCCAGGAGGTCAACTCGTCATATTTGACGGCGATTTCGCGACGCTTGGCGTCGCGCTGTTCGATGGCGATCCGTTGCAATCCGCAGTGGGCGCGGTGCTGCGCAATATGGTGCACGCACCCTACATTATGCGGCGGCTCCCTGTTCTCGCCGCCGCCGCCGGTTTCTGCGTGGAATCGCTGGATCCCTACGGTTACGTCCAGACGACGCACCCAGACTACCTGCTCACTTTGCTTTCGCGTGGAACCAGCGCGGCCGCCCGGGCTGGCGAGATGGGGCAAGCACTAGTGGATGGCTTTGACCGGGAAGCGCAGCGGCGCGTTGCCACCGGCAACTTTTACGGATCCATGCTCTTCCTAAGCCTCACCGCGCGCAAGATTGACGATGCTCCATGACGCCTGTAGCAGATATTGTCGCTGCGCGGTTGCATTCGACCGCAGCTTTTGACCAAAGCTGACCATTTCGGGAAACAAGCAACCAAAAAAAGTCGACACCGTCGTTAGCT
>NZ_LBJZ01000176.1:0-108951 GCF_028128935.1 Bradyrhizobium sp. CCBAU 11361
GCAACCTCAGCTTCCTCGGTTCAGACCAGATGGACAACCTCCTGAGACACCAAAGTTAGCCGAAGGCGTAACCCACCTCTTTCATCACCGCGGCAAAGGAAGTGGTGGGTTACGCTTCGCTAACCCACCCTACGCACCGAGCGTAAATTACCACCCCTCCAGCACGATCTTGCCGCGCGACTTGCCGCTCTCGAGCAGCGCGTGCGCGCGCTTGAGATTGGCCGCGTTGATCGTGCCGAAGGTCTGGTCGAGCGTGGTGCGCAGCACGCCCTTGTCGATGAGGTCGGCGACGTCGTTAAGCAAGTGATGCTGCGCGATCATGTCAGGCGTCTGGAACGAGGAGCGCGTGAACATCGATTCCCAGTGCACCGAGATCGCCTTGCCCTTGAACGCGCTCACAGCGAACTCCGGCGGATCGTCGATCAGGCCGAACCGGCCCTGCGGCGCCATGAACTCGGCGATCGCCTTGTAGTGCTGATCGGTGAAGGTGAGGCTCGCCACCAGCGCCACCGGCGGCAGCTTGAGCTTCTCGATCTGCTCCTTCATCGGCTTGCCGTGGTCGATCACCGCATGCGCGCCGAGATCGAGGCACCATTTCTGCGACTCCGGCCGTGTCGCGGTCGCGAGCACCGTCAGCCCGGTGAGGCGGCGGGCGAGCTGGATCAGGATCGAGCCGACGCCGCCGGCGCCGCCCGTGATCAGCAGCGTGCGCGGATCGACGCTCTTGCCCGGCACCGCGCCGAGCCGATCGAACAGCAACTCCCACGCGGTGATGGAGGTGAGGGGGAGGGCGGCGGCTTGCGCAAACGAGAGCGACTTCGGCTTGTTGCCGACGATGCGCTCGTCGACCAGGTGGAATTCGGCGTTGGTGCCCTGGCGCAGGATCGAGCCCGCGTAAAACACCTCGTCGCCCGGCTTGAACAGCGTGACCTCGGGGCCGACGGCATCGACCACGCCGGCCGCGTCATAGCCCAAGATCTTCGTCTCGCCCTCGGGCGGCGCGGCGCGCTTGCGCACCTTGTAGTCGACCGGATTGGCCGAGATCGCCTTCACGGCGACGCGGATGTCGCGTCCCTTGGGCTCGGGTTTTGCGGTCTCGAAATCGATCAACGCGTCCTGATCCTCGATCGGAAGCGACTTCTTGTAGCCGACGGCCTTCATGGCTTGTCTCCATCAGATGGCGCGCAGCTTGTGATGTGCGCCCGGCCTGCTAACTGTCCCGCTGGCCCCGGTTTGGCAAGTACTGTAAATTCGGGGATATAGTCCCTGTTTGGATACTATTGGGAAAACACGCATGAAGCGGCGAGATTTTACCCGGCGTCCCGGCTGCTCGGTCGAGGCGACGCTGGACCTGATCGACGGCAAGTGGAAGGGCGTGATCCTCTACCACCTCCAGGACGGCACCCAGCGCTTCGGCGAGCTACGCCGCCGGATGCCCGGCATCACCCAGCGCATGCTGACAAAACAGCTTCGCGCGCTGGAGGAGGACAAGCTCGTCATCCGCAAGGTCTATGCGGAAGTGCCGCCTCGGGTGGAGTATTGCCTCTCCGAACTCGGCGAGAGCCTCAGGCCGGTGATCGATATCCTGAAGGCGTGGGGCGAGAGCCACCAGCAGCGGCTGTCCTGCGCGCCGGCGCCCGAGGCGGAACCGGTCAAGAAGCCGAAGCGAGCAGCGTGAATTGTAGAGAAGTTGGCGCTGCATTTTCGGTGTCGTCCCGGCCTAGTGCGCAATTGCGCACGGGGGGCCGGGACCCATAACCCCAGGGAGGAGTTATAGCGCGAGCCGGCAACTCCGAGCCTTCGCCAAACTACTCCCTGTGGCTATGGGTCCCGGGTTCGCGCTTGCGCGCGCCCCGGGACGACGAGAGAGCTCAGAACGCGAACTGCGTGCGCATCGCGACGGCGTCGAACTTCGAGCCGACATCGGCGGTCGAGATCGGCGAGGCCTGCCGCGATACCGTGCCATGCAGATAGTCGAGCATGAAGCGGACGTTGCCGTTGACGTACCAGTTGAGCGCCAGCGTGTAGACGGTCTGCCGTCCGCCGGCGATGCCCGCGGCGGTTGCGAGCTGATTATTCAAATCCATAGTGGAATAGCGGCCGGCGATCTCCCAGGCGCCCCAGCCACCGCCATCGAGCGAGAACGGATGATCTGGCTTGACGCCGCCATAGGCGGCGTTCGCTGGATTGTACTTGCGCGATTCCCCGGTCAAGACGTAGGCCGCTTCCGCGTAGCCGCCCTGGAATTTCAGGTTTGGCGCTCCGATTAACGGCACGCTGGTGTTCGCGTTGCGATCGACGTTGAACCAGTAGTATTCGCCCTGGAGGAACAGCGATCCATAGGTCGCGGCGGCTTCGACACCATAAACCTGGGCGCCCGAGACATTGGCAATCGCCCCGGTCGAGATCAGCGTCGTGGGATCGATGCGCAGCTCGGGCCGATCGCTGAGCGTGAGTGTTTGCGTGTTGGCGACCAGATTGCGCGGCGGCTGAATCAGCCACTGTGCGTCGCCTCCGAGATGCACCGAGTAGTCGTTGCCGCTCACGATCTGGCCTGCAACGCGGGCCGTCGCGCCGTATTGCTCGCTGGTGCCGGGAGGTGAGACGCTGGACGCTGAGTGAATCGCACCCGTGGTGGGGCCAGTCACGTACGCGCCGGCCCAGAACACGTCGTTGTACCAGCGCGCGCCGACTGCAGAACGGAAGTCGCCGGCGGCGATGTTTTGCGCGATGACACCGACCGAAGCCCTTTCCATGAAAGGAAGATCGTTGGAGCTCATGGATTCATCCATGGTCCAGGCAAGGTCCATAATGCCGGCTTCGATCGCCATCTTGCCGCCGAACGGCTTCAGCCCCGTGTAGCTGATATACGCGTTCTCGATGCCGGACGTGCCTCCGCCGGGCAGGAAGCCGACAGGGGTCGCGCCGGCGGCGCCGGTGCCGCCAAAGCCGTCGGAGGTGCCGCCGAAGTCGTAGATCAGCGCGAAATTCCAGTCGTTGAAGAATTTGCCGGCAAGGCCGATGCGCGCGCGGCGGACGTTCTCGCCGCTGTCGAGCTTCTGCGGCACGGTGGCCGCGGTGTTGGGACGATAATCATAGCCGCCGACATCCCAATGCACGCGGCCGGTGATGCCGACGCAGTTCGCCCCGTCGGCCGTGCAGATGGTCGGCCGGTTGTTCGGCATCGTCACGACGACACCTGAGGCGGGTGCTGGTCCCTTGAGCGGGATTGCAGCGTTGGCATTGGCCACGACCGCTTTCGCTTCCGAGCGCGCTTCCGCTTTGGCTTCGGCCTTCGCCTCGGCCTTGGCTTTCGCCGTGGCCGCCGTGTTCGCGGCAGTCTGGCTCTGGAGCTTGTCGAGCTTCTGCTCCAGCATCTTCAGCTGCTGCTTCAGCAGCGCGATCTCCTGCTCGCTGCTGCTTGCCGATTGGGCCTGGGCCTGCGCGCCCGCAAGTACACCGGCAAGACCAATCGCCGTGGCTGCAATTCTTCTCCTGCTCATGTCACGCCTCCATCGTTTGACGAACTTCCCCAAGTCGCAGGCGGAGAGCCTAGGAACGATCGATGACTGCCCCGCGACGGCGCGCCCCGTTTGCGTGGTTCCCACTGATGCAAATTCGCCGCAACCGAATCCGCCTTGCATCACAATGCAAGATGACGCGCATCATGCCAATCCACAGCGCCGGGCAAATTGCCATTTCTTACGCGGGCCGTGTATGCGGCAGCCGGCGGAAGGGGGTGAATATTGCCATCCCGCGCCCTTCTATTGGGGGGCGAACGCGCCTATATTCCGGCGTCTTTTCCAAGAGGTAGGAATGTTTCGATCGACCTGGACCGCCGTCGTCACGGCATTGTGCATAGTCTTTTCGGCCCACTTCAATCCGGCTGCGGCGCAGGACCGTCGGGTCCCGTCCTCGCCGGCCGAGCTGCGGCTGTCCTATGCGCCGATCGTGCAGCGGGTGCAGCCGGCCGTCGTCAACGTCTATGCCGCCAAGGTGGTGCAGAACCGCAATCCGCTGCTCGACGACCCGATCTTCCGCCGCTTCTTCGGCGTGCCCGGCCAGCAGCCCGAGCAGATGCAGCGCTCGCTCGGCTCCGGCGTCATCGTCGATTCGTCGGGCCTCGTCGTCACCAACGTCCACGTCATCGAGGGCGCGGACCAGGTCAAGGTGTCGCTGTCGGACAAGCGTGAGTTCGAGGCCGAGATCCTGTTGAAGGATTCCCGCACCGATCTCGCCGTCCTGCGCCTGAAGGACACCAAGGAGAAATTCCCGACGCTCGACTTCACCAACTCGGACGAGTTGCTGGTCGGTGACGTCGTGCTCGCGATCGGCAATCCCTTCGGCGTCGGCCAGACCGTGACTCACGGCATCATCTCGGCGCTCGCGCGCACGCAGGTCGGCATCACCGACTACCAGTTCTTCATCCAGACCGATGCGGCGATCAATCCCGGCAATTCCGGCGGTGCGCTGGTCGACATGAGCGGCAAGCTTGCCGGCATCAACACCGCGATCTATTCGCGCTCAGGCGGCTCGCAGGGCATCGGCTTTGCGATCCCGGCCAACATGGTGCGCGTCGTCGTCGCCTCCGCCAAGAGCGGCGGCAAGGCGGTGAAGCGTCCCTGGCTCGGCGCCAAATTGCAGACGGTGACGCCCGAGATCGCCGAAAGCCTCGGCTTGCGTTCGCCGACCGGTGCCTTGGTCGCGAACGTGGTCTCGAACGGCCCCGCAGCGAAGGCCGGCCTGAAATCCTCCGATCTCATCACCGGCATCGACGGCCAGACCGTGGATGATCCCAACGCGTTCGACTACCGCTTCGCGACGCGTCCGCTCGGCGGCACCGCGCAGATCGACGTGCAGCGCGGCGGCAAGCCGCTCAAGCTCGCGATCGCGCTGGAGACCGCGCCCGACTCCGGCCGCAACGAGCTCGTCATCACTGCGCGTTCGCCGTTCCAGGGCGCCAAGGTCTCGACCATCACGCCGGCGGTTGCCGACGAGCTGCATCTGGACGCCGACACCGAAGGCGTCGTGATCGCCGATCTTGGCGGCGACAGCGCCGCGGCGAATGTCGGCTTCCAGAAGGGCGACATCATCCTGGCCGTCAACAACCAGAAGATCAGCAAGACCGGCGACCTCGAAAAGGCGGCGGGTGAGCGGCCGCGGGTCTGGCGCATCACGCTGGTGCGCGGCGGGCAGCAGATCAACGTCACGCTGGGCGGATGAGTCCGAAGCGACCACAGGAGACGCCAACTCTCTTTGCCGCGGCGGGGCTCGATCACGAGGCTCCGCATCCGCTGCCGGACCGGCTGCGCCCGCGCGCGTTGTCGGAGGTCGTCGGCCAGGATCACATCCTCGGCCCCGACGGCGCGCTGACGCGCATGCTGGAGACGCGCACGCTCGGCTCGCTGGTGTTCTGGGGCCCGCCCGGCACCGGCAAGACCACGGTGGCGCGGCTGCTGGCGGATGCGACCGACCTGCATTTCGAGCAGATCTCAGCGGTGTTCTCCGGCGTCGCGGACCTGAAGAAGGCCTTCGACGCCGCGCGTGCCCGCCGCGAGATGGGCAAGGGCACGCTCCTGTTCGTCGACGAGGTGCACCGCTTCAACCGCGCCCAGCAGGATTCGTTTCTTCCTGTCATGGAAGACGGCACGGTGGTGATGGTCGGCGCCACCACCGAAAACCCGTCCTTCGAGCTCAACGCGGCGCTTCTGTCGCGTGCGCGCGTACTGGTGTTTCGCTCGCTCGACGCGGCGGCGATCGAAAAGCTGTTTGCGCATGCCGAGGAGGTCGAGGGCCGCAAGCTGCCGCTCGATGCGGAAGCACGCGCGGTGCTGGTGCGAATGGCCGACGGCGATGGAAGGGCATCGCTGACGCTCGCCGAAGAGGTTTGGCGTTCGGCGCGGACGGATGAGATTTTCAATGCCGCGCAGTTGCAGGATATCCTGCAACGCCGCGCACCGATCTACGACAAGTCGGCCGACGGTCATTACAACCTGATCTCGGCGCTGCATAAGTCGGTGCGCGGCTCCGATCCCGACGCCGCGCTGTATTATCTCGCGCGCATGCTGGACGCCGGCGAGGACCCGCTGTTCCTGGCCCGCCGCGTCGTGCGCATGGCGGTCGAGGACATAGGCCTTGCCGATCCGCAGGCGCTCGTCATCGCCAATGCCGCCAAGGACGCCTCCGACTTCCTCGGCCATCCCGAGGGCGAGCTCGCCATCGCGCAGGCCGTGGTCTATCTCGCCACTGCGCCGAAATCGAACGCGGTCTACACCGCCTTCGGTGCCGCCATGCAGACCGCAAAGCAGGCCGGCTCGCTGCTGCCGCCAAAGCACATCCTCAATTCTCCGACCAAGCTGATGAAGTCGGAAGGCTACGGCGCAGCTTACGAATACGACCACGATGCCCCCGACGCCTTCTCCGGCCAGGACTACTTTCCGGAAGCCCTGGGCCGTCAGACCTTCTACGACCCGCCCGAGCGCGGTTTTGAGCGCGAGATCCGCAAGCGGCTGGATTACTGGGCCAAGCTGCGGAAGGAGCGGGGCGGCTCGCGCTAGAAACGGCCATTTCGCCGTGACGGGGGCCGGCTTTTAGGGTACGCAGGCAACCATGAGCCGTCGCATCAAGAGAATGAACCCGAAGCCCCGTTCGCGTGACGAGCGCGATGACGCACGTCCGTTCAAGGCGCGCAGCGCCAAGAAGGCGGGGCCGCGGCCTGGCGCCAAGCCGGGTGCGAAGCCGCCGCGTTTTGCGGCCGAGCGTGCCGAGCGGCGCCCGCCCAAGGCGGCGCTGGAAAAGGCAGCGCTGGAAAGGGCTGTACCCGCCAAGCCCGTCGAGGCACTGCTGCCGACCAAGGTGCAGACCGTCAAGGTGACGGCCGACGAGAACAACATGCGCGTCGATCGCTTCCTCGAGGCGCGCTTTCCCGGCCTGTCGTTCTCCCACATCCAGCGCGTCGTCCGCAAAGGCGAGCTCCGCGTCGATGGCAAGCGTGTCGACAGCAAGGATCGGCTGGAGGAGGGCCAGAGCGTCCGCATTCCGCCGCTGAAGCTCGACACGCCGAAGGCCGCCGGTGAGCTATCGGAAGGCGCCCAAAAGACGCTTGCCGCGCTGAAGGAGATGACGATCTACGAGGACGACGACGTCCTCGTGCTGAACAAGCCGGCCGGACTTGCCGTGCAGGGCGGCTCGGGCATGACGCGGCACATCGACCAGATGCTGGAGGTGATGCGCGATGCCAAGGGCCAGAAGCCGCGCCTCGTGCACCGCATCGACAGGGAGACGTCGGGCTGCCTGCTGATCGCCAAGACGCGATTTGCCGCCTCGCATCTGACCGGCGCCTTCCGTTCGCGGTCCGCGCGAAAAACCTATTGGGCGCTGGTGCCGGGTCTGCCGAAGCCGAAGCAGGGCCGCATCTCGACCTTCCTTGCGAAGGAAGAGAGCGAGGACGACACCATCATGCGCATCGCCCAGCACGGCGATGAGGGCGCCAGCCACGCGGTGACCTACTATGCCGTGGTCGAGACCGCCGGCAACAAGCTGACCTGGGTGTCGTTGAAGCCGGTGACGGGCCGCACCCATCAGCTCCGCGCGCATATGGAGCATATCGGCCATCCCATCGTCGGCGATCCCAAATATTTCAACATCGAGAACTGGCAGCTGCCGGGCGGGCTGCAAAACCGGCTGCATCTGCTCGCGCGCCGCATCGTCATTCCGCATCCGCGCGGCGGCGTGATCGACGCAACCGCCCCGCTGCCGCCGCACATGCAGCAGTCGTGGAATCTGCTCGGGCTCGATGCAAGCCGGTTCGATCCGATCGAGAACGCGCCGGAAGAGTAGGGGCGCGCGAACGAGTAAGGCGCGGGACTAGCCACGTTCTCGCGTCATCGCCCGCGAAGGCGGGCGATCCAGTATTCCAGAGACCGGCGTTAGAGAGCTCGCTCTCACCACATCCGCCGCGGCGTACCGGATGCCCCGCCTTCGCGGGGCATGACAGCGATGGTTGTGAGCGCGTCCACACCCCCTCAATTCCGAAACTGCTCCAGAAACATGCGCAAGCTGTCGTGCGGGGTCTCGACATCCGTGATCAGCCAGCCTTCGGGGCCGTTGACGAGGATGAAGTTCAGCGTTACCCGGCGGCCGTGATTGTCGAAATTCGCCGCGACATAGGTCTTGTCGTATTGCCTCCGCACGACCGCGATCGCGACCGGGCCGAGCTTCCAGCTCGGGCTCTGCACCAGGAAATCATAGGGCTCGGCCCTCGGCGCGCTCCAGGCCTTGCGCAGCGGGAAATCGAAGAATTGCCGGGCGGTGGCGCCATCCCGCGGCAGGCCTTTTGACAGCTCCGGCACGCCCTGGCCGTAGTGGGCATAGACGTTGCGGACCAGCGATTCCGGGCTACGAAAGCCGGCCTCCGCCGCGGCCAGCCAAAGCCCGGCGACCAGGGCCACAATACCCGCAAGTTCCCTCATGCCTGCCGCTCGCTTTATCGGGCGCCGGTCTTGTCGTACAAGCCTAGCACTGAGCGAGTAGGGCCGAAAACTGAGATGCGCGAATTGTTCGACGAAGTTGCGGGGCAATCCCCGCGCGATCCACGCGAGGCGGCCCGCCAGTCCGCGCGCACGCCGCAGCGCAAGCGCTTCTACAAGGAGGCCGGCGTCGCCGGGGCCGAAGGCGGCTTCGCCATCACGCTCGACGGCAAGCCGACCCGCACGCCGTCCGGCCGCAAGGTGGTGATCCCCTCACGCGCGCTGGCCGACGCGGTCGCCGCCGAATGGGCGGCCCAGGGCGAGACGATCGATCCCGTGACCATGCCGCTGACGCGAATCGCCAACAGCGTGGTCGAGGGCGTAGTCGATCGCGTCGAGCTCGTCAGGGACGATCTTGCAAAATATTTCGAGTCCGACCTGCTGTTCTATCGCGCCGGCCATCCCGAGGCGCTCGTGGCCCGCGAGGCCACGCATTGGGACCCCGTGCTGTTCTGGGCCGCGGAGACGCTGGGGGCGCATTTCATCCTGTCCGAGGGCGTCATGCATGTGAAGCAGCCGGACGAGGCCATTCAGGCCGCCCGCGCGGCCCTGCCCGGGGATGCCTGGTCGGTCGCGGCGCTCCATGTGGTGACGACCCTGACCGGCTCTGCGCTGCTGGCGCTGGCCCTGGCCCATGGCGTGCGCGAGGCCGACCAGGTCTGGGCCGCCGCCCATGTCGATGAGGACTGGAACGCCGACCAATGGGGCGTGGACGAGGAGGCCGCGGCACGCCGGGCCGCCCGCGCGCGGGACTTCAACGCTGCCGTCGCAGTTCTGGCGGCGGTCGAGCCATCCGCGGCCGAAGGTCCTTAACGAGAGGTTTACGACGCCGGCGTTAGGGTGGCCCGTGCTCCTGGGCCCCTGAGATGGCGACGCCGATCAGTTCCATTACTCCCGTCAATGCTGCCAGCCCCGTGGCTGATGCGGCGACGCCTGACCTCGTGCTTCAGGCCGGCAGCGTCGTCGACGCCAGAGTGGTCAGCGTACTCGCCGACAATCTGGTGCGGATCGCGATCGCAAATCTTTCCCTCGACGTGATGTCGGAAGTCGCGCTGTCGCCGGGACAAAATCTCCAGCTCGCGGTGTCGCAGAACGACGGCACCATCCGCCTCGCCGTCATGGGCGGCGCAGGCGAGGCGGCCGCCGATCAGGTCACGCTGACGCCGGCCGCGGCTTCGCTGGTCGACAGCCCGTCGCTCGCGCCGTCCGCGAGCGCGGCGCGCAGCACCTTGACGCCATCGGAGCAGGTCGCCGTCACGATGGCTTCGGCCGAGGCCGCGAGCAAGCAGGGCAGCCAGGCGCCGCTGTTCGCTAATCTTGCCTCCGTCGTGACCGGAAGCGATCTGCCGGCGGGATTGAAGCAGGCGGTGCTGGACGTGCTGGCGCAGCAGACGCCGCTCAATACTCAGCTCGACGGCGGCGACATCGAATCCGCCTTCCAGAAGTCAGGGCTGTTTCTCGAGGCTTTGCTTGCCGCGGGCGCGACGCCGTCGCCAGGCGCCGTGCCGGACCTGAAAGCGGCGCTGCTGGTGTTGCGCCAGACGCTGGCCGCGACCTCAGGCGCGCTCGAGACCGGCGCGCCGCAGGCACCGGCGCAAGGCACTGCGCCGCCGACAAGCGTGACGACCACGCCGCAGCCCGCCGCGTCCGCACTTCAGGCGGCGGGCGAGGCCGCGCAAGCGGCATTGCCGTCGCCCAATCCGGAGATCGCCCAGCCGACGCAAACGCCGCGCGGCGCTACGCACGCAGCCGCCGTGCTGGCCGACATGGCGGGCGCAACGCCGCAGGCGGCGGGCCCGCGAACCATGTCCGCTGGCCTTGCCGCGAGCCTCTTGCAGGAGGTCACGCAAAACCTGCCGCGCATGATCGGCAATTTACCGGGCTCGAACAAGGCCGTGCCCGATGGCCACATCTTCGAGGCCGCCGCGCGCGCGACGCCACCGCCATTCCGCGGCGCGCTGCCGTCGCCGCAGTCCATCGCCTCGCCGTCGCTCGCGCCGGATACGCCGCTGGCTGCGACCGTGCACCGTCTGCTCGACGACACCAATGCCGCGATCGCGCGGCAGACCTTGCTCCAGGTCGCCTCGCTCCCCGATCGCACCGATGCCTCCGGGCACCGCGTCGATCCGGCCGTGCCGCAGTGGAATTTCGAGATTCCCTTTGCGACACCGCAGGGGACCGCCATGGCGCAGTTCGAGATCTCGCGCGACGGCGGCAACGAATCCGCAGATCCCGCCAAACGCGCCTGGCGTGCACGCTTCACGCTCAACGTCGAGCCGGCCGGTCCCGTGCATGCCTTGATCACGCTGAACGGCGACAAGACCTTTGTGCGGATGTGGGCGGAGCGGCCGGCGACCGCGCAGCAACTCCGCGCCGGGATCGGTGAGCTCAGCCAGGCGATGACCAGGGCCGAGCTCAAGCCCGGCGACATCGTGGTGCGCGACGGCACGCCACCGCAGCCGGCACCGGCCCGCGCCGGCCACTTCCTGGATCGCGCCACATGAGCGACCAGTCCAAGCTTGCGATCGCGCTGCATTACGAGAAGGGCTCTGGCGCGCCGGTCGTCGTCGCCAAGGGCAAGGGCACGATCGGCGAAAAAATCGTCGAGATCGCCAGGGCCAACGACATCCCGATCGAGGAGAATGAAATCCTGGCCGGAGCGCTGTCCAAGGTCGAGCTTGGCGAGGAGATCCCGCCCGATCTCTACAAGGCCGTCGCCGAAGTGCTGGTGTTCGTGCTGCGGCTGTCGGGCCGGGCCAGGTAGCTGTCATCGTTTCACCATGATAGCGGCTTCATGGTCGCTGCCAATTCCATCGCTCAACGGACATTCACGTGATCACTCGCCGTTCCACCCTCGGCCTTCTCGCCGCAACCGCGATCCTGCCGTCGCGTGCGCTCGCCCATGTCGCGCCGCCGCGCAACGAGATCCGCGACAGCCTCGCAAAACGCTTCACCGATCTCGGCACGTCAGGCACCTTCGTCGGCTACAAGGTCGAGGACTATCTGATCGTCGCCAGCGACAAGGAGCGGTCGGGTGAGGGCAAGCTGCCGGCCTCGACCTTCAAGATCCCGAACTCGCTGATCGCGCTGGAGACCGGCGTGGTCACAGATCCCGACAAGGACGTGTTCCCCTGGGACGGCGTGAAGCGCGGAATCGAGGCGTGGAACAAGGATCACACGCTGCGCAGTGCGATCGCGGTCAGTGCGGTGCCGGTCTATCAGGAGATCGCGCGCCGGATCGGGCAGGAGCGCATGCAGAAGTACGTCGATCTGTTCGACTATGGCAATCGCGACATCGGCGGCGGCATCGACCAGTTCTGGCTCACAGGCGCTTTGCGCATCGATCCGGTCGAGCAGATCGATTTCGTCGACCGGCTGCGGCGGCGCGCGCTGCCGATTTCCAAGCGCAGCCAGGATCTCGTCGCTGACATCCTGCCGGTGACCAAGGTCGGCGATAGCGTCATCCGCGCCAAGTCCGGCCTCCTGGGCGCCGAGCGCGGCGAGCCGTCGCTGGGCTGGATGGTCGGCTGGGCCGAGAAGGGCGAGGCGCACACCGTGTTCGCGCTCAACATGGACTGCACCGAGCCGCGCCTCGTCGGCGAGCGCATGCCGCTGACGCAAGCCTGCCTTGCCGAGATCGGCGCGGTCTGAGCGCAACTGCGCTGATCTGCTGCCTCACCAGCCTCCGTCCTCATCCTGAGGAGCCCGCGCAGCGGGCGTCTCGAAGGATACTTGCGGGCGAGATCGGGGCCTTCATGGTTCGAGACGCGCGTCCCGCGCTCCTCTCGTCATTGCGAGCGCGCCTCTCGCCACGCGTCATTGCGAGCGCAGCGAAGCAATCCAGAGCCTCTCCGCGGAAAAGATTCTGGATTGCTTCGCTGCGCTCGCAATGACGGAGTATGGGGCGCTGCCGTCGGCTCACACGTGATCCTCATGGTGAGGAGCCCGCAAAGCGGGCGTCTCGACAGGGGCCCGGCTGCCTTTCATCCCAGCTTGAACAGCGCCTGCAAGAATTCCTCCACGGCCTTGCGCGACTCGGCGGCGGTTGCGGGATTGCCGCCGACATGGGGATTGAGCTCGACGCAGGCGTCCTTGTAAGTGAAGGGCGCTTGCGTGCTGGCGTTCATCAGTACGCCGCCGTCGCCTTCCTTGATCTGGCAATTGCGCACCGTCTGCGCGTTGGCTGAGACAGCCACGGTGGCGACGCCGAGCAGGCCACTGTCGAAGCCGTGCGCGCTATCGGGGTATTCGGTCAGCACCACGTCGCGCCCGGCGGTCTTGAGCCGCTCGACGAAGGCCTTGCAGCTCTTCACGGGGTTGTAGTCATCAGGCGTGCCGTGGAAGATGCGGATCGGGCGCGCCGTGACCTCGGTATCGCCGACGTAGCTCGTCGAGCAATCCGGATAGAACGGGATGTAGGCGGCGAACTGGATGCCGGACTTGTTCCAGAGCTTGTTGAAGCGGTCGAGGCTCGCATAAAGCGTTGCCTGTCCGCCGCGCGAAAAGCCCATCAGCACGATGCGGTCAGGATCGACGCGGGGATGCTTCGCCAAAATCTCGAGCGAGCGGTAGATGTCGACGATCAGATTGAGCCGGCCGAGCAGGGCCTGGTTCGGTCCGACCACCGTCAGTCCGCGGCCGGTGAAGCCGTCGATCACGAAGGTCGAGATGCCCATGGCGTTGAAGGCGTGGACCCAGGCTTCCGTGGTGGCGCCCACGCCGCTGGAGCCGTGCATCAGCACCACGACGGGGAGTTTTCCACTGCCCTGCGCGACGCGGAATTCGCCGGCGACCGTCACCGGCTTGCCGGCGGCCGCATCGCCGCTGAGGAATTGCTGGTCGGAGAGGGTGAGCGAGGGGATCGGGTAGATCTCGGCGCGGGTGGCGACTTCCTTGGGAAGGGATTGCGCGCTGGCGAGCGCGGTTGAGGCGCAAAGCGCGATGAGTGCGGCGGCGACGCGGAATGCCCTCGGCATCGGATTCTCCCTGATATTTTTTTGCAGTAGAACAACGGGCTCGCGCGCTGTCAATTTGGTGCGCGACGGCTTCAGGCCTTGTCGGCCGTCTTCTTGGTCGTCAGTGCCTGGTCGATGGCAAAGCCGCCGATCTCGCTCATGGCCTGCGAGATCACGTCGCCGCTTCTGGCAAAGCCGCTGGAGAGATAGTCGAACTGCGTCCGCGCCAGCCGCAGCACCTCGATCGGCACGGAGACCACGGTCTCGTTGAAGCTGTCGACGGAGGCGCGTAGCGTCTCCAGCTCGGTGCTGAGTTTGCCGATGTGGCTCTCTGCATCCTGCATCAGGCCGAGCAGCTTGCCGCGCTCGGCATCGAACGCCGCACGCTCGGCCGCCGCAGCCGCCGTCACCTCGGTAAGCTGCGCCCGCAGCGCCTCGATCTGGGCGACCATGGCGTCGGAGGCAAGCTCGGCGGCCTCGCGCAGCTCGACATGGCGTGTGTTCTCCTCATGCTGCTGGTGATAGAGCCGCTCGGCCGACATCGCCCGCTGCGTCAGCGACTCGATCAGGCTTGCGGCACGCAGCAGCATCTGGCCGTTCCGCCCCGACACCATGCTGGCCATGCGCCGCAGGAAGTCGACGGTTTCGGACGACGAGTTCGGCGGCAGGGGAACGGCTGTCGCGGACATGAGGTGATGCTTGCAGTCAGACGTGAGGACCGCCGCCGTACCGACTGGGCTCACGCAACATTCGGCGCCTGATCGTAAGCCCGAAGCAAGCCTGAATCGGCGCGCCGGGTCAACCGACCAGCACGGACAAAATCGATCATCCCGCCGCCAGGTCGCGCGCGGGATCAGGCGTCCTTCTGCCGACCAATCCGCCCGAGATGGGTAAAGCCGAACCCGGCCGAGTATTTCAGGCCATAGCCCAGCGCCCGGTCGATGCCGATATGGGCCAGCCAGATCAAGGCGATGGACAGGGTGAGCGGCGAGGCGAGGCCGAAGCCCAGCGTCAGCAGCGCCACCGGCGCCATGTAGCTGTGGGCGGCGTTGTAGACCAGCGCGCCAAACCTGGCGTCGGAGAGGTATGCCAGGAAGCTCAGGTCGGGCACGAAGAAGAGCACGGCAAACACCAGCCAGGACCCATCCCAGGCCCAGTAGAGCATCACCATCCCTGCGAACAGGGTCAGGCCCTCCAGCCGCAGCAGGATGTTGACACCGCCCGTCACAGTGCCGGTCTCGGCCGTTCCTTGGTCCATCGTCGCCTCCCAGGCAAAACTCTGTAATTCCTTGCGCTTTCCCGCTGCGGCAAGGCAGCCCTGCGAGCCCGAAAGCGGCTTCCCGGCCCGCAAAATGCCGTGTTAGAACCCCCGGCAATCGCATTTAGGCTAAGAACTGGCGGGAGCAAATGAAACATATCCTGGACGCCCTTGAAGATCGTCGTGCCGGCGCAAAGCTCGGCGGCGGGGAGAAGCGCATCGAGGCGCAGCACGCCCGCGGCAAGCTGACCGCGCGCGAGCGCATCGAGCTCCTGCTCGACAAGGGATCGTTCGAGGAGTTCGACATGTTCGTCGAGCACCGCTCCACCGAATTTGGCATGGAGAAGAACAAGATCCCGGGCGACGGCGTCGTCACCGGCTGGGGCACCGTCAACGGCCGCAAGACTTTTGTCTTTGCCAAGGATTTCACGGTGTTCGGCGGTTCGCTCTCGGAAACGCACGCGCTGAAAATTACCAAACTCCAGGACATGGCGATGAAGGCGCGGGCGCCCATCATCGGCCTTTATGACGCGGGCGGCGCCCGCATCCAGGAGGGCGTCGCCGCGCTCGCCGGCTATTCCTATGTGTTCCGCCGCAACGTGCTCGCCTCCGGCGTGATCCCGCAGATCTCCGTCATTATGGGCCCCTGCGCCGGTGGTGACGTCTATTCGCCCGCGATGACCGACTTCATCTTCATGGTGAAGAACACCAGCTACATGTTCGTCACCGGCCCCGACGTCGTGAAGACCGTCACCAACGAGGTCGTCACCGCCGAAGAGCTCGGCGGCGCTTCAGTGCACGCGACGCGCTCCTCGATCGCCGATGGCGCCTTCGAGAACGACGTCGAGACGCTGCTCCAGATGCGGCGCCTGATCGACTTCCTGCCGTCCAACAACACCGACGGCGTGCCGGAGTGGCCGAGCTTCGACGACATCGGCCGCGTCGACATGTCCCTGGACACGCTGATCCCCGACAATCCGAACAAGCCCTACGACATGAAGGAGTTGATCCTGAAGGTCGTGGACGAGGGCGACTTCTTCGAGATCGCGGAGTCCTTTGCGAAGAACATCGTCACCGGCTTCGGCCGCATCGCCGGCCGTACCGTCGGCTTCGTCGCCAACCAGCCGATGGTCCTGGCGGGCGTGCTCGACAGCGACGCCTCGCGGAAAGCGGCGCGCTTTGTCCGCTTCTGCGATGCCTTCAACATCCCGATCGTCACCTTCGTGGACGTGCCGGGCTTCCTGCCGGGCACCGCGCAGGAATATGGCGGCCTGATCAAGCACGGCGCCAAGCTGCTGTTCGCCTATTCGCAGTGCACCGTGCCGCTGGTCACCATCATCACCCGCAAGGCCTATGGCGGCGCCTTCGACGTCATGGCCTCCAAGGAGATCGGCGCCGACATGAACTACGCCTGGCCGACTGCCCAGATCGCGGTGATGGGCGCCAAGGGCGCGGTCGAGATCATCTTCCGCAGTGACATCGGCGACCCCGACAAGATCGCCGCGCGAACGAAGGAATACGAAGACCGCTTCCTGTCGCCCTTCATCGCCGCCGAGCGCGGCTACATCGACGACGTGATCATGCCGCACTCGACCCGCAAGCGCATCGCAAGGGCGCTGGCGATGCTCAAGGACAAGAAGGTCGAGGCGCCGGCGAAGAAGCACGACAATTTGCCGTTGTGAGGGATGAGTAGCCCGGATGAGCGAAGCGACATCCGGGTTTCCACGCAAGAGCTCCGCATGTCGCTTCGCTCATGCGGGCTACTGGCTACGCTTCTGATTTGGCATCCTCGATCAAAATCCGATGACCGAAGACGATCAGACCGACGAGATTTCACAGATCGAAGATCGGATCGAGCGGCTCGCCGAGATCGCCGAGCGGTGCCGGAAGTACATTCTGGCGTCCAAGATCGCCATCGGCGGTGGGGGCGCGCTGCTGTTCGCGATCCTCGGCTTGTGGGGTGCGGGGCAGACCGCGGCGCTCGGATCGATCGCTCTGGTGCTTGGCGGGATCGTGTCGCTCGGCTCGAATGTCAGCACGTTGCGGCAGACGGAGAGCGCAATCGGTGATGCGGAGGCGCTTCGATCTCAGCTGATCGGCCGGATCGACTTGCGCGTGGTTGCCGATGCGCCGATGAAGCTGGTGTGATGCGCCCCTTGGTGGGCGCTCACTCGCATCACGCCGCAGCCTTGCGCGTCAGGATCTGCAACTCCTCGCGGCATTCGGCTGCGAACGCCTGAAGCCGCTCCACGGTGTGCTGGTCGAGGACGGCCTTTGCCAGCCTCTCTGCGCGGGCAAGCTGCTCTTTCAGAAATTCGATGCGGGCCATGTGTCACCTTCCGCCGGAATAGTTTGTCCCAAATTGCTTCGTTCCGATGGAGGTGAGCCTATGGCGAGCACCGGATTAATTATGTGAGGCTCGTCACGCTCCGGCGCGCGCCTTATCCGCCGCAGCGAAATGCGCCATCTGGTCGACGTGCGCCTTCGCAAAGGCCGGGCGGGCCGTCGCGCGCGACATAGGCGCGGCAGGCCGGGTGCTCCGTCAACCCGTCGAAGTGATCGACGAGGCGCAGCACGTCCGACATCGTTCACTGCCCCAGCTTCGCCCGTCCCTTGCTTCGCTGCCAGCGGCTTCCGGCGCGAAATCGGCCGTCTCTGGCCGCTTGCAATTGCCTTCTGGTGGCCTACCATGAACGGCGTTGGGACCTTGAAGGAGCGCAGCCATGGAACTCACCGTGGTGCCGATCGTCAAGCCGGACGCAACCAACTTCATCTTCGGCCAGTCGCATTTCATCAAGACTGTGGAAGACCTCCATGAGGCGCTGGTGGGCGCAGTTCCGGGCATCCGCTTCGGGCTGGCCTTCTGCGAGGCCTCCGGCAAGCGGCTGGTGCGCTGGTCGGGGAACGACGAAGCCGCGATCGCGCTTGCACGCGACAACGCAATGGCCATCGGCGCCGGCCATACATTCCTGATCTTCCTGGGCGACGGATTCTTTCCAGTCAACGTGCTGGCTGCGGTGCGCGCGGTGCCGGAGGTCTGCCGCATCTACTGCGCGACGGCCAACCCCACACAAGTGATCGTCGCGCAAACGGAGCAGGGCTGCGGCGTGCTCGGGGTGGTGGATGGCGCCTCACCGCTGGGTGTCGAAACCGACGAGGACATTGCGTGGCGGAAAGACCTGCTGCGAAAGATCGGCTACAAGCTGTAGTGGCTGGATGCAGCCGAAGCGACGGGCCTGCATCGACAAGACCGTCGAACCCAAACCGCAAGATGCCCGGCACATTAATCACCGGCGCCCTCAAGCTCCAGACCCGAGGAGCAACACCATGAAGCAAAACATCCCCGAAGAATTTCCCACCGGCTTGATGGATTGGAGTCGCTTTGTGATCAAGGGCAGCAAGATGCCGCCCCGGGATCCAGATGACGATGAAGAGGACGAGGACGAGGAGGGAGAAGAGGAGGGGGACGACGACGAACCGGCGGTCGTACGCGAGCCGGACGAAGACTAGAAAAGTGGATGGCAGTTGGCGTACAATATCTCCCATGAGTTGGGATGCGAAAGACGTAGCGCTGCTCAAAAAACTCTGGATCCAAGGACAGAGTGCCGCGCAGATCGCGCGCCGTCTCGGGTGCAGCCGTAACGCTGTCTGCGGCAGGCTAACTCGCTTGGGCCTGACGCGTGGCCACAAGCCGCCAACAGCAAAACCCAAGATAAGGTCGGTCCGGAAGCGAGAGCCGGCGTTGTTGGTTGCCTGTGCCCAACCGGCAGCCAAGAAGGTGTCGCGGAAGACGCCAAACAAGCAGCCCAAGGAATTCAGCAAGCACCAGCTTTACGCCATGCTAGCTGAAGCGGTCAGGAATACGGGCTAACGGGCTACCGCGACGTTGTTGCGACGCGGGCTTAGTCTCGATGGACCTTGGTGCGCTCTGCGATCGTGGCGTCCTTTCAGCGCCGATATCGTGCTAGGCTCGACTGTGGCAGGGAGCACCTGCTTCCTGCTTCATACCGAACGGGAGGACGACATGCCTGAGAGCGTCTACAAGGTCATAGAGCTGATCGGCACCAGCAGCGATTCCTGGGAAAAGGCCGCCGCCAACGCGGTCGAGCAGGCTGCAAAATCTCTTCGTGACCTTCGTGTCGCAGAGGTCGTCAAGCTCGATATTCAGCTGGACGCCAAAGGAAAAGTAGAGGCCTATCGCGCTAAACTCAACGTGTCGTTCAAGTTCGAGGGCACCTGAGCTTAAGCAAACCTCGCCTCGCTTGCGGGGCGAGGTCGGATCTTACGCGCAGGGTTAGCGCTCAAACGGTCGACGTGAATTGTGTCCCTCTTGGAGGCGCACGATCATGAAGGTCTTGCCACTGCTCGTGTTCGCCATGGGTGTCGTCGCGTGGGAAGCGACCGCACAGGACGCACAATGCGACCGCGAACGCGCCGCCATGGTCGAGACCATCCGGGCCTACGCCCGGTCCGCTGCCGGTGTTTTGGGACAGCAAGGCCTGTCGGAGAAGGTCCTTGAGGCCATGGCGCAAACGAAACGCCACCTGTTCATCCCTGAGCAATCTTGCTCTATCGCATACGCCGATAGACCGATACCAATCGGCCTCGGCCAGACCATATCGCAGCCGTACATTGTGGCCTTGATGACCCAGTTGGCCGAGGTCGCGCCCGATCACGTTGTGCTCGAAGTCGGTACCGGTTCGGGCTACCAGGCCGCCATCCTTGCGCAGCTCGCACGAAAGGTCTGCAGCATCGAGATCATCCCGCAATTGGCCGAGACCGCCGCGAAAAGACTAAGAGACCTCGCGTATGACAACGTGAGCGTCAGGCTTGGCGACGGCTACGACGGCTGGCCCGAATGCGGTCCTTTTGACGCCATCGTCGTGACTGCCGCGCTCGGGCAGCCACCGTCGCCGCTGATTGAGCAGCTCAAAGTGGGTGGCCGTCTCGTCATGCCGTTGGGACCCGGTTACACCACTCAGCAGCTCACAGTCGTCGAAAAAATCGCCCCCGGCAAGACGACGACGCGCGGCGTCGCTCTCGTGCGTTTTGTCCCCTTTACGCGTTCGCAAAACTAGAAGCCAGGGTGGAACAGGTTGAGCGCGTAGGGTGGGTGAGCCTTGCGACTGCGCGAAGTGCAGTTCGCCGGGCGCAACCCACCAATTTTGTTGAGGCGGACATTGGCGGATTGCGCTTCGCTAATCCGTCTGCGTTAGCGCGCCTTATCCGCCGCAGCGAAATGCGCCATCTGGTCGGCGTGCGCCTTGGCGAAGGCCGGGCGGGCCGTGGCGCGCGCGACGTAGGCGCGGCAGGCCGGATGTGCCGCCAACCCATCGAAGCGATCGACGACGCGCAGCACGTCCGACATCAGGATGTCGGCGACGGAAAAGGGCCCCGCCAACCATTCGCGGCCGGCCAGCACCGTCTCCATGTGCTTGAGGCGGAGCTTGAGGAAGTCGTCGACGAACTTCACGGCAGGTGAGCCATCGTCACTGCCGGTGAACTTGAACATCGTCCAGGGCAGGGCCGGCATCTCCACCGAATTGAGCGCAGCGAGCACCCACTCCATCGCCCTGGTGCGGCCGTGCGGGTCGGTCGGCATCAGCTTCGCGCTGCGCTCACCCAGATGCAGCCGCTCTCGAAGATCGAGAGGTCGCCGTCGGTCAGCCACGGCACCTGGCCGAAGGGCTGGTGCGCGAAATGCGCGGCGTCCCGCGGGCCGAACGGCACGCTCGCGACACGATAGGGCAACGCGGCCTCTTCGAGCGCCCAGCGCACGCGAAGGTCGCGGACGAAACCCCTGGGCATCTCGGGAACCCAGTCGAAGGTGGTGAGGGTGAGGGCGGCCATGCAGTGTCTCCGTGTGCTGTCCAGGCATAGGACGGGCGAGGGGTGTGCGTTCCGACACCGGTGCCAACTCTTTTTGTCGCCGGCGACATGAATGGCTAGTCTCATGCCAAATAACAGGGAGGAAACCCGATGCCGTCAGCCTTCTTCCTTGTCCGTGCCACCGTCACCGACGCGAGCAAGCGTGCCGCCTTCGACAAATGGTATGAGACCGAGCATGTGCCCGATGCGGTCAAGGCGTTCGGCGTGAGCAAAGCCTGGCGCTTCTGGAGCCCCGACGATCCCTCGCTGCACCAGGCGATGTATCAGTTTGACGACGAGGCCAAGCTCGCGGCGATGCTGAAAGGTGACGCGCTGAAAAAGCTCGTCGCCGATTTCAACCGCGACTGGCCCGAGGTGACGCGCACGCGCGAGACGCTGGTGCTGGCGCAGGAGTTTGCGAAGTAGGCGCCGGCGCGTAGCCCGGATGGAGCGTCAGCGTAATCCGGGGTCTTCGCCCGAGGCAGGAATCCCGGATTGCGCTGCGCTCCATCCAGGCTACGGTCACAGGCTCTCCTGTCACCTATGCAACGAATCTGAACGCTCGATTCAGCCACAGTTCATATCGCGGGCCCGACACTTGCTCGGCATCATCAACGCTTGCCCGAGAGGAAGATGACATGGAACGCCGCAATTTTCTGAAACTCGCATTCGGTGCCGCAGCGGGTGCCGCTGCGTTCACCGCCGCCGCACAGGCCGCGCCACTGGCGCCGCAGCCGCTCGGTGATTCCCGCCTGCCGCAGGGCAACCCGGACGCTCATCCCGCCGTCACCACCAGCGATGAAGCCGCACGGCTCAAGCCCGAGCAGGTGCACTGGCACGGTCGCCACCGGGGCTGGGGCCACAGACACTGGGGCTGGCGTCACAGGCACTGGGGCTGGCGCCGCCGGCGCTGGCATCGCCGCTACTGGTAAGCGCTCGGCAATCGAAATCCGGACGGGGATCGCGGTTCGCGGTCCCCGTTTTGATTCTGGCTCCTGCAAGTCAATGTGCTGGAGGTCGCTCAACGGAAAAAGGCCGCGCAGGCTTTCGCCGCGCGGCCATTTCGCAATGCGAAAATGCGGGATCAGAACGGACGGCAGCGGCCGGCGTACCAGCGCAGGCCATAGGGGCACCCGCGCGGACGCACGACGACGACCGGCGCGGGGCGGGGCGCCACGACCACGACCGGCGGACGCCCGCCCATCGGACGGCAGTTGCCATAGCGGCCACGATACCAGCCGGGACCACAGCCCTCCGCGGCGCTGGCCGCCTCGCTGAAACCAACGACCGCGCTGGCGAGCATCACGGCGGCGAAGAGATATTTCATCTGATCTTCCTTCTCGTCCTTGGGGGGAGATTCTTGGGGGCAGGTCTTAAGGGGCTGGCGCTCGCGGCGCACAATGAATCAAAAGACACGATTCGACACGTTAAATTTGGGAGACACGTGCCGACACGTCGCGATCCAAATCTGTCAGTCATGACCTGAATGCGGCATGAACACTGCCCGCATCCTGCTCCAGGCGACACGCCGGCGTCGCTAGCGGCCGAGAAAGCCGAGCACCAGCTCCCGGTACTTCTCCGGCGCTTCCAGGAAGACGAGATGGCCGGTGTCGGGGATCACCTCGGCCCGCGCATTCGGCATCTTCGCGGCGAGCGCCTTCGCGAGCTCGGCGTTCTGTCCCATCTTCGCGCGCAGCGCCTCCGGTGCGTTCGGCCGGCCCGGTGCGTTGTGGTCGTCGGCGCCCATGATGAACAGCGTCGGCTCGGAAACGAGCGCGACCTCGTGCGCGACCGGCTCGCGATAGATCATCTGGCCGGAGCTGACGAAGGCGCGCAGCCAGCGCGGATAGTCGGGGCTACCCTTGATGTTGAAGCGGGCGTCGATGAAGGGCGTGATCTGATCCGGCGGCAGCTTGATCGCGTAGTTGGTCTGGAGCTGCTTGCGATAGCCCTCGGCCGTGAGCTTGTCTTCGCTCTCGATGATCTTCTCGGTCGGCGTCGGCGGCACGTAGAGGCGATAGTCTTCCAGCCCGATCGGCGCGGTCAGCACGAGATGGGCTATTCTGTCGGGATAGGCGCGGGCGATGCGCACGCCCAGCATGCCGCCGAGCGAATGGGCGACGATCTCGGCCTTGTCGATCTTGAGATGGTCGAGCAGCGCGATGGTGTTGCGCGCCAGCGTGTCGAAATGCAGTTCGCCCGCCGGCTTGGAGGATTTGCCGAAGCCGATCTGGTCGGGCACCACGACGCGGAAACCGGCTTCGCTCAGCATCCTGATGACGGGCGCCCAGTAGCTCGACGGGAAATTGCGCCCGTGCAGCAGCACCACGGTGCGGCCGTTCGGCTGCTGAGGCGCGACGTCCATATAGGCCATGGCGAGCTGCTCGCCGTCGTTGACAACAGGCAGCAGGTGCACGGGATAGGGATAGGCAAAGCCCTCGAGCGCGATCCCATAGGGCTCGCGCGGAGTGGTGTTGGCGGCGTGAGAGGCGAGAGGAGCGGCGAGAAGGGCGGCGGCAAGCGCGGCCGGGAGGAAGCGGTTCATGAAGATCTCGTAATTGGAGCCGTCATTTCGGGGCGCGTCGAAGACGCGAACCCGGAATCTCGAGGTTCCAGGTTCGATGCTTCGCATCGCCCGGAACGACACTGCGCTTAAAGCGATGGATGGCCGGGTCAAGCCCGGCCATGACGGAAGCCGTGGTTCACACGCAAACGTGCGATCTCACGCACTTGGCGTGATCAGTCCTTCCCATTTCCGAACAGCGCCGCAAACTGCTTCTCGCCGGTGCGGGTGAAATTCACCACGCGGCTGCCGGGCGTGGCGTCGCGCGCGGCCCATTTCAGTTCGGTGAAGCGCTGCATCATGGTGGCGCCCAGCGTGCCGGCGAGATGGTGGCGCCGCTCGCTCCAGTCGAGGCAGGCCTTGCACACCGGCCGCCGCGGATGGGCGAGCATGTCCGGCGAGATCTGCAAATGTTTGGCGAGGAAGCGCTCACCCTCGGCGGTCAGCTCGATGTCCTGCTTCTTCTGCTTGACCAGGTTTCTCTCGCGCATGGTGTCGAGCATCTGCACGCCGAGATCGCCGGCGAGATGATCGTAGCAGATGCGCGCGCGCCGCAGCGCCGGATCCTTCGGCCCGGTGCGCACGCGCATGTGGCCGGTGCGCGCGGCGAGCCCCGCAAGGCCTTCGAGCACGCCGGCTACGTCGTCGTCGGTGAGGCGATAGTAGCGGTGGCGGCCCTGCTTCTCCGGCTCGACCAGCCCGCCGGCCTCGAGCTTGGCCAGATGCGAGCTTGCGGTCTGCGGCGTGATGCCGGCCTCCTGCGCCAGCTCGCTCGCGGTCAGCGCGCGTCCGTTCATCAGCGCCGTGAGCATGTTGGCGCGGGCGGGGTCGCCAACCAGCGCGGCAACCATGGCGATGTCGGGTCCTGATTTCATGCTTCGATGGTAGCCGAAGCATTGCAGTCGGGCAAGCGCGTAGCGTGTTGCCACATCGTCGTTGCGAACGAATGACGAAGCAAAATCGGAAGCCCGATCCTCACCCTGAGGAGCGCGCCCTTGCGCGCGTCTCGAAGGGCGAGGCCACCGGCGGGGCCTTCATCCTTCGAGACGCGCGTTCCGCGCTCCTCAGGATGAGGAGCCGACAACCTGGATTGCTTCGCTGCGCTCGCAATGACGATGTGGAAACACAGGAGCCTCACATGTCCGTCACCGTCTTCATCCGCTACCAGCTCGATCCCTTCAAGCGCGCGCAGTTCGAGGAATATTCAAAGCGCTGGCTCACCATCATCCCGAAATGCGGCGGCGATCTGATCGGCTATTTCATGCCGCACGAGGGCACCAACAACATCGCCTTCGCGCTGATCACCTTCGAGAGCCTGGCCGCCTATGAGGCCTATCGCGCCCGGCTGCGCCAGGATGCGGAAGGCATGGCGAATTTCCATTTCGCCGAGGAACACAAGTTCATCCTCGCGGAAGAGCGCACCTTCCTGCGCAAGGTGGTATTGTAGGCCACGACACTGTCAGCAGGAGACGCCCATGATCGCCGTGATCTTCGAGGTCTGGCCCAAGCCCGAGCATCGCCAGACATATTTCGACCTTGCAGCCGATCTGAAGCCGATCCTGCAAACCATCGACGGCTTCATCTCGGTCGAGCGCTTCGAGAGCCTGACCGAGAAGGGCAAGATCCTGTCGGTGTCGTTCTGGCGGGATGAGGCGGCCGTGCAGGCCTGGCGCAACACGATGGAGCATCGCCGCACCCAGGCCAGGGGCAGGGCACAGATCTTTGCCGACTATCGCCTGCGCATCGCCAGCGTCGTCAGGGACTACGGCATGAATGATCGCGACGAGGCGCCGAAAGACAGCCGCGCAGTGCACGACGCGCACTAGCGCGCTCGGGGCGCGCACTGGCGCTGCCCCGAATGCGTGCCTATGTCTGCGCGGCCAACAAGGGAGAGAAACATGCACGTGACGACCGCGGACAAGCGCGCAACCTTCAGGAAGATGCACGAGAGCGGCTGCTTCATTCTGCCCAATCCGGTCGATGTCGGCAGCGCCAAGGCGTTGCAGCATCTCGGTTTCAAGGCGATAGCGTCATCGAGCGCGGGCTTTGCATGGACCATCGGCAAGGCCGACAATCACGTCACCGTCGAGGACGTCTGTCAGCATCTGGCAGCATTGAGCTCGGCGGTCGACATTCCCGTGAATGCGGATTTCGAGGGCGGCTTTGCGGTCGAGCCCGACAAGGTCGCCGACAATGTCGAGCGCGGTGTGCGCACCGGCGTCGCCGGGCTGTCGATCGAGGATTCCACCGGTGACAAGGACAAGCCGCTCTACGATCGCGCGCTCGCGGTCGAGCGCATCAGGGCCTCGCGCAAGGCGATCGGCGACAGCGGCACGCTGCTGGTCGGCCGCTGCGAGGCATATCTGTGGGGCGTGACCGATCTCAAGCTCGTCATCGACCGGCTCACCGCCTACGCGGATGCCGGTGCCGACTGCCTCTACGCGCCGGGCCTGAAGAGCCGCGAGGACATCGCCGCGGTGGTGAAGGCTGTCGCACCAAAGCCGTTCAACCTCTTGATCGGCGGCTCCGGCCTATCGTTGCAGGAGGCCGAAGATCTCGGCGTGCGCCGGATCAGCGTCGGCGGCTCGCTCGCCCGCGCCGCCTGGGGCGGCTTCATGCGCGCGGCAAAGGAGATGGCGGAGAAGGGGACGTTCACCGAGCTCGGCAGCGGCTATCCCGGCGGCGAGCTCAACAAGATGTTCGGCTAGAAGCATAACTATACAGATGAAAGAGCGGCGGGATGTTAGGTCCCGCCGCTTTCTCATCCTCTCGGTGTCACGCCCCGCGAAAGCGGGGCATCCAGTACGCCGCGGCTTATCTACTCAACCACGACCGTCTCGGAGTACTGGATCGCCCGCCTTCGCGGGCGATGACAGTTGTGTGTTACGCGACGACATTCGCGAAGTTACTGCGACTTGCCGCCGTCAGACGGAGCGGCCGGATCCGGCGCGGCCGGCTTGCTCGGCGCAGCACCCGTGGTCACGCCCGGCGCGGCATTGTTGCGCGGCGTCACGTCGCGCATGCCGGGAGGCGCCGTTGGATTGGTCGGCGGAGCCTGCTGGGCGGTCTTCGTCGCCGGCTCATTGCTCGCCTGGTTGCCCGTGGTCGTGTTGTTCAGGCCGTAGAACACGGCGCCCAGCACCAGGGCGACAGCCACGGCAAACAGTGCGACCTTGCCGCTGGAGGCGGGGCCTTCGCCCAGCTCGGGGTCGGCCTGAAGGTCGGCATCCCGTCGCGCCGCACGGAGATACTCATCATCGGCGAGATTCGGGCGATACGGATCGTTGGGAAAACGCTCGTCAGCCATCGATTGGGTCTCCTCGATTATGGCGGCTGGACAACCCATAGATGCGAGATTCTGTTCCGCCCCTCTGATGCTTTCGTCGCATGTTGCCCCCGCGTCGGGAATCGGGAACCTGTTAATTCCGGATGAACCCTTGTTCATCCCGGATGAACCTCTTGTTCATCCTGGAACCGCGGACGTAAGTTCCACGGCGGGAATAAGGGAACAGAGCGATGTGGAGCCTGCCGCCAAGCGATAGCGTGCTGCATCTTCTGGCGTTTGTTGCCTTGACGGCGCAGGGCATGACCGCGGCGCTAGCTGCGGGGCGGCGCAGCATGGACTATGTCGGTGTCTGCATGCTCGGCAGCATCACCGCGCTCGGCGGTGGCACGCTGCGCGACCTGTTCCTCGGTCACTATCCGCTGGCCTGGGTCGCGAACCCGATCTATCTCGTGCTTCCCGGCGCTGCAGCGCTGCTGACCATCCTGGTCGCGCGCCTCGTGCACCGGCTTCAGTTCGCCTTCATCGTGCTCGATGCCATCGGCCTCGTCGTCTTCACCATGACCGGTTGCGACATCGCCTGGCAGATGGATGTCTCGCTGCCGATCGTCATCGTCTCGGGCATGGTGACGGGCTGCGCCGGCGGCGTGTTGCGCGACGTGCTCTGCAACGACGTACCGCTGCTGTTCCGCTCCGAGCTCTACGCCAGCGTCTCGGTCGTGACCGGCCTGTTCTATGCGACCGCCTT
This sequence comes from Bradyrhizobium sp. CCBAU 11361, assembly GCF_028128935.1. Classification (NCBI taxonomy): domain Bacteria; kingdom Pseudomonadati; phylum Pseudomonadota; class Alphaproteobacteria; order Hyphomicrobiales; family Nitrobacteraceae; genus Bradyrhizobium; species Bradyrhizobium sp. CCBAU 11361. The sequence goes on from NZ_LBJZ01000176.1 coordinate 27,204, forward strand.
CGGCCTCAGCATCAACGCCGAACTCTGGACGATCTTGACCTTCATCCTCGGCATCAGCTTCCGCCTGCTCGCGGTGCGCTACAAATGGGAGATGCCGAAATTCGTGTTCACGGGGGATGAGCGGTAGCGCCATCCACCTCGTCATTGCGAGCGCAGCGAAGCAATCCAGAAATCTTTCCGCGGAGGGACTCTGGATTGCTTCGCTGCGCTCGCAATGACGGGGAGAGAACTGGCTACGGCTGCTTCCGCGCCTTCGCCACCTGCGCCGGCGTCACCAGCGGGCCCGAATTGCCCCAGGAGTTGCGGATGTAGTTGGCCACCGCCGCGATCTCCTCGTCGGACAATTGCTTGGCATAGGCCGGCATCTCGCCGGTGTTGGGCGCGCGCGGCGTCGTCACGGTGTGGGCGCCGTCGAGGGTGATGCGCAAGGTCGAGGACGGATTGACCGATTGCAGCAGCGCGTTGGCGGGCAGCGGCGGGTAGATGCGCGGGCTACCTGTGCCGTCGGCTTCGTGGCAGGCGATGCAGAATTTTGCGTAGACCGCCTGGCCGGCCTTCATCGTGGCCTCATCGGGCGGCGTCACGATCGTCTCACGCCGCGCCGGCGGCAGGCTCTTGAGGTAGACCGCGATCGCGCGCACATCGGCGTCGCTCATCTTCGAGGTCGAGCTGACGACCACCTCCGCCATCAACCCGTCGGCATGGCTTTTGGCATTGCGGCCGCTCTGCAGATATTCGGCGATGTCCTCGACGCTCCACGACTTCAGCCCGGTGCGGGGCGCGCCATCGAGCCTTGGGGCGTACCAGCCGCCGACCTCGTTGCCGGACAATGCCTGCGCCTGCTTGTCCGCGCCAAAATAGTTCTTCGGCGTATGGCAGGCGCCGCAATGGCTGAGCCCGGTGACCAGATAGCCGCCGCGATTCCAGGCCGCGCTCTGGCTCTGGTCCGGCTCGAACAGGCCGGGCTTGAAAAACATGGTGTTCCAGATCCGCATCAGGCCGCGATGACCGAACGGCCAGCGCAGCTCCGGCGACTTGTTGCGGCTTACGACGGGCGCCAGCGTGCCGAGATAGGCGCGGATCGCCAGCGTGTCGTCCTTCGTCATCTTCGTGAAATAGGGATAGGGGAAGGCCGGATAGTAGTTCGAGCCGTCAGGCGCGACGCCATAGCGGAGGGCGCGGGTGAAATCGGCATCCGCCCAGCCGCCGATCCCGGTGTCCCGGTCGGGCGTCAGGTTCGGCGCATAGATCGCGCCGAAGGGCGTATCGATGCGCTTTCCGCCTGCGAACGGCTTTGCCGGATCGGCGGTGTGGCAGCCCGCGCAGTCACCAGCCTCGACCAGCGTCTTGCCGTAGGCGACCAGCTCCGGCGACGGCTCGGCGGCACGGACCGTGCTCGCAACCGCACTGCACAACGCCAAACCCACAACAGCCAGGCCAGCCAGAATCGTCCGCATCGAAAGCCTCTCCTGCGACCATTCGACGTCGCCTGCGTGAACGGGGCGTCAATTCATTTCGCGACGGCGGGGGTATCGTGACACAAATTGAAAATGCCGGACGCCTTTGCAGCCACGAAATTGCGATTTTTACCCGGCGCTCCCTTTGGTCCAGATTTGTGGTGCGGAGCGTTAAATATCCGACATAGAGTGTCGGAGACGGTCGGCGCGCCCTAGCTAAAAACAACGGGCAGGCAACGGCTTAAGCGACGTTAAGTGACAAAGACCTGAACAGGGCGTGGAAAGAGGACAGCATGGGCATCAACCAGGGTCCGATCAGTCTCGATCAAAAATACACCCAGGACACCGGACACGTCTTCACCACGGGCATCCAGGCCCTGGTTCGCCTGCCCATGGCCCAGATCCGGCGCGACCGCGCCAATGGCCTCAACACCGCGGGCTTCATCTCCGGCTATCGCGGCTCGCCGCTCGGCGGCTATGACCAGCAGCTCTTTGCGGCGCGAAAGCATCTCGAGCAGTACAACATCAAGTTCCAGCCGGGCGTGAACGAGGACCTGGCCGCGACCGCCGTCTGGGGCTCGCAGCAGCTCAACCTCTCGCCCGGCGCCAAGTATGACGGTGTGGTCGGCATCTGGTACGGCAAGGGTCCCGGCGTCGATCGCTGCGGCGACGTGTTCCGCCACGGCAATGCCGCGGGCTCGGCCAAGAACGGCGGTGTGCTGTGCCTCGCCGGCGACGACCACGGCGCAAAATCCTCGACTGTCCCGCATCAGTCCGACCACGCCTTCATGTCGGCGCTGATGCCGTATCTCTACCCGTCAAGCATCCACGAGATGATCGAGATGGGCCTGCTCGGCATCGCGATGTCGCGCTACTCGGGCTGCTGGGTCGGCATGAAGGTGATCACGGAGACGGTGGAGACCACCGCCGAGATCGATCTCACCGACGAGATGAAGCCCTTCATCATCCCGCCCGATTTCGAGCTGCCGCCCGGCGGCCTCAATCTGCGCTGGCCCGACGACCGCTTCGAGCAGGACCGCCGCCTCCAGGACTACAAGGGCTTTGCCGCGATCGCCTTTGCGCGCGCCAACAAGGTCAACCGCGTCACCATGGATTCGCCGAATGCGCGCTTCGGCATCATGGCGTCGGGCAAGAGCTATGAGGACGTGCGGCAAGCGCTGCGCGAGCTCGGGATCACCGTGGAAGTGGCCGCCAAGATCGGCCTTCGCCTCTACAAGATCGGCATGCCCTGGCCGCTGGAGCCGGAAGGCGTGCGCCAGTTCGCGGTCGGGCTCGAGGAGATCTTCATCATCGAAGAGCGGCGCGAGATCGTCGAGAACCAGGTCAAGCAGGAGCTGTTCAACTGGCGCGATGACGTCCGCCCGCGCATCGTCGGCAAGATGGACGAGCACGACAAGCGCTTCCTGACCTTCGCCGCCGAGCTCAGCGTCGCCTCGCTTGCGACCTCGATCACTGAGCGACTTCTCCGACTTAATCTCAACCCAGAGATCGCGGAGATGCTCCGCGTCAAGGCCGACTGGTTCAACGGCCGTCAGGCCACCCAGATGCAAGCGACAGCGCCTGTTTCTCGCGTGCCGTATTTCTGCTCCGGCTGTCCCCACAACACGTCCACCAAGGTCCCCGAAGGCAGCCGCGCGCTCGCCGGCATCGGCTGCCACTTCATGGCACTGTGGATGGACCGCTCGACCGAGACCTTCACCCATATGGGCGGCGAGGGCGTGCCGTGGGTCGGCATCGCGCCCTTCACCAACGAGAACCACATCTTCGCCAATCTCGGCGATGGCACCTATTTCCACTCCGGTCTGCTCGCCATTCGCCAGGCGGTCGCCTCCAAGACCAACATCACCTACAAGATCCTCTACAACGACGCCGTCGCCATGACCGGCGGTCAGCGCCATGACGGCGATCTCTCGCCGCAGCAGATCACCTTCCAGCTCCACGCCGAGGGCATCCGCGAGATCTATCTGGTCTCGGAAGCGCCCGACACTTATCCCGCCGACACCATCGCGCCCGGCGTGAAGAAGTATCACCGCGACGAACTCGACAGCGTCATGAAGATGTGCCGCGAGTACAAGGGCACCTCGGCGATCGTCTTCGTGCAGACCTGCGCCGCCGAAAAGCGCCGCCGCCGCAAGCGCGGCCTGATGGAGGATCCGGCGCGCCGCGTCATGATCAACCCCGCCGTCTGCGAAGGCTGCGGCGACTGCTCGGTGCAGTCGAACTGCATCTCGGTCGAGCCGCTGGAGACCGAGTTCGGCCGCAAGCGCGCCATCAACCAGTCGTCCTGCAACAAGGACTATTCCTGCGTGAAGGGGTTCTGCCCGTCCTTCGTCACCGTCGACGGCGGCGCGACGCGCCACCGTGCGCCGGCCGAGCTTGAAGAGATCGGCGCGCTGCCGGAGCCCGCCTCGCGTCCGACGCTGGACAAGCCCTACAACATCGCCGTCGGCGGTGTCGGCGGCACCGGCGTGTTGACCATCGGCGCGCTGCTCGGCATGGCCGCCCACATCGAGGGCAAGGCCTCGATGATCCTCGACATGTCGGGCCTCGCGCAGAAGGGCGGGGCGGTGCTGAGCCACGTCCGCCTGTCCGATCATCCGGCCGAGGTAACCTGCTCGCGCATCGTCACCGGCACGGCCGATCTCGTGCTCGCTGCCGACGAGGTGGTTGCGGTCGCCAAGGACACGATCTCGCTCTGCGACACCAGCCGCACCCGCGGCGTCATCAACAGCCACGTCATTCCCACCGCCGACTTTGTCCTCAACCGCGATTTCAACTTCCAGACCCGCAAGCTGAACGGGCTGCTGGAAACGGCCCTCCACAAGGACTCGGCGTTCTTCGACTTCACCAAGCCGGCCGAGCAGCTCCTCGGCGACAGCATCGCCACCAACATGATGATGATGGGCTATGCCTATCAGAAGGGGCTGCTGCCGCTCTCGGCGGAGTCGATCGAGCAGGCGATCGAGGTCAACGGCGTCTCGATCAAGATGAACAAGGAAGCCTTCCGCCTCGGCCGTCTCGCGGTCGCCGATCCCCAGCGTCTTGCGGGCATGCTGAAGGGCACGGACGAGGTCGTTGCGCCGAAGGCGCTGGATGCAATGACGTTGGACGAGGTCATCGAGCATCGTGCCAAGCACCTGACCGCCTATCAGAACGGCCGCCTGGCAAAACGCTATCGCAAGCTGGTCGACCAGGTTCGCGATGCCGCGAGGCAAGGTGGCTATGACGACGCACTGCCGCGCGCGGTCGCGGTGAACTATGCCAAGCTCCTGGCCTACAAGGACGAATACGAGGTCGCGCGCCTCTTTACCGACGGCGCCTTCGAGCAGCAGCTCCGCGACCAGTTCGAGGGCGATTTCAAGTTCAGCTTCAATCTCGCGCCGCCGATCCTGGCGTCTGGCGTCGATGCGCTCGGCCGCCCGAAGAAGCGTGCCTTCGGCCCGTGGATGCTGAAGGTCTTCCGCGTGCTGGCGAAGTTCAAGTTCCTGCGCGGCACGCCGCTCGACATCTTCGGCCGCAGCGCCGACCGCAAGCTCGAGCGCGATCTGATCGCCGGCTACGAGAAGGACGTCGCCACCGTCCTCGGCCTTTTGTCGCCGCTCACGATCGACACCGCGGTGGAGTTGCTCTCGCTGCCCGACCGTATCCGCGGCTACGGCCCGGTGAAGGAAAAGGCCGTCACTGACGCCAAGGCCCGCTACGCCCAGCTCGCCGCGGACTTGGCGAGCCCGCCGCCCGCGCCAAGGCAGATCGCGGCGGAGTAGGGTGGTTTCGACGCGAACGCAGTGCGTAGGGTGGGTTAGCGATAGCGTAACCCACCACTTCTGCCTCCTTGGAAGCTAAAGAGGTGGGTTACGCCTTCGGCTAACCCACCCTACGGTTTTCTCCTTGAAATCAGCCACCATCCTACTGTGCATGGGGTTGTTTTCGCGAAAAAAGAAAATCGTTTGCTCCGTCGGGCAAAACACCATTACGATCTCGCCTGTCGCATCCGTCGTTGCGAGCGCAGCGAAGCAATCCAGAAATGCATCCGCGGATAGACTCCTGGATTGCTTCGCTGCGCTCGCAATGACGATGCGGAGGCAGGCGAGATTAGACCCCACTTGCGCCAACCCGCTAGTCTCTCGCCCGACGGAATATTTCCGCGCTTGCCAAGCTGGCCACCGCGGTTCAGAAAAAAGAGCCAAGAAGAAACGCGAGCGGAGACCTGAGTTTGACCATCAAGGGCAAGGCCTACATTGCCGGGATTTACGAACACCCGACCCGGCATGCGCCGGACAAATCCACCGCCCAGCTCCATGCCGAGGTCGCCAAGGGCGCGATCGAGGATGCCGGGCTCAGCAAGGACGATGTCGACGGCTATTTCTGCGCGGGCGACGCGCCGGGCGGCGCCTGGCCGATGGTCGACTATCTCGGCCTGAACACCAAGAAGCTCCGTCACGTCGATTCCACGGAGACCGGCGGCTGTTCCTACATTATCCATCTCGGCCATGCCGCTGAAGCAATTGCCGCGGGCAAGTGCTCGATCGCGCTGATCACGCTGGCCGGCAAGCCGCGCACCGGCGCGATGCCGCCGCGCGCGGCGGGCGCCGAAGTTGATTTTGAATCCGCTTACGGCGCGACCACGCACAATGCCTATGGCATGTGTGCCATGCGCCATATGCACGACTATGGCACCACCTCCGAGCAGCTCGCCTGGATCAAGGTCGCGGCCTCGCACCACGCGCAGTACAATCCGCATGCGATGCTGAAGGACGTCGTCACCGTCGAGGACGTCTTGAACTCGCCGATGATCTCCGATCCCTTGCACCGCATGGATTGCTGCGTCGTCTCCGACGGCGGCGGCGCGCTGATCGTGACGTCGCCGGAGATCGCCAGGAGCCTGAAGAAGCCGCTGGTCAAGCTGATCGGCCATGGCGAGGCGATGAAGGGCCCGCGCGGCGGCAAGGATCTCGATCTCACTTACTCCGCGGGAATCTGGTCCGGCCCGCGCGCGTTCGACGAAGCCGGCATCACGCCGAAGGACATCAAATACGCCTCGATCTACGACAGCTTCACTATCACCGTGCTGATGCAGCTCGAGGACCTCGGCTTCTGCAAGAAGGGCGAGGGCGGCAAGTTCGTCGCCGACGGCAATCTGATCTCGGGCGTCGGCAAGCTGCCGTTCAACACCGACGGCGGCGGCCTCTGCAGTAACCATCCCGTCAACCGCGGTGGCATGACCAAGATCATCGAGGCCGTCAGGCAGCTGCGCGGCGAGGCGCATCCGAAGGTGCAGGTCAAGAACTGCGATCTTGCCATCGCCCACGGCACCGGCGGCCTTTTGGGCGTTCGCCACGCCGCCTCGACGGCCATTCTGGAGCGCGTGTGATGAGCGAAGCCAAGAAATATCCGGCTCCCGTAACGAACCCCGAGACCGCTGCGTTCTGGGACGCCGCCAAGCAGGGCAAGTTCATGATCAAGCGCTGCACGGCCTGCGGCGAAGCGCACTACTTCCCGCGCTCGATCTGCCCGTTCTGCTACTCCGACAAGACGGTGTGGGAGGAGGCTTCGGGCGAGGGCACGATCTACACCTGGAGCCTGATGCGGAAGTCGCCGACCGGCCCCTACGCCATCGGCTACGTCACGCTGAAGGAAGGCCCGTCGGTGCAGACCAACTTCGTCGATTGCGATCTCGAGAAGCTGAAGATCGGCCAGAAGGTGAAGGTTGTGTTCAAGCCGACCGACGGCGCGCCGCTGCCGTTCTTCACGCCGGTCTAGGACGGTCCTCATCCTGAGGAGCTTGCGAAGCAAGCGTCTCGAAGGATGGCCACGGCAAAGAAGCGTTTCGGGCATCCTCATGGTTCGAGACGGCGCAAGAGCGCCTCCTCACCATGAGGATGAGAACCACCGGGGAGGAAACAAACAAGATGTCCGCCAGATACGAAGAACTCAAAGGCCTGAAAAACATCGGCCAGAAATACGCCTACAGCGATCGCGAGGTGATGCTCTACGCCTACGGCATCGGCCTCGGTGCCGATCCGATGGACGAGAACGAGCTCGCCTTCGTCAACGAGGGCACGCTGACGCCGCGGCCGCTGAAGGTGGTGCCGACCTTCGCCTCCGTCGCGGCGTGGGGATCGGGGCCGGGCGAGATGAACCTCAACCGCGTGATGGTGGTCGATGGCGAGCGCGACATCACCTTTCACCAGCCGCTGCCGGTGGCCGCGCACATCACCGCCGACTCCACGGTGCTCGAGGTCTACGACAAGGGCAAGGACAAGGGCGTCGTCATCAGCCACCAGACCGTGCTGAAGAACGAGAAGGGCGAGAAGCTCGCAACGCTGGTGGCCTCGCGCTTCGCCCGCGGCGATGGCGGTTTTGGCGGCCCGAACCTGACCCAGCCCGATCCGCACAAGATCCCCTCGCGCAGCCCCGACAAGACCATCGACATCACGACGCGTCCCGACCAGGCACTGGTCTATCGCCTGTGCGGCGACCGCAACCCGCTGCACTCCGATCCCGAGTTTGCGAAGAAAGCCGGCTTCCCGCGTCCGATCCTGCACGGCATGTGCACCTACGGCATCACCTGCCGCGGTGTGCTCCAGACCTACGCCGACTATGACGCCAGCGCCTTCCGCCAGCACGTGGCGCGGTTCTCGTCCCCGGTCTATCCCGGCGAGACCGTGACCATGGACCTCTGGAAGGACGGCAACGTGATCTCGTTCGAAGCCAAGGTGAAGTCGCGTGGCGTCACGGTGATCAAGAACGGCAGGACGGTGCTGGGTTAGTTTTCGCTGTCATTCCGGGGCGCGCGAAGCGCGAACCCGGAATCTCGTGCGACAACCTCTGGATTCCGGGTTCAGCGCTGCGCGCTGTCCCGGAATGACAATAATAAAACAGGGAGAAGCCACCATGGGACTACTCGACGGCAAGGTTGCGCTGATCACCGGTGCGGGCGGCGGGCTCGGTGAGGCCTATGCGAAGCTGTTCGCGCGGGAAGGGGCATCCGTCGTCGTCAACGATCTCGGCGGCCCCCGCGACGGCTCCGGCGCCGACAAGTCGATGGCACAGCTCGTGGTGGACGCGATCAAGGCCGAGGGCGGCAAGGCGGTCGCCAACGGCGCCGACATCTCCACCATGGAGGGCGGCCAGTCGGTGTTCGACGACGCCATCAGGCATTTCGGCCGCGCCGAAATCCTCGTCAACAATGCCGGCATCTTGCGCGACCAGACCTTCGCCAAGGCCAGCGAGGCCGACTGGGACAAGGTCATCAAGGTGCATCTGAAGGGTACCTTTTGTTGCACCATGCCGGTGTTTCGCTGGATGCGGGAAAACGGCGGCGGTGTCATCGTCAACACCTCCTCGACATCAGGGCTGATCGGCAATTTCGGCCAGACCAACTACGGCGCGGCCAAGGGCGGCATCTGGGGCCTGTCCAACGTGCTGGCGATCGAGGGCCGCAAGTACAACATCCGGATCTGGACGCTGGCCCCGGGCGCGTTGACCCGCATGACCGCAGACCTGCCCCGCTATAAGGAGAACCCCTCGGCGGCGCTGGGGCCGGACGGCATCGCGCCGGCCGTGCTATACATGGTCAGCGACTTGTCGGGTGACCAGACCGGCAAGGTGCTGGGCGTGTCCGGGCTCCGCGGCGTGCGCGAAATGCGGATGATGGAAATGGAAGGCTGGAAACCGCCGCACTCGGGCTGGAAGGCCCAGGACATCGCCGATCATGCCAAGGAGATCTTCTTCTCCGAGGAGCAGATCAAGATGGGCGCGCGGCGGTTTTAGGCTGATTTGTCGTTCCGGGGCACGCGAAGCGTGAACCCGGAACCTCGAGATTCCGGGTTCGCGCTGCGCGCGCCCCGGAACGACGGAGAAAGAGAGAGACTGATGAAACTGACCGCCGACGCCAAGGGCACCTTCGCAATCGCGCCGACGCCGTTCCACGACGACGGCCGGATCGATGAGCGCTCGATCGACCGCCTGACCGATTTCTACGAGGAGGTCGGCTGCGACGGCGTCACGGTGCTGGGGATCCTCGGGGAGGCGCCGAAGCTCGATGCCGCCGAGGCCGAGCAGGTGGCGGTCCGCTTCGTCAAGCGCGCCAAGAAGATGCAGGTGATCGTCGGCGTCTCCGCGCCGGGCTTTGCCACCATGCGCTCGCTGGCGAAGGCCTCGATGGACGCGGGCGCGGCCGGCGTGATGATCGCGCCGCCGCCGTCGCTCCGCACCGACGACCAGATCGTCGGCTATTTCAAGCAGGCGGCCGAGGCCATCGGCCCTGATGTGCCCTGGGTGCTCCAGGACTATCCGCTGACCTTGCAGGTGGTGTTCACGCCGGCCGTGATCCGCAAGATCGTCATGGACAATCCGAATTGCGTGATGCTCAAGCACGAGGACTGGCCGGGGCTCGAAAAGATCTCGACCCTGCGCGGCTTCCAGAAGGACGGCTCGCTCCGCCCGCTCTCGATCCTCTGCGGCAACGGTGGGACGTTCCTGGATTTCGAGATGGAGCGCGGCGCCGACGGTGCCATGACCGGCTATGCGTTCCCCGAGTTGTTGATCGACGTCGTGAACCTCTCCAAGGCCGGCAAGCGCGATGCCGCGCATGACCTGTTCGACGCGCATCTGCCGCTGATCCGTTACGAGCAGCAGCCGGGCGCGGGCCTCGCCGTGCGCAAACACGTGCTCCAGAAGCGCGGCATCATCGCCTCCAGCGCCCAGCGCAAGCCAGGCGCGACGATCACGGCGACGGCGAAGGCCGAGGTCGAGTACCTCCTGTCGCGCGTGGCGAAGGTCGACAAGCGCGCCAATCTCCAGCCGCAATCCAGCGCCGCAGGTTAGTTGCATGGCCGAGACCGCCGCATCACGCCCCGCGTCGACGATCCTCCTGCTCCGTGACGGAACGGAGGAGGTGGAAGTCTTCATGATGGTCCGCCATCATCAGATCGAGTTCAACTCGGGCGCGCTGGTGTTTCCGGGCGGCAGCGTCGATGCCGGCGACAACGAGATTGTCGCGCGGTCCGACCTGTATTCGGGCGGCGAGGGCCTCAGCGAAGCGCAGCGCGGTTTTCGTATCGCCGCGATCCGCGAGACCTTTGAAGAGAGCGGCATCCTGCTGGCGCGCGCGAAGGACTCGGGCACGCCTGTTGATGCCAGGCGCGCCGGCGAGCTCGCCGACAAGCATCGCGTCGCGCTCAACGAGCACAAGATCAGCTTCCTCAGCATCCTCGCCGACAACGGCCTCCAGCTCGCGCTCGACACGCTCGTGCCCTACGCGCACTGGATCACGCCGGAGGGCATGCCGAAGCGGTTCGACACCTGGTTCTTCCTGGCCGCGGCGCCGCCGGACCAGCTCGGCGCGCACGACGGCCGCGAGTCGACCGATTCGATCTGGGTCTCACCGCGCGAGGCGGTGGAGGGCGGCGAGAGCGGCCGCTTCAAGCTGCCGTTCCCGACCACGCGCAATCTGATCCGGCTTGCCAAGCAGGGCAGCGTGGATGCCGCGCTGGGGCACGCCCGCGGCATGTCCATCGTCACGGTGATGCCTGTCATGACCAAGACCGAAACCGGCCGCCAGCTCCGCATTCCCCGCGAGGCCGGCTATGACGGCGAGGTGTTCGAGGTCGGCGCAGTCGGCTAGGACACTTCGACACGCAGCGAAGTATTGGCTGCTGCGGACGCGCTAGGTTCCGTCCATCGCAAATGGACGGGGCGCAGAATGGACAACCGGCAGGACACCAACATCGCCGTCGAGCTGGCGCTGCTGGTCGCGCTCGCAACGCTGTGGGGCGGCTCCTACACCTTCATCAAGCTCGGCGTCGCCACCATTCCGCCGATCACGCTGATCGCGGCGCGCACCGCGATTGCGGGATTGCTGCTGCTGGTCGTCATGTGGGCGCGCGGAATCAAGATGCCGACGGATGCGGCGACCTGGCAGCGCTTCGCGTTCCAGGCCGTGCTCAACAGCGTCATCCCCTGGACGCTGATCGCCTGGGGCGAGCGCCATGTCGACGCCGCGCTCGCCACCATCCTCAACTCGGCCGGGCCGATCTTCACCTTCCTGCTCACGGCGGTCGTGACCCGCCACGAGGTGACGACACCGCGAAAGCTGTTCGGCGTCGTGGCAGGGATGGCCGGCATCCTGCTGATCGTCGGCGTCGATGCCTTTCACGACATCGGCAGCGGCCTCGTCGCGGAAGCTGCCATCGTTGCCGCCACCATCTGCTACGCCTGCGCCGCGATCTTCGGCCGCAGCTTCAGGGGTCTCGACCCGATGGCCCCTGCCGCCGGCTCGCTGCTGGCGGGCGCGGCGGCCCTGATCCCGGCCTCGCTGATCGTCGAGCAGCCCTGGACGCTGTCGCCGTCGCTGAGTTCCGTGCTGGCGCTGCTCGCGCTCGCGGTGTTCTCGACCGCGGCGGCGTTCGCGATCTATTTCCGCCTGATCCAGACCCTGGGCTCGGTCGGGACCACCGCGCAGGCCTATCTGCGCGTGCCGATCGGGGTCGCCATCAGCGTCGCCTTCCTCGGCGAGACCTTGAGCCGAACCGCCTGGATCGGGCTCGCCTGCGTCGTCCTCGGCGTCGCCGCCATGACCATCCCGGCCCGGCGGCGGACGAGCGTCAAAACGTCATAAAGCCGGCGGGAGGGCGGGCCGAGAACCACGATATTAAGGATATTCCGAGGCGGGAGGCATGTTCCCCCGGGCGTGCAATACGTCGTATATTGGGTTTCCAGTAGCAGCCCGGTCCCTCAACGCACCAATGTCCGCCGAATTGACGCCGCCCCCCGAGAAAAAGCGAATCTTCTCGCTGTCCATCGGCCAGCTTACGTTCGGAAGCTTCATCCTGGTGCTGGCGGTGATCATCGTCACCTCGACCGCGAGCGTGATCGCGATCCGGCACATCGACACGACCTTTGCCGAGTTGCAGCGGCTCCAGAGCGTCGGCGACCTCGCCGAGGACATCGACCGCCGCATGAACGAGCTGCGTCTTGCGGCGCGCGACTTCGTCACCGACCCCGGCGCCGGCATCCAGTTCAAGCAGGTGGGCGAGGCGGCCTCGACGCTCAGCGACATCCTGAAGAAGACCCGCATCGAGCTCGCGCCCGAGCAGCAGGACATGATCGACGGGGTCACCGAGCGCCTTGCGACCTATCGCAACGGCCTCGAGCGGATCTCCACCCTGATCGACCGCCGTGCCCAGCTGCTCGCCGGACTGCCGCCGCTGCGTGAGCAGTTCGACGTGGCCGTCTCCGGCACCGCGGACCGCGAGCTCGCCTCCCGCCTGTCCGAGGCGCAGAGCCGGATCGCGCTCGGGCTGCTCGCGCGCAATCCCTCCGCGGCCGAGCAGGCCGCGCAGAACATGCGGACGATGGACATCGCCGACGCCAAGCTCAGGGCGGCCGTGAATAATTACGCCGAGGCGATCATGGCGGTCGCCGTCCGGGAGCGACAGATCGCCGACATCGACCGCGAGGTGCTCGGCACCGAGGGCCGGCTGATCGGCCGCGTCACCGAATTGCTGCGCGAGGTCAGCGCAAGGCGCGGTCACGTGCTGTCGCGCGATTTTGCCCGCACGCTCACGGAGGCGCGGTGGCAGAGCATCGTGCTCGGCAGCATCGGCGTGCTGATCGGCATCCTCGCTGCCGGCTTCGTGGTGCGGCGGACGGTGCGTCCGCTGGCCCAGATCGCAAGGTCGATTCGCGCGCTTGCGGCCGGCCAGAAAGACACCTCGATCCCGTCCGCCGACGTCGACAACGAGATTGGCGACATCGCACGCGCCGCCGAAGTGTTCCGCCGCGCGCTGGAGGAGGCCGACACCGCGCGCGAGGCAGCGGTGCGCGCGCTCACCGAGCAGCGCCTCGCCGAAGAGAGCTACCGGAAGCTGTTCGAGGGCTCGGTCGACGGCATCTACGTGACGACGCCGGCCGGCGACCTCCTCAACGCCAATCCGGCGCTGGCGCGGATGATGGGCTATGACAGCCCGCAGCACCTGATCGACAGCATCAACGACATCGCCCACACGATCTACGTCCACCCCGAGGCGCGCGTCGAGTATCAGCGGCTCATGCATCGCGACGGCATGGTGCGTGAGTTCGAGTACCAGGTGCGCCAGCGCAGCGGCGACATCCTCTGGCTCTCCGACAGCGCGACCGGCGTGCGGGATGAGCAGGGCAAGATCATCCGCTACGAGGGCACGCTGCGCGACATCACCGACCAGAAGCGGGCGGAAGACGCCATCGCCGAAGGCCGGCGCCTGCTCCAGCAGGTCATCGATACCGTGCCCGCGGTCATCAACGTCAAGGACCGCGACCTGCGCTATGTGCTGATGAACCGCTACATGGCCGGCATCTTCGGCATCGAGCCCGGCGATGCGCTCGGCCGCACCACCGCGGACCTGATGTCGCGCTACGGCGCGGCCAAGACCGACGAGAACGACAAGCGCGTGCTCAAGCTCCGCAAGGGCCTCGGCTTCTACGAGGAGGAGTACAAGGATAGCTCCGGCAACATGCGGCAATGGCTGGTCAACAAGCTGCCGCTGCTCGATGCCGAGGGCGAGATCGAGCGGATCGTCACGGTGGCGCTCGACATCGGCGAGCGCAAGCGTGGCGAGCAGGAGATGCGCAAAGCCAAGGAATCGGCGGAGACTGCGCTGCGCAATCTGCGCGAGACCCAGGCCTCGCTGATCGAGGCGGAGAAGCTCGCCGCGCTCGGACGACTGGTCGCGGGCGTCGCGCACGAGGTCAACAATCCCGTCGGCATCAGCCTGACGGTCGCCTCCGCGCTGGAGCGCAAGACCGCGATGTTCACGTCCGAGGTCGAGCGCGGCGAGCTTCGCCGCTCCACGCTCAACGACTTCCTCAACACCAGCCGCGACGCATCCTCGCAGCTCGTCTCCAATCTCAATCGCGCTGCCGAGCTGATCCAGTCGTTCAAGCAGGTCGCGGCCGACCGCAACTATTCGGACCAGCGCAGCTTCGATCTCGGCGACCTCACCGAGCAGGTGGTGATGAGCTTGCGGCCGGGCCTGCGCAAACACAATCTGACGCTCAACGTCGATTGCCAGCCAAGCCTGACCATGAACAGCTATCCCGGCCCGTACGGGCAGGTGCTGACCAACCTGTTCCTCAATTCCGTGGCGCACGCCTTTCCCGACGGGCGTCCGGGGATCATCGACATCCAGGTGCGCGAGTCCGGCAAGGACAATGTCGAGATCATCTTCTCCGACAACGGCTGCGGCATGTCGCTCGACGTCCGCCGCCGCGCCTTCGATCCGTTCTTCACGACGCGGCGCGACCAGGGCGGCACCGGACTCGGGCTGCACATCGTCTACAGCATCGTCACCAACCGGCTCGGCGGCCGGCTCGATCTCGATTCCGAGCCGGGCGGGGGCACGCGCATCCAGATCATCCTGCCGCGCACGGCGCCGCTCGAGCAGGCTGCGGAATAGCTAATCCACGTCGGCGAGCTTGTGCAGCGTCGCGCCGAAAATCAGGCTGGCCTTGCCGACGAGCGCCGTTCCCGTCATCTCCGCGCGGGTGTCCGTGTAGGTCCCGCTGACACCGATGCCGACCGGCGCCGGTCCGCCGAACAGCGGATTGTCGTCGCCCCGCGGCGAGGTGTGCCGCTGCACCAGCACCTCGCCTTTGAAGGAGTGGTCATCCTTCACCACGTAGCTGCCGGTGTAATAGAGGTAGGCATCGCCGCCAAGGATCTTGCCGTCGCGGAAAAGAATCACGCCGCTGCCCTTGCCGACTCGACCATCGAGCAGGTTCACGTGGATCGAATAGAGGCCGTTCTTCATAACGTCCCGCAGGCCGGCCGCCATCGCCCAATGGCGTAGCCGGTAGAGCTTTTATGCCAAAGCGCATCCTCTCGCGCAACGCGGCAGTTTGCCGGCCGGCAAGCTGTTCCGTGGTGCGGACCGTAATTGTCCCGGCTTGTCTGTGACGCGGTGATGACGGTCTCATCATGAGGCGTGGCCAGTCGTTGCGAATCAAGTTGGCCCGCGAAATGCATAACCATTGTTGCACTGGCCGCGGGGTGCTGGAGCAAGACAAACGTGAGCAACTGGATCGATTCCAGCGGCGATCAGCCGCGTCTGTACAGTGCGCGTCCCACGAATTGCAAAAGCGAACGACGGCGGATCGGTCGCGCGGCACGCTGGCGAAGCGTGACGAGGCTGGCATGTGCCACGGCCTTGATTGCGCTAGCAGCCCCCTTCGGGCACGCCCGCGACCGCGGCCAGTTCGTCAACACCAATGCGGATTTGAAGGCCTGGTTCGACAGCCTGCGAAGCGGCAAGGGGCCTTGCTGCTCCGATGCCGACGGCTCGGCGCTCTCGGACACCGACTGGGACAGCAAGGACGGGCACTATCGTGTCCGCGTCCCGCGCTATGGCTACGCGCTCGAGGGCCAGCAGCAGGAACTCGTCTGGGTCGATGTGCCGGAGGAGGCCGTGATCTCGGAGCCGAACCGGGTCGGCCGCACCATGGTATGGCCGATCTACGGCTATATGGGCGTCACCATCCGCTGCTTCATGCCCGGCAGCATGACATAGCCGCGCCGGGCGGCATGCCGCCTCGTCTCGCTGATGGCCGATGCGGCGTGCGCCGCGTCAGGTGTATTTCTTGTCGCGCTCGAGCAGCTCGATGGAAATGCCTTCGGGGCCGCGGATGAAGCAGATGCGCACGCCGGGCCGGATCGTCGTCGGCTCGCGCGTGAACGTGACGCCCTTGGCCTTGATCTCGGCGGCGACGGCGTCGATGTCCTTCACCGTGAGTCCGAAATGGTCGAGGCCCTGGTGCGGGTGCGGCGGCGGCGGGCTGACGGCGTTGTCGCCCTCGAGCGGCGCGATGAAGATCCGGGCGCCGCCGAGGTTCACGTCGATCCGTCCCGGCGCGCGCGCGATCTCGCCACCGAGGATGTCCCGCAGCCAGGCCGCCGTGGCCTCCGGATCGGGGCTGCGCAGATGGACGTGATCCCAAGTGACGGCGATTGGCATTTCATGTTCTCCCAACAGGGTCTTTCGGTATTGCGGCGCATGTTAACGGCCCCGGCCGGTGATCGCCACCGTGGTTGCCGACTCGCTTGAAGCGCGGGAACCTTAGTTCGTCTCCCGGATTAAGGTAAGCAGTGGCCGAGTCCGCCGTTGAACTGTTGCGGCCACCATCGGTGATACAGCCATGAGCGCAGGGTTTGAGCGGGTCGGGTTGGGACGCTTCGCCGGCATCGGCGAGCGTCTGGCGCGGGTCGTGACGGTTGCGAGTGTCTCATTTGGCCGAAGCCTGCTGTGGCTGCTGGCCGCCATCATTGTCGGTAGCGCCGTCTGGATGCTGCTACCGCTCTCCAAAGGCAACAGCGCTGAACCGGCGAAGCCGGAGCTGGCATCCGTCGAGACGGCGCCTTCGGGCGATGCGGCAGCATCCGAAGCCCAGGCTCTGGCTGCGGCAGAACTCGACCGTCTCAGGATTTCCTCCCAGACCTGGCGCCGCGGCGGGCTTGGCTCGAAGGCGCTGGTGACGTTCACGCTGCGAAATGACAATGACTATGCCGTAAAGGATGTGGCGATCGTCTGCGCGTTCGCACGGCGCGACGGCAGCCATCTCACCGACCGCAGCCGGGTTCTGGCCGACACGGTCAGCATGAAGAGCCGCAAGACCTTTGCGCGCATCACTGTCGGCTATGTCAACGTTAATGCCGATCAGGCCAAGTGTTCGCTGGTTGCAGCCCGTCGCGCGTAAAGGGCGGCAATTTCGGGTAGCAGAAAAGTTACCCTTACCGGGCCTTGGCAAAAAACTTGGCGTTGCCATTTGAACCGAACGGCTGGGCCAGGAACCAATTAAAGTATCGCCTGTTAAGGCGGAGAGCCCACGCGGGGATGCGGGGGGCGGAGCCCGGCCAATGCCCATCTTTCGGTATTTCCTCTTTGTCGGTGGAGCCTTGCTCGCACTGCTGTTGGCAGTGAACTTCGCTCTGCCGGCCTCACCCGTGACGCAGGCCGTCGCGACCGCTGGCAACGATCAGCCGCTGATCCGGATCCGGTCCGATCGGCACCTGCCTGAGCGTGTCGTGCTCGACACCAGCCAGCCGACGATTGCCCCGCCTGCGACGAAGACCGCCGCCGTCGTTGCGCCTCAGCCGCCGGTGCAGGATGCCGCCTCGGCGGCGCTGGCCGAGATGTCGGCCAAGGCGCGGGTGCGCGAGACGTTCGCCCAGTTCACGCCGGGCCAGAAGGCGGATGCCGCCACAGCGAAGAAGACCGACGCCAAGGCCCAGGCCCAGGCTTCTCCGGCCCAGGCTCAGCCCAAGCGCAAGATTGTGCGGGCGCATCCGGCGCCGCAGCAGTCCGGCCGGCCGATGATGCTGGTGGCCCAGCAGCCGCATTTCGGTCTCTTCAACACGACCTGGTGAGAGCCGGCTCTGATCCGCCTCGCTGGAGGCGGGAAGGGCTTTTTATTGGCCAGCCTCTCTGCTAATTCGAACGCGTCCGAACGCCGCCCGGTAAGCTGGTTCGCCAGCGACGGTCCGGCATTTTTCGGTCTCGGCCCGCCCGGGCCAGGGCGCTCGTAGCTCAGCTGGATAGAGCATCGGATTTCGATTCCGAGGGTCGGGAGTTCGAATCTCTCCGAGCGCGCCAGAGAAATCATCAATTAAATCATATAATTGCGACGAAGTTTCATTTCGTTCTTTCTCCTCATTCCGAATACTATTTTCCGGCTCATTCCGAATACTTGTCGCCGTCTCGTAATTTCCATAACGTTATCAATGAGATGACGAATCGAGGCATTCCGAAGCAAGCGCTACGCCAGCCAGCCAGCCCGCCGCCACCGAACGAAGCGATCGCAACAAGTAGTGCAGGACCGTAGTTCTCCAGCGCCATCAATGATCCGTCGCTACGTCGCTAATGCTCTGAATTTAGTTCCGCTTTTGGCGGTACTCCAGACACAACTGGGCTCGCTGCTGGCTCGCCCCAGTCGCGAATGACCCGAGGCGGACGTCAGTGGAATGAAGCCAACACCACGAACGATTGCTGAGGGAATGTCAGCTTGCCGCCCGCCAGCATCGAAGGGTCGAGGCGGGAGGTGGCGTCATCGGCAATCGACACGATCAGGCGCTCACGCTGAGGCGCACCTTTGTCCGTCAAGAGCGCAGCCATCGGCGTCGCCGTAAGCTGGAAGCGCACATAATCCAACACCGAGGGGAACGTGATTTGTTTTGTGACGGCGGCCACATCAACAACGTCGAAGCCAGCTTGCCTCGCCCAAGCGCTGACTTCCTGCTCATCGCAAGACAGATGCTCCGAACGTTTGGTACGTGATGCCTCTTCTCCGAGATATTTGTCGAGCGCCTGCACGAAAGCGTGCGCCGCTGGCGTTCTCTCGATTGCGCTATAGACGCTCAGCCCAGCGCGGCCTCTCGGCTTAAGCACCCGCACTATTTCCCTTAGCGCCATCGGCCGATCCGGGAAGAATTGTAGCCCGAGTTGGCAGAGCACGACGTCAAAGCTGTTTGCATCGAACGGCAGGTCGAGTGCGCTACCCTCGATCCATTCGACAGCAGTAGACTTAGCGCGCGCCACCGCGAGCATCCCCACGTTGAGGTCTATGCCGACTAGCCGCCCAGCATGTCCGCGCTGCTGCGCCAGCCGGGCCACGACGCCGGTACCGCAGGCGATGTCGAGCACGCTTTCTTCTCGGCTTAGCGAGATGCGGTCGAGCAGATCATTGGCCCACACGGAAGTGATGGCCGGGACGAGATAGCGCTCGTAAAGCTCCGGGCCGCTTGCATCCATTTGCCAATGTTCATGGGCCGACATGACTTGCCTCCCAACGCCCGCGACCGGAACGTAGCGACCAATCCACTGCCCTGGCATCGTCTATTGCCGATGCTGGCCACTTGGCGAATAACCGCAAGTGTGGGCCGAACGACCGCTGTTGGCCCATCGCGTCACCCAGCTGTGCTGTAGAGCTTGGTCGCAATTGGTGCATAGCGGACTCTAGCAAACTTCCGCCCGGTTTGAACTTGGCATGCAGACCATTCCGAAAGTCAAAAATTGCCCAGCGTTATCAACAGGAGAACGGATCGGGAAATTTCGGAACGGCGTTGATTTTATTGAGCGACTGATGGGATTTCGATTCCGAGGGTCGGAGGTTCGAAACCTTCCGAGCGCGCCAAGCCGTTGGCGGGAATCCGTGGCAACCTCAAGCAATTGATGGAATTTACATTTTTCGTTGAAATGCCCAAGGCGCCTCGGCGTTCTCCGAAGGTGGCGCCGGTTCCGCCAGAGCCGACACCGACATCAGCCAGGATAAGACCCAAGGCTCCACGGCCGCTGGTCGGCATGGATCGGGGCACATCCCCCGGTGCTCAGGACTTCCTCCGATACAGGACGAACCGGGTTGATTCTTCCGTACGTTCGAACTGGTCCAAAAGGATGCGCTCGGACATTTCCTTCAGCCAATCGTATTGATAGGTCGCGTCGCGCTCTAAAATGAAATGGTCAGCCTCGGCAAAGCTGCGAGCGACATGGTCCGGGCTGAACGTATCTCGGAAAGGGAGGAAGTAGCTCTTGGGTGCTCTGCCAAGGGCCACAAGAACAAGCCAATCGTGGTCGGATAACAACAACATGCGACCATCGCGTGGCACGACCTTGTTGACCAGATCGATATCGCTGCTATCGAGCGAGATCCGAGCCTCTCCCGCCCCTCGTCCCAACTTCAGTCTGGCGATACTCGGATATTGCAAGTACGACCGCAGCCCGATCTGCACGCTCTGTTGTCTATCCTGCGCGCTCAGCAGCACCACAACCGAGATCGCTGCTGTTGCCGCCAACGACAACGCGGGGGCGAGTTGCGAAGTCGTTTGGCCGAGGACGACGCGGAATGCAGATCGACACCACCAAGCGCAAACCGCAAGATAAGCAAAGGCGTTTTGCTGCCACACCGCGTCAAGCGACCGATTCATCCACTTCGCCATGAACACCAGCGCGACGAGAGATAATACAAGAAGATATGCGCGCTCGACGCTACGCCAGTTGGCCCATGTTGCGGCAACGCTAACAATTGTGCCGATGGCCATCGCCGGCAAAATCAGCTGGTAAATCGTCCCAAATCCGGGACGCCAGTTCATCGTCACCCCCACCCAATTCGAGACGCTGTGGAGCCCGACTGGCGCGAGAAAGACATGCAGGAAGTCCATCGAAAGAACGGCCGGACCGAAGGCAGCGACGAACAACGCGATCAGGATCGCGATGGATAGTCCGGTGAATGCCGCGATCTCCCAGGGCCAGCGTTTCTCGAACAGCCGCACGGACAATGCCGCGCAGCCCACGGCCCAAGTATAGATCCCCGTCTCCGTGTTCCAGAAGATCGAGACGGCACAGACGGCGGACATCGCCACCAATAACCGGCCTGAAGGTTGCGCCAGGTAATGCGCAAGGATGCCAGAGGCAATGAAAACGAACATGTACCGAATGGCGAGAGCAGACGGTGCGCTGAGCGCTTCGCCGTCGCCAAATTGACAGACTACAAGAAACGTGACCGCCAGGAGAAACGGCAGTGCTCTGCTCTGGAAGAAGTCGCGCAGCACCCAATAAGCCGATAGGTGATAGATCGCGAGACATGCAGCAACGAACCCAATGTAACGCAGATACAGAACGTTTGTGTCAGCACGGAGCAGTTGACCAAATAAGTAGGACGGTCCGTACCCGTAGAAGGACAGGAAGTCGCGGCCAGGCACCAGGCCATCAGTAAATTGATAGAGCGCCGGCCCAACCAGATGCGACACGGCGTGAGCATTGGCGGCGGCCATCCCAGCCAACCGTTGCACGCTCGCAGGCAGGGTAAGGGCGAGCAATGCCGTGATCAGCACAGCGTCAATCCATCCAAACTCAAATAATTTGATCGACTGGAGCGCCGGGGCGCCCTTGATGCTGATTTGGGCCCGGATGCGTGTCACGAAGGGAATGAAGATCGCTGCGACCGAGAGGGCCAGCGCGATCATCTCAGGTTTTTGCTGGAATGCAGCCTGGAGAAATGCCTCGAGTGCCAACACAATTGCCAGCGCCGAGACGGCGAACAGGATCAGCGAACGGCCTTCAAAGAACTTCCTGAGCCTGAGCGCTGCGAAGCCTGAGGCGATGCCGAACACGTAGAACAAGACATAGAAGATTTTCTCAGCACGCTTGACTGCTGCACTGTCCGAAAAACCTGATTGGACGACCGGGAAGTCCTGAGCGAGATTTGCGCCTAGGTCCAGCTTCGTGGCGTTCAAGATCAGATAGGCAAGGATGCCAGCCGCAATAGCGCCGACACAGGCGCCCCACGCCGCAAAACTCTGAAACCCCCAAAGGCTGAGCTCTGATTCTGTCGCTGGCTTGATAAGACGTGAAATCCTGATCGCGGGACCTCCCGCCATTGCTTTTGCCTTCATTTCGGTGCCCCAACCCGATGTTGTCGGCGTCACGATAGCTCGCCCCGCTGCCGGGTCGCTACCCCTTTCATCGGCGGCTCCGGGAACTCGGAAGCAGCTGCCTAACATTGCCCCATGGAATCCGCCGAACATTGCTTCGGTGCTCTGAGCACCAACCCATGTTGAGCTTATCCTCACATATCGTCGCGAAGACTGCCGCCGCACGACCGCTTATTCGGCCGTTTGATTGGTCGCGCGCGTCCGTGACGAAGTGCGATCCAGGCAATCTGGCGCAGGCCGAAAATTGCAGGACGCGCGGCCAATATTGCGTCCGACTTGACGCCTCCCGAGCGCGCAGCCCCGACTGGCGTTCCAGCTATGTTCCAAGGCGATACTGGGGTCGGGTGGCCTTAGCGCGGCTAGTGGCGTCAGCTTGCCGGAAGCCTGATCTGCCGCCCCCGCGCCAGCGTGTCCGAGGGCGCCTCGTGGAAGGTGGCACGGTAGGCCGCGGCAAACTCACCCATGTGGTGGAAACCCTGGGCGCGCGCGCAGGTGGCAACGGTGGCGCCGCCGCCTTTGAGCAGCCGGGCGCGTGTTGCCCACAATCTCTTCAGGCGGATGTACTGGTGCAGGCTCATGCCGCGCACCTTGCTGACGGCGCCGCCGAGCGTCCGGATCGAGACGCCGAACTCACCGGCGAGATCGGCCGTGTAGATCGGAGCGGTCGGATAGGCCGCGACATAATCGTCGATCCGCTGCACGAGCTTGGTCGACCGCCCGCCCTGGACCGAGCTGCTCCGATCCGGGCGCGCATCGATCCGAAACAAATCGTCGAGCGCAAGCAGCAGGCCTTCCTGGAGATGGGCGGCGACCTCGGTGGTCTCGAACAGGAGCGGCTGCACCGACGCGGTTCGCAGGATGTCGAGCAGGAGTTGCCGTGTGTGGAGTAGGGCGGGCCGGTTCGCGACATAGGCCCGCAAATCGTCGGCATGATCGAACCAGCCCCGGTCTTTCAGACCCGGAGAGAAGATGATCATCGCGTGATAATTGGTCTGGGGTTCGACGAAATGGCATTCATCGTTGCCGCGGAGCGCAACGAAGAAGCGCGCGTCGAGATCCATTCCCTTGGAGTTGACCTGAAGGTCGTCGGTCATCGGCAGGATCACCATCCCGCCCGGCATGCGATAGGCGGTGTCGAGGATGCGCGCGAAGGATCTCATCACGATGATGCGGCACGCCGGCAGAGCGACGACGGCGCGGGCGGCCGCGAAGTTCGGGACGTCGAGCGGAATGCTTCGGGCATCCTCCATCGACTCGATCGGCCGAAACGCATCGACATCGGCAAAGCCGATCAGTTGAAGCGCGGAGGACGGGGCGAGGGCGTCGAACATGCGTCGGGCCGGCTGCTGCAATGTGACAATCAAATGAACGTCGGTACATCGCCATCAATGGCGAAACATCGTGCTGCAGTAAACGGGAATCCGGGCCGTAGTATTGCGGACATCATGCCATGACGTCCGTCAGATCATTGTCACCGTCAACGTTCTCGGCTCATCGGTTGGCCGGAGGCGAGGTCGATGAAATGCAGGCGCGTGCAGGCGGGACAGGCGAAGGACTCGAAGCTGCGTCCCTCCGGTCCCTGCTGCTTCTCCAGATGCGTCTGCACGTTCATGCCCGTCTGGGGGCATCGAAAAACAATCAACTCGGCCATCGCCGCAGAATGACGGCGCGGCGAATTTTCCTCTTTGATCTGGATCAGTTTTGGAATTGCTCCAGACCGGCCGGACAGGCGCGTGGGCCATCCACGATCTTGCAAAAGCGAAGGGGCCCCGAGGGCCCCTTCGAATGTTACCAGCGGCGATAGCCGTAATAACCATAGCGCGGGCCGTAGCCGCCGTAGTAGCGCGGCGGTCCATAATATCGGGGGCCGTGGTACGGCCGCGGCCCGTAATAGCCATAATAGTTCGGACGCCAGAAACATTGCCCCCAGGCGTCGCAGACCATACGGACCTGCTCGACGTCGGAGACCTGCGGGACCGCAGGTGCAGGCGCGATGGGCATGGCGGACGCCGCCGGCGATGCCGTGAGAGCACCGAACAGGGACGCGGCGACGAGGCCAATCTTGAGATTCATGATGTCTTCCTCTGCTTACGCAATACAGGATATCGAAGTTGTTCTGATCAAATTGTGGCGGAACCGAAATGTAATGCTGATGAACAAATCTTCAGTCGCTCCGCCGCGGCCTGATCCGGCTGTGCCAGATTACTTCAGCTCCGCGCTTCTGGCCATGCCGTGCTCGCATCGCGGCACATCGCCACCAACCTTGATCCTGCGCAATTCATCTTCGATGCTTCCTCCCTAGTCTTGTCGCCGTGGGCCGTCCTTCGCGGAATGCGAAGAGCGTTCGGCCGGTCGTCCGCATCGGTCGCCCACTGTTTGTTTGGAGCTGTGCAATGGACAAGATGAGAATCGACAAGGGTGACTGGCTGGTCGTGTGCGACGGGCGCAAGGCGCTCATTCTGGAAAACCTCGGCGACGAGATGTTTCCGAACCTCCACACCAGGGAGGTGCACGAGCGGCCCAACCCCCCGACGAGCGCGCAGGGAAGCGACGCGCCGGGCCGATTGCATGGCGCGGCCGGCGGTGCGCGCAGCTCGGTCGAGCAGACCGATTGGCACGATGAGGCCGAGCGCGCCTTCCTGCGTGGCCTGGCCAGCCGGCTCGACGCCGCGGTCAGCTCGGGCGAGACCTCGGCCCTGACCATGGTGGCCTCGCCGCGTGCGCTCGGCATGATCCGCGCCGATTATTCGGACGTCGTGCGCAAGGCGCTTCAGGGCGAGGTGGGCAAGGACCTCGTCAAGCTGCCGGTCTACGAGATCGAGAAGCAATTGCTGCTGTCGGGCGTCGCCCGATAGGGACGCCCGCAGCGGACGCGCCAGCGCCCCTCAGTAGCAGGGGTGCCGGCGGCGGTCCTGGCCGACATAGGTGGCCGCGCTCTGGTAGCAGTGGTTGGTCGAGGGGCCGTCGTAATAGGCGAAGGTGCCAGGGGTGATGCCGGGGCCGTAATTGTGCAGATAGCTGATCGGGTAGGGCAGCGGGTTGGCGTAGGAGCGGTGGTAGCGGTGATGACCCCGCGCCTCCGCGAGGCCAGGGGCTAGGATTGCGGCCGACAGGGCAGCAACCGCGGCTACAAGCTTCAACTTGCTCATCTCGATTCTCCGGAACCCGCGCGAATAGCTCTGCCGGTTATAGCCATTTCGGGCCGCCAGGACACCCGTCCGGTGGGCGGAAAACGGGGCCAATCCCGCAGATTCCCGGATGGGTGTGACAGAATTGCCGGAAGTGCGGCCGGATCCTGCCCATTTTTGGCCTTTTCGGGATGCTTAACGAATTCCCCACACAAGTATGTCCAAAGAGAATTCGATAAGAATCCTGTTGCCGGCCCTTTGGGGGTCCTTCGAGGCCGGTCCCATTCCTGAAGGCTGTCGTCGTCCGCCGCCATGCGCATCACGCTTTTGAGCCTGCTGTTGCTCTGCCTCGCCGCCGCCACGCCAGCGCGGGCCGAGCTGCACATCACCCGCGACCATGGCGGCTATGTCGAGGAGTACAAGGCCAAGTACAAGCGTGTCCGCGAGAAGGGCGAGCGCGTGATCATCGACGGCATTTGCAACTCGGCCTGTACGCTCGTGCTCGGCATCGTGCCGATGAACAAGATCTGCGTGACGCCGCGCGCCAGCCTCGGCTTCCATCAGGCCTATTACGACAAGGCCTTCACCTTCGGCATCAAGGTCACCAGCGCGGAAGGGACGTCCGACCTGATGTCCTATTATCCTGATACGGTGAAGGACTGGATCCGCCGCAATGGCGGGCTCACCACCGACATGAAGAAGATCAAGAACGGCGTCGACCTCTGGAAGATCATCGACCCCTGTCCGGAAGAATGGTGAGCGGCTGATCCGAGCCGCTGCCGTCCGTCGCAGCGCAGCATCGCTCAGGTCGAAATTCGCATTGCCGCATTGGCCCCCATCGGGCAATGAGGGCGGCAATGAACCATAATCAAGAAGCCCTGACCGCCCGCGCCGCGCCGATCCTGTTCGTCCTGCTCTGGAGCACCGGATTCATCGGCACCAAGTACATCATCAACAATGCCGATCCCTTGACCTATCTCGCCATCCGCATGGCGATCGTGGTCGGCCTGATGGCGATCATCGCAGGCATCGCGCGGCCGAAATGGCCGGACCGTATCGGCATCGCGCATAGCGCGGTTGCCGGCATCCTCGTCCATGGCTTCTATCTCGGCGGCACCGCCATCGCGATCGCGCATTCGATTCCGGCCGGGCTCTCCGCGCTGATTCCGGGCTTGCAGCCGATCCTGACCTCGACCATCGCCAACCGCTGGCTGGGCGAGAAGGTGACGCCGGTGCAATGGGCGGGGCTGATGCTCGGCCTCGGCGGCGTGGTGCTGATCCTGCACAATCGCCCCATGACCGGCGAAGCCGGACTCGGCTGGCTTGCCTCGGTGGTCTCGCTGGTCAGCATCACGCTCGGCACGCTCTATCAGCGCCGCTACTGCAACCACATCGACTGGCGCGCCGGCAATTTCGTGCAATATGTGGCCGTCACCATCTTCTTCGCGATCGGCGCCTTCCTGTTCGAGGATCGCGTGGTGCACTGGACGCGGGAGTTCGTGCTCGCGCTCGCCTGGCTCACTGTGGCGCTCTCGATCGGATCGATCGGGCTGTTGTACTGGCTGATCCGCCACGCCGCGGCGACGTCGGTGGCGAGCCTGTTCTATCTCGTGCCCGCCGTGACCGCGCTGATGGCTTACGCACTGTTCGACGAGAAGCTCGATGCTCTGGCGATTGCCGGCATGGCGATGTGCGCGGCCGCGGTGTTCGTGGTCAACCGGCGCGTCTAGGCTGACAGGCGAGGCGGCGGAATACATCCCTGACGTGTGCGGCGCGCCGTGCTAGGCTGGCTGCATTTCAGTTTTCCTTTCACGCGGTGATGTCCATGAAGAAGACGAGACGTGCGCTGCTCGGCCGGTCGCTGAGGCCAGTCCGGATTGCCTGCATCAACTACGCGGAGGAGTCGATCAGCGGCAGCAAAATGAGCCAGCTCACCGCGGCGCTCCAGAAGTGTTACGACAAGCATTTCCTGCCGGTGTGGGGCTATCCGGTCGACCTCTATGTCACGAAGAAGCCGAAGCCTGCCGATTGGCAGCTCGTCTATTTTGACGACGCCTCGCATGAGGGGCTGCTCGGGCGCCATGAGCTGACGCATCGCGGCCAGCCGATCTCGAAGATCTTCGTCAAGGCGCTGGACGGGGAGCCCGTCAGCGTCGCGGCCTCGCACGAGCTGTTCGAGATGGTGCTCGACCCCATGGCCAATCTCTGGGCCGACAAGAACAGGAACACGCAATATGCCTATGAGGTCTGCGACGCCGTGGAGGAGGACTCCTTCTTCGTCGACGGCGTCGAGATGTCGAACTTCGTCTACCCATCCTGGTTCGAGCCGTTCGAGCATCCCCGCGGCACCAAGTTCGACCACAAGGGGACGCTGACGGAGCCGTTCTCGATGACCGAGGGCGGCTACGTCATCAAGAAGGTCAACGGCAGGCGGGTGATCAAGCAGTTCGGCTCGCCTGAGAAACGGCGGCGCTTTGCCAAGGAGGACCGGCGCGGCCATCGCAGCGAATTTCGCGATCCGCAAGGGGTCCATCATCCGGGCCGGCGCGCAGCCAAGCGGCGCGGATAGGCGCTTGCCGGGAGAAGCCTCCGGGCGCGTCCGCACCCGGAGGCTTGTTGGTGTCTGTTCTCGGGAGCGCGATCAGCGCTTGGACTTCTTGGCCTTCTTCTTTTTGGCGGCCTTCTTCGCGGATTTCTTCACTGCCTTCTTCGCGGTCTTCTTGGCTGCTTTTTTCGACGACTTCTTTGCGGCCTTCTTCGAAGTCTTCTTGGCTTTCTTCTTGGAAGCCTTCTTGGCCTTCTTCGGCGCTACTTTCTTCGCGACCTTCTTGGCGGCTTTCCTGACCTTCTTGGCGGCAGTGACCGCAGTGTCCTTGGTCGCTTCCACGGCGGTGGTGATCGTCTCCATTGCCTGTTCGGTGATCGGCTTATCGTCGTCCATATCGTCCCCCACGGTTTGTATGGAGCGATGACGATAGCGGGTTTCAAAATTGTGTCAAAGCAACCCTCAACCTTTGCGGAGCTTTGCGTAGGCGGAGAGCGCACGCTCGCGTCCCCTGGCGTGATCGACGAGCGGCTGCGGATAGGTCTTGCCGAGCGTGACGCCGGCGCTCGCCAGCTCGATCGGTGTCGCCTGCCAGGGCTGGTGGATCAGCTTCGCCGGCAGTCCTTGTAGCTCCTGCACCCAGCGCCGGACATAGGTTCCATCGGGATCGAACTTCTCGCCCTGGAGCTGCGGATTGAACACGCGGAAGTAGGGCGCAGCGTCGGCGCCGCAGCCCGCGACCCACTGCCAGTTGGCGGGATTGCTGCCGGCATCCGCGTCGACCAGCGTGTCCCAGAACCAGGCCTCGCCATCGCGCCAGTCGATCAGGAGGTGCTTGACCAGGAAGGACGCTGCCACCATCCGCACCCGGTTGTGCATCACACCGGTGTGCCAGAGCTCGCGCAGGCCGGCATCGACGATCGGGTAGCCGGTCCGGCCGCGCTGCCAGGCGGCGAGCGCCTTCCCGTCGGGCTGCCATGGGAAGCCGTCGAAGTTTGGTTGCAGGTTTCTGGTGGCGAGGTCGGGGTGGTCGTGGAGGAGGTGACGGCAGAATTCGCGCCAGCCGAGCTCGCTCAGGAATTTTTCGATGCCGGGTCCGAGGGCGGGATTCTCGGCCGCAGCGAAGCGCGCGGCGTGCCAGACCTGCCGCGGGCTGAGCTCGCCGAACCGCAGATGCGGCGACAGACCCGAGCTGCCCTCCCGATCCGGGCGGTCGCGATCGCCGACATAGCCTCGCGCGCTGTGTTTGAGAAAGTCGCGCAGGCGCGTGCGGGCGGAGGTCTCGCCCGGCCTCCAGCGCTCGCGCAGCCCGCCCGCCCAATCGGGCTTGCTCGGCTCGAGCTTCCAGCTCTCCAGCGTGTCGCTCGTGATCTTCCCGCTCGGGCGCAGCTGCTTCGGTGCGGGCAGCGGCTTTGGCGGATCGCCGAGCGACACTACGCGCCGCCAGAACGGCGTGAACACGCGCAAGCCCCGGCCGTCCTTGTTGCGGATGGCCGAGGGCGGGACCAGGAGGTCGCCCGGGAAGCTTTGCGAGTCCACGCCGAGCTTTGCCAGCGCCACTTCGAGTTGCCGCTCGACCGCCTGATGCGGCGCCTGGGCGATCCCGTTCCAGTAGACGGCGCCGGCGCCGCCCTCGCGCGCCACCTCGGGGATCACCTTGGCTGCCGATCCCTTGCGCAGGGACAGCGACCCGCCGCGCGCGGCGATCTCGGCAGCAAGCGCCCGCAGCGACTGCGCCAGCCACCAGCACACCGCGCCGCCCGGTGCACGCCCGGCGGTCTGGTCCAGCACATAGAGGCAGATGACCGGCGCGCCGGTTTTCGCGGCGGCGTGGAGGGCGGGGTGGTCGGACAGGCGGAGGTCATCGCGAAACCACACGATGATGGGCGGCGTTGGCGTGGTCAGGGGGTGTCCTCGTTTACAATTTGGAAAGCATGCCGCGTCCGACGGTGTGAACCGGCGTTAATGCGACCGTAAGCCCCTTGCACGATTATGCAGGAATTACGGGGGTCATTCCATTCATGTCCAGCCTTTCGACGGCGAAGTTCCTGCCGCAGTTCAAACTTGGCACCAAGGCCGTCCTGTGCGCCGTGCTGCTGATCGCCGTCAACACGGCGCTGGTGGTCGGCGCCGGCTACTGGTCGCTTACGTCCGCTTTCAATGATCGCGCGCTGCGCGACATCGAGGTCAATCTGCGCACGCTGGCGCTGGCCTTTGCCGAGACCGTTCCGGACGTCAGGATCACGGTGAGGGATGGCGCGGTCGCACGCGCCGAAATCCCCAAGATGCCCGAGTTCAGGGATCACGCCATCGTCGATCGCGCGGTATCCTATGTCGGGGGCAACGCGACCCTGTTCGTGTTCGACGAGGCGAGCGGGCAGTTCGTCCGCCGCTCGACCAATGTGAAGAAGGAGAATGGCGACCGCGCCGTCGGCACCCAGCTTGCCGCCGATCATCCGGCGCAGGCCCTGTTGCGCCGTGGCGAGGCCTACAAGGGCCCGGCCGTTCTGTTCGGCAAGTCCTTCATGACCGCCTATTTCCCGGTCGCGGACGCGACCGGCAAGGTCGCCGGCATTCTCTACGTCGGCATTCCGATGGCCCAGTTCGAGAGCATGCTGACCCAGGCGATCGAGAGCATGGCCGCCGCCGCCGGGCTCGCCGCGCTGTTGGTCCTGGTCCTCACCCTGCTGATCGTCCGCCGTGTCACCCGGCCGCTCACCTCGGTCACGCGCTCGCTCACGGCGCTGGCGAACGGCCAGAGCGACGTCGAGATCGACTGCGAGGATCGCGCCGACGAGATCGGCGAGATCGCCCGTACCGTCGCCGTGTTCAAGAGCAATTCGCTGGAGCGCGCCCGCATGCGCAGCGAGCAGGCTGCGGCTTCGGCTGCCGCAGTCGAGCAGCGCAAGGCAGACCTGCGCAACTTCGTCGAGCAGTTCCGCGGCAGCGTCGGCGGCATCCTCGACAATGTGCTGACGTCGTCAGGCGAGTTCGAGCGGGTGGCGCGGCAATTGACCGACACCGCACGTTCGACCGCCGATCTGTCGGCGCAGTCGGCCGGGGCGTCCGAGGACGCCTCCGAGCACGTGCGTTCGGCGGCGTCAGCCTCCGACGAGCTGTCGCAGTCGATCTCCGAGATCACCCGGCGCGTGCAGGAATCGAACGAGATCTCCGCCGAGGCGGTGAGGCAGGCCGAGGCGACCGACCAGCGCATCGCACAGCTCTCCGAGGCCGGGTCGCGCATCGGGGACGTCGTCAAGCTGATCACCTCGATCGCCGAGCAGACCAACCTCCTGGCGCTGAACGCCACCATCGAGGCCGCGCGTGCCGGCGATGCCGGCCGCGGTTTTGCGGTCGTGGCTCAGGAGGTCAAGACGCTCGCCGGCCAGACCGCCAAGGCGACCGACGAGATATCGAGCCAGATCGCCAGCATGCAGCTCGCGACCGAGGAATCGGTCTCCGCCATCAGGGCGATCAGCCAGACCATCGAGCGCATCAGCGGCATCGCCGGCTCGATCTCGGCGGCGGTCGAGCAGCAGAAGAGCGCGACCCACAACATCGTGGCCAGCGTTCGCGCCGCGGTCTCCGGTACGGCCGAGGTCGCCGTCAACGTCCGTCACGCCGCCAAGGGCGCAAGCGAGACCGGCGAGACCTCGAGCCGGATGTTTGCCTCAGCGCAGGCGCTGTCGGGCGAGAGCCTGCATCTGAAGGCCGAGGTCGACGGCTTCCTCGAGCGCGTTCACGCGGCGTAGTCCAACCCAGTCATCCCGGGATGGTCCGAAGGACCAGACCCGGGATCTCGAGATTCCGGATTCGGTCCTGCGGACCGCCCCGGAATGACTGTTGGTTATTTCGGCTGCGGCACGATCCGGATGTAGGGCTTCGGCTCTTTCCAGCCCTGCGGGTAGATCGTCTTGGCCTCGTCGTTGGAGACCGAGCCTGCGATGATCACGTCCTCGCCCTGCGTCCAGTCGGCCGGGGTTGCGACGCGATGCTTGGCGGTGAGCTGGAGCGAATCGATGACGCGCAGGATCTCCTGGAAGTTCCGGCCCGTGGTCATCGGATAGACCAGCACCAGCTTGATCTTCTTGTCCGGCCCGATGATGAAGACGTTGCGGACGGTCTGGTTGTCGGCCGGCGTGCGGGTGAGGGGATCGCCCGAGGTCGAGGCCGGCAGCATCTCGTAGAGCTTGGAGACGTTGAAATCGGTGTCGCCGATCAACGGATAGTTGGGCGCCGCGCCCTGGGTCTCCTTGATGTCGTCCGCCCACTTGGCGTGACGGTCGATCGGATCGACCGAGAGGCCGATCAGCTTGACGCCGCGTTTGTCGAATTCCGGCTTCAACTTGGCCAATGCGCCGAGCTCGGTCGTACAAACCGGCGTGAAGTCCTTGGGGTGCGAAAACAGCAGGGCCCAGCTGTTGCCGATCCAGTCGTGGAACTTGATCTTCCCTTCGGTGGTCTCGGCTTCGAAGTCGGGGGCGGTGGTGCCGATCGGAAGTGTCATGGTTCTACCTCATCACATTGAATTTGCTTGTGAATATGTCGCTGGCCGTCGCCGTCAGTATAGGGACTTGCGAAGGCCAAGTGAACGCCAAGTGAACCGCTTCAAGTAAAATGTGAATTCCTTTTCTGAAGAGCCGATTTCCTAGCACCTTTCTGTTACAGCGGCACCTGCGGCGAAACATCCTCACCGTCTCGATTGCCCCGATAAAGCCTTTTATGACCCGCATCACGCCCGCCCGACGCTCTCCGGAACCGAAATGGTCCTCATAGCGACTAATCGGCAACCATTGAGAAAAGTCGCGATCCCCATATCGAATCATTAACCACCCCTTTACGCCCGCATGAAAATGCTGGTCGATCAGAAGAAATCTGGAAGTGAACTATGTCTGCCGCAGTGCCGAAGTCTGTTGAGTCGCCGTCCCTCGAACCGTCCTGCCGCGATACCGCGGCTCATGCTCTCTCCATCGTGCGCGACGGCGTGATCACGGGCGAAGGCCCGACCACCAAGGGCCGGGTGCACTTTTCCCGTTCGCTCGATGCCGATGACACCGCCTGGTGCACGCGCATCCTGACCGCCACCGCCGTCAACGACCAGCCGGTCAGCCGCGCCGAAGCCGAGGCGCTGTTCGAGATCAACGAGGCCGCGACCGAGCGCACCGATGGCGGCCGGTTCGACGACCTGCTTGCCAAGGCCGTGGCTCACTACGCCGCAAGCGCCTCGGGTCTGAAGGTGCCGCCGCGCAGCGTTGCGCTGTCGGCCGACACCGAGATCGAGAGCTGGGCGCCGTCCTATGCCTCCAAGGTCAACAGCGAGATGCTGGAGTGGATCGCCGGCCAGATGCGCGGCAAGCGCCAGACCAACCGTCGCCTGATGGCGATGGTGGCGACCTTCCTGGGCGCCACCGCGCTGCCTCTGGCGGGCCAATTGCCGAACGTGTTCGACATCGGCATGTAGATTTGCGCCTCTTGAGAGCGCGAAGGAGCGGCGGGGCTATTTCCCCGCCGTTTTTTGTTTGCCGGTGTCCGGCTCGAGGCCGAGCGTGCGGCCCGGGAAGCCGGCGGCATCGAAATAACGCTGGCTGCCGACGCGCTGGACGTTGAGCACGGTCTGAAGACCGTTCTCGGACATCTTCGACTTCTCGACGCCCTTGAATGCCTTCGGCACGATGCCGTTGGGCAGGGCCTCCGACATCACGCGGCCGATCAGGCCGCCATTGTGTGCGCCGCGCAGGCCCATCAGCTGGGCGGCGGTCATGCCGACGTCGGCGTTGCTGACCGGGATCTCGTCGGCATAGCCGGCTTTGAAGTCCGGACCGATCGCCGCCATGAAGTTCATGGTGTCGCCGCGGCTGAAGCTGCCATGCATGCCCTGGCCCTGGCGCAGCACGGTGTCAGCGACCTGCACCGAGCAGTTGGTCGGCGCCTCGCCGCAATCGCTGGCATAGGAGCGGAAGTTGACGACGATGGCGGGCGTCGGCGTCGCCGCCTTGCCGCGCAGATTGATGCGCGACAGCGGCAGCGTGCCGGGGAAGCGGCCGAGCGAGTCCTCGACGAAAAGGCCGGAGACGTAGTCCTGCGCGAGCAGGGCCTTGATCGTCTTCGCCGCCAGCTTCTTGTCATTGCTCGGCAGGTAGACCAGGTCCGAGCCGCCATTGGTCGCGACGACGAGATCGGGCTTCTCGGGATCCTTGCCGAGCACGCCGTTGCCGGCCTTGGGATGCTTGTTGCCGTCGATCTTCGCGTTCTTGTCGTTGGGATCGTACAGCGGCAGGTCGAGCGCCTTGGCAAGGTCGAGCGCCAAAAAGCCCATCGGCAGGAAGTCCTTCGGCGTGTCGTCATAGCTGACCTTGGCCGAGGGGCTGGTCTTGCTTTCCTTGGAGATCGTCGAGAAGCCGTGGTCGGCGGAGACGATGATGTTGGTCGAGGCGGCGAGCCCGAGTTCGTCGAGCGCCTTGCGGAGCTGGGCGAGGTTGTTGTCGGCATTCCTTATGCCGGCCATCGAGGTCGGCCCGTTGATGCCGGGCAGGATCTGGTTGAGGCTGTCGCCGGTGTTGTGCTGGCTGCCATCAGGATCGCGCGACCAGAACACCAGGACGAACGGCTTGTTGCGCGCCTTGAACATCGGCAGCACCACCTTGGCGGCGACGTCGGCGAAATAGGCCTGCTGAGCGACGTTGGCGACGGTGGTGCCGGGCGTCTTGGCATCGCCGGCCTTGCTGTTGTCGCCGCGCGGGGGCGTGGCGAGGGGCAGGCCGGCCTTGGTCAGCGCCGCCTTCACCTCGTCCGACAGCGCCACGCCGTTCTTGCCGCCGGTGGAGTCGTCGAACACGACCGAATGCTGGCCGGGCTTTTCGGGCTTGTCGGTGTGGTCGAACTGGTAGGTCGGACCGACCTTGCCGATCGCCGCCGTGCTCAGCCCCTTGTCGCGGGCCATCTTCAGAATGGTCTCTTCGTTGAGATAGTCGCCCTTGAAATGCTCGTCGATGTCGCCGAGCACGGCGTCGTTCTCGATGAAGGGGACCACGGTGTCGCCGGCGGGGACTGAGGTGTAGTTGGTCCAGATCGTGTTGGAGAACACGCCGGTGTCGCCGAGATAGTGGCCGGTCGACATCGCCGAGCCGTTGGCCATCGTGAAGGTCGGGAACAGGGAGTGCGGGTTCTTGAAGTTGACGCCCTTGTCGCGGACCTCGGCCATCGCGGGGGCCGTTTCAGGGGTGACCTTCAGCGCGCGCAGCCCGTCGGGGATGAACAGGATGAGGTTGCGGGGGGTGTTGTTTTGGGCGGAGGCAAGTCCAGTGGAAAGTCCAGTGGACAAGACGGTCAGTCCGGCGGACAGCAACACCAGTGAACGGCGCATCAGATCTCTCCTAACGGTGAGGCGGCATGGCCGCGACCGCGGCCCCGGCCTTCGTTTAGTTTCGCTGCATGACGGTTTTGTTACAAGACCTGTTGCCGATGCAAGAGGGCTGGGGAGGGTAACGCCATTGTCACTCTCGTGTCCCGGATGCGCTGCAACGCCCTTAGCGTTGCTGCGCATAGCCGGGACCCAGGAGGGCGTACAAGCCGCAGTTGCATCATGGGCCCCGGCTCTGCAGCGCACCGCCGAACTGGACGATGCTTCGCATCGCCAGGTAAGCGCTGCGCTGCGTCCGGGGCGCGAGATCGAGGTTCGGTGTACAGCTGCATCAACCTCGTCATTGCGAGCCAACGGGTCCGCGCGAAGCGCGGCCCGATGACAGGCTCCGCGAAGCAATCCAGAATCCCTCCGCGGACTCTGGATTGCTTCGCTGCGCTCGCAATGACGGAGTGTGGGTGACAGCGCCGCTTTTTCAATTCGCATGTCTTTTGCAGACACACTTCCGCATCCTCGCGGCGTGTTTCGCCCGAGTTTTGCTTTGTCGCCTCGCCCTCATCAACGAAAGAGGGCGCAGGGAAGGCCGGGAGCCGGCTGGCTCCCATGGCCGCCTGTGCGCAAGATAGGCTGCGCTACAAAGCACAGGCGGAAAAACCACAGGGCAACCGGAGACATCCCGGCCTTCCCTGCGCGGATGGTTGGAACGGCTTATGTCGTGAGCTCCCCGGGGAGCGATGCACTATTGCCCCCGTCGCCGTGCGGATGACCGATGCGCGTACCCGGTCGGGCCGCAACATCACCGCAAGACTTGACGCACAGACCCCGGGCGCCAGGACCACACGATTTTGCCGTA
The DNA here is from genome assembly GCF_028128935.1 of Bradyrhizobium sp. CCBAU 11361. NCBI lineage: Bacteria > Pseudomonadati > Pseudomonadota > Alphaproteobacteria > Hyphomicrobiales > Nitrobacteraceae > Bradyrhizobium > Bradyrhizobium sp. CCBAU 11361. The sequence goes on from NZ_LBJZ01000176.1 coordinate 63,026, forward strand.
CGCAAGCCGCACCGGTCGTGTGCGCGACGCTTTTCGCTCACGGCTCTCCGCCGCCCTGCGAAGCCTTCGCGCCAATGAAGCCTGCGTCCACCGCTGCCCGGCCCGCGTGTCGTGACGATCGCGATACGCCCCTCTTCCTTGGGCCGGAGTGAATAATGTCTAACAAAATTCCGAATTCGAATAAATAGAATTATTTTGATGCTGGTCGCTTGACCCCGGTCTTGGGTGTCTTGCCCGACGGGCTGCCAAGGGATTGTGGCCGGGGCGGTTAGTCCGGCGCCGTCGGCACCCGCGGAGCCTGGGCGAGGGCCTGTGCCGGCTTGACGGCCGCCGGGTTGGCTACGCTCCTGGCCCGATCGGGCCGCAGCGAAAGCGGGACTGTCTTGAGCGCATAGATGATCGCGATCTGGGTCCGGTTCTGGAGGCGGTATTTGCGCATGATGTTGCCGATATGCGCCCGAACCGTGTTCTCCGAGATCTTGAGCTCGTAGGCGATGTTCTTGTTCTGCATGCCCCGCGCGATCAACATCATCAGCTCACGCTCACGCGGCGTCGGTGTAATCGAATCCTTCGGATCCGGGCTCATGACTGGCTCCTCGCTGGTCTTCTGGTTGATGCGGCCGCCCCCGGCATCTTCTCACTCCGTCTTGAGCGCCTCGATCGGGCTGAGTCTGGACGCCTTGTGGGCGGGGTAGAAGCCGAAGATCAGGCCGGTCGCGATCGAGAAGACGAGGGCAAGGCCGATCGCCTCGCCGTCGATCGAGGTGATCCATCCGGCCATGCGGGCGACGGTCATCGAGAGCGTGATGCCGCCGGCAACGCCGATGGCGCCGCCGAGCAGGCAGAGGACGAGCGCCTCGCAGAGAAACTGGAGGCGGATGTCCCGCATCCGCCCGCCAAGCGCGCGGCGAATCCCGATCTCCCGCGTGCGCTCGGTGACCGAGACGATCATGACATTCATGATGCTGATGCCGCCGACGAGCAGCGAGACCGAGGCGATGGCGACGAGCAGGAGCGCCACGGTGCGGATCGCGCCCTGTTGCGCTTCCATGGCGGCGGCCGGATCCTGGACCTTGAAGTCGTCCTCCTGGCCGGCGGGGACACGGTGGCGCTGCCGCAGCAGGCTTTCGATCTCCGATCGCGCGCCCGCCATCTGACCGTCCGCGGCCACCTTGGCAATGATGTAGGCGACCGAATCCCGGTTGATGTTGCTCGCGCTGCCGAGGAAGCGCAGCTTGGCCGTGCTGAGCGGCACGAAGGCGACGTCGTCCTGCGCCGGGCCCTTGCGATCGAGCACGCCGATCACTTCGAGCGGCACCTTCATGATCCTGATCTGCGCGCCGATCGGGTCGTCGCCCGGCGCGAACAGTTCGCGCGCGACCGTGCTGCCGAGGATCACGACCTTGCCGGCGCCGGCCTCCTCGGTGCCGGAGAAATAACGTCCGGCCGCGAGCTGCCAGTCGCGCACCATGAAGTGACCGGTCGTGGTGCCGTTGATGGTCGTATTCCAGTTCTTGCTCTCGTGGATGACCTGCGCCGTTCCGGCGATCGAGCCGGCGGCGGCCTGGATCTCCGGAATCTGCTCGAGGATGGCCTGCACGTCGCTCTCGGTCATCGTCAGCTTGCTGCCGTCCTTGAGGCGCACGCCGCCCTGATAGACCGCGCCCGGCGTGATCATCAGCACGTTGGCGCCGATCGAGCGGATCTGCTCCTGGAGGCGAAGCTGCGCGCCGGACCCGATCGCAAACACCGTTACGATCGAGGCGACGCCGATCACGATGCCGAGCATGGTGAGGAAGCTGCGCAATGGGTTGAGGCGCAGGGCGTGCAGGGCGATCTGGAAACCCTGGAGCATCGTCATGACACCGCGCTCCGTTTCGGCAGCAGCGGAACCAGCGTCTCGTCGCTGACGAGCTCGCCGTCGTGCAGGCGGATCGTGCGCCGGCACTGCGTCGCGATGCCGGGGTCATGCGTGATCATCACGATGGTCTGGCCGGTCCGGTTGAGCGCGGCGAACAGCGCCAGGATCTCGGCGCCGGTGCGGCTGTCGAGCGCGCCGGTCGGCTCGTCGGCGAGCACGATCAGCGGGGAGGCGATCAACGCGCGCGCGATCGCGACGCGCTGCTGCTCGCCGCCCGAGAGCTGCCGCGGAAAGTGATGGGCCCGGTGCAGCATGCCGACGGCCTGAAGGCTCTGTTCGGCGCGCGCCAGGCGCGCCTTGCGGCTGATGCCGCCATAAACCAGCGGCAGTGCGACGTTCTCGATCGCATTATGGCGCGCAAGCAGGTTGTAGGACTGGAACACGAAGCCGATGCTGCGGGCGCGCAAGGACGACCGGCGATCTTCCGAGAGCTCGGCGACATTCGCTCCCTCGAGATGGACCTCGCCCTCGCTCGGCAGGTCGAGCAGCCCGATCATGTTCATCAGCGTCGACTTGCCGGAGCCCGACGGTCCCATCACGGCGACGATCTCGCCCGGCGCGATGTCGAAGCTGACGTTGCGCACCGCCGCCACCGCGACCCCGTCGGTGCGATAGGTCCTGGATACGGACCGGAGACTGATGAGGGGATGGGGGGCAGTCATGATCCGAACCTGATTCCGAAAAACTCCATGCCCGCCGGCCGGATGGCCTGGCCGACGGCGACCTGGCTGCCTTCGACGAGGTCGCCGCTCTTGAGTGCGACCTGTTCGGTGCCGGCCGCGCCGACCGTCACCGCAATGCGCTGGAGCGAGCCGCCGGCAGTGCGCACCCACACGCCGCTGTGCGCGGTGGTCGGTTCCGGACGCGCGCCGGACGGCTGGAAACGCAGCGCGGCGAGCGGCACCTTCAGGACGTCGTCCTGCCGCTCGATCACGATCTTCACCAGGGCCGTCATGCCAGGCAGCAGGGCGCCGTCGAGATTGGAGGTCGACAGCACGACGGTGTAGGTGACGACGTGCTGCTGGTTCTGCGGCGCCTTGCGCACCTGCCGCACCACGGCCTCGAAGCGGCGGTCGGGGTAGGCATCCACCGTGAAATAGGCGCGCTGTCCGGAGGCGATACGCCCGATATCGGCCTCGTCGACCTGGGCGTGAATCTCCATGTCTTCCAGGCGATGGGCAACCACGAAGGTGGTGCGCGACTCGAGGCCAACCGCGAGCGTCTGGCCCTCGTTGACGAACCTGCCGACGACGACGCCGTCGATCGGCGAGCGGATCACGGTGCGGTCGAGATCGGCCTGGGCCGCGGCGAGAACGGCCGCTTTCTCCGGCACCGCCATTCGGGCCTGTTGCAGCTCGGCTTCGATCCGGCGGACGTCGGCCTGCGCGCCTTCCACGGAGTAGGCGTTGAGCGACATGAGGACCTCGGCCTCGCGCTCCTGGGCCAGACGGGCCGTGAACTCGGTCTGTGCGTCGTCGACCGTCGTCGTCGCCACCACGTTTTGCGACTGGAGCGCCTGCTTGCGCTGCAAGGTCTTCTGTGCCGAGCTCTTGACCGCCTGGGCGCTCTCGAGCTTGGCGGCGAGCACGTCGCGGCTACCCTTTGCGTTCTGCAGATCGATCCTGGCGCGATCGAGCTTGGCGCGCGCGATGTCGACCAGGGAATTGGAGACCGCCAGGGAAGCCTTGGCTTCGTCGACCTTGGCCGCGAAGCTGCGCGGATCGATCAGGGCAAGCGGCTGGTCCTTGCTGACGGTGTCGTTGAAGTCGACATAGACCCGGGCGAGCTGCCCCGACAGCTGGGAGCCGACCTCGATCGTCTTGACCGGCTGTAGCGCGCCGGTCACGGTGATCGTCTGCTCGATGCTGCCGCGCTGGATCGCGGCATAGCGGAACATCGGCGTATCCGACCCGAAGGCCGAAGCTTCGCGCCTGCCGGGTACGAGCAGCCGTTTCGTCGAGTCATAGGCGTGAGCCGCCGTGTCTGCCGCGCTCCCGGCGGCGCCGGCGACGACGGCCGGCTCTGTGGCGAAGGCCGCGGCGAGGGCGCATGCAGCACCGAGCAAGGCAATAATTGGCACAAATCGCATATCAAAAACCCGCCTGCTTGAAATGGCTTCGTTGCCGGTGCGGAGCGAGATCGCGCTATGGTTGTAAATTGTCAAAATCGATATCGATACGTCAGTATGTCGTCGCGGCCGGGGCGTCGGTCGGGCGTGCTGAACGATCCAGAAGTAAAATGCGCGGGCGCGACCTTTCGTGATTTGCGTGAAGTGCATACCCGGCGTATTCCAGAGGTTGCGCGCGGTATCGAACTCGATAGCTGACTGAACGTCTCGTGTGGTTTGGCCCAACTGGCCGGCCGCCGGTGTTCGAGTTGGCGCATGAGTGGCGACACCATGACGCAGTTGGGCGATAGCTCGGTCGAGACGCCGAATTGCCGCATCCTCGATATGGCGTCTCGCGGTGACGCCGCCATCGGCGGCATCGAGACCTTTCCATCACGAAGCCCGATATGTGAACGCCTTCACTCGTCTCGGCCGGGTGTTGGCCTTAAGACGTCGAACCGACGGGTAGACGCGACTCGACCGGTTCTCGCCGGTGCATTCAAGAACCTTGTTATCGCTTGCAAGAACAATGGATGGCTCGTTGCTGGATCATCGAGGCCAGGTCCGGGAGTTTGATGCAATGGATTCAAATCAAGCTACAGTTTATGTCGTTGACGACGAAATCGAGATACGAAGCGCGATCGGCAGACTTTGCGAGGAGACGGGACATCAGGTGAGGCTGTTTGCCTCGACGGACGAATTCCTCAGGGAGAGCCTTTCCGACGGACCCTCATGCCTCGTGCTCGACGTCCGCTTTCCCGGCACGTCGCCGACCGGACTGGAGCTTCAGCGCAAGCTCGCCGAATCGGGCGTGCCGATTCCGATCGTTTTCATCAGCGGCCACTCCGACGTCCGTGTCTCGGTCGAGGCGATGAAGCGCGGCGCGGTCGAGTTTCTGCCAAAACCCTTTCGCGAACAGGAGATCCTCGATGCGATCAGGCATGGCATTGAGCGCGACCGCAGGCGGATGGAGCGCGAACGCGCCGTGCGCGAGGCCCGGCAGCGCGTCGAGGCGCTGACGTCGAGGGAGCGCGAGATCATGCTGCTGATGGCCGAGGGGCTTGTCGCCAAGCAGATCGCGGCGAGGCTTGGCGTGAGCGAAGTGACGGTGAAGGTCCATCGCGCCCGGATGATGCGAAAGATGGAGCTGCGGTCGCCGATCGAGGTGGCGCGGCTGATCGACAGCATGGGACGCGAAGCCGAGACGACGCGCGCCAGTGCGGGACAGCCGCAAATCTGAGGTTGCGAGTGGCGACATGCCGCGCAACGTCTAGTCCGTACCGATTAGCATGAACTGCAGTCTGTCGCGATTGCCGCGATCGGTTCAGAGTTATCCCACGATGTCGGTCGCATTCAGGACCAGCATCCGAAACCAGTCAGACAACTTGGCCAGAAAGGGATACTCCATGCGCAAATTGTTTTTTGTTTCCGTTGCCGTGCTCGCTCTGTCTTCCGCGGCCCAGGCCGCCAACACGTCCACCACGGTGCAGCTCGGCATCGTGAACTCCTCGAGCGTCACGCAGAACGGCCTCACCAACGACAGCTCGTCGACGACCCAGGTCGGCATCCTGAACGGTGCGTCCACCATGCAGGGCACCAGCTCGCCGTCGCTCAACAACTCCAGCACCGTGAACCAGATCGGCGTGCAGAACACGGCGACCACCGGCCAGGTGGCCTTCATTAACAACGGCAGCTCGATCACCCAGAATTCGTTCGGGCCGGCCGCGCTCCAGAACAACTCCGCCAGCGTCGGCCAGCTCAGCGGCTTCGGCATCAACACGAGCACCGTCTCGCAGACGGCGCACTGAACCATCTCGTCGACCGGACGCGTCACAGCGCGGCGCGTCCGGCCCATTCTCGAAAGCACCGCCATCGGGCGGGCCGACCGGTCAGGGATCGCTCGCCTATTCTCGCGGAGGACATGACATGCGGATCACCTATCTCGTTGTGACGGCCATCGCGCTCAGTGCGCTCTCTGCCGTCGATGCAAAGGCCGGCAACTCGGCCAGCGTGCTGCAGTTCGGCACGACCAACAGCTCCTTCATCTCGCAGACGGGCTCGACCAGCAACAACGCCACGACGTTGCAGTTCGGCGCGACCAATACGGCGACCACCTTGCAGATGGGGTCGCTGCTCACCGTCAATACCGCGGTGACCGGGCAGGGCGGCACCACCGCGACGGCGTCCAACACGGCGCTGACCGGCCAGGTCGGCGGCGCCAATTCGAGCCTGATCGGCCAGATCGGCGCGAACAATGTGGCCGGCGTCGGGCAGCTCGGAATCCTGAACGGCTCGACGATTCTCCAGCAGACTCCGTGAGCAATTCGGAAGTGGTGAGGCACGTCATGAAACGTCTCTTGAAACGTCTCTTGGGAAGCGCGGGTGCCGCAACGCTCGCTCTCGGCTGCGCCGGCGCCGGATCGGCCGGCGCCCAGACCGCCGACATCAAGACCATCGTGTCGGTCGGCGGACCGCCGGTCGTGCTGAACCAGAACAGTCAGCTCAACATGGCGGGCGTGTTCATGATCGGCGGCAGCACCAGCGCGACCGTTGTCCAGAACGGCACCAACAATGCCACAGGCGTCCTGCAATTCGGCGGGACGAATTCGGCGTCGATCGGGCAGGCCGGGATGAACAATTTCGCCTTCGTCGGCCAGACCGGCCAATCGGCGACCAGTCTCGTGTCACAGCTCGGCGCCATGAACACGGGCACGGTGGCGCAATTCAGCAAGGTCAACACGTCGACGATCGTCCAGACCGGTCCGTAAGGACGCGCGAACTCATCGGCGTCGGGAACCAGCGGGGAAGCGCGATGCGGTGCGGCAGAGAGGCCTTGAAGCGGGTTCTGGCTGTGGCGGCGTTGCTTGTCGCCGTCGGCACGGCGACGCAGGCGCCGGCCGGATCGGTCCACCGCAGCGTGACCAACCGGAACGTGAGCATCGAGACGATCGTGCAATTCGGCAACGACGTCCAGCCTGTTACGATCGAGGAGAACAGCCGCATCAACATCGCGCGGGTGATCCAGATCGGCGGAACGGGAACGGTGGATGCGACCATCATCCAGAACGGCACGCGCAACTATGCTAATGTGATCCAGGTGGGCGGCACCACCAACGCTGCGATCGGTCAGTCCGGCCTCAGCAACACCGCCGACATCACCCAGATCGGCAATTCCACCAACGCGCTCCTGCTTCAGATCGGCGACATGAACTCGGGAGCGGTAAGGCAGTTCGGACGTTTCAACTGGCTGGCGATCTTTCAGTTCGGCCGATGATGGAGGTATGACATGAGGTTGCTCCTGCTCGCATCCGGAATAGGATTCATGAGCGTGGTTGCGATGGCGCCGGCCGGGGCCGGCGATGGCCATACCACGGTGGTCCAGGACGAAAACGGGACGGCGGCGATCACGCAAAGCGGCGATCCCGCGCAGGCCGAGGTCAGGATCGAGAAAGAGCCCGGGCGCACCACCGTGTACCGGCGCAGCGGCGGAAACACCGCGATCGTGACGCAGGGCACCGGCAATGCGCAGGACTTGCTCGATTGGCTGCGCAAGCACCAGCAAGACCACTGACACATCCGCTGTCGCAAGAAGGCCCGTCGTCCGTGACAGGACGACGGGCCTCGTTGCAAAGGCGGAATTCCGGGCGTTCTGCCGCACCGGGTTCCCCGTTAATCCCGTGTCTTAACCAATAATTAATTATAGGTTTGCGGGTGGGCGACAGCCCGGCCTAGCGTGCGGTGGGGAGCCGCCGAAGCCAAACGAGTTGGTGCGTATCATGATGTCCAGATCACATGGCAGATCATTTGGGGCGCTGCTCGCCTCGCTCAGCGCAGCCGCGCTGCTCCTTTCGTCCAGCGACAGTTTTTCAAGGCCCGGCGGCGCCGCTCCGCATGGGTTCACTGCGGCGCCGCCGACTGCGGCAATGCGTCCGCCGGTCGCGCCGGGTGCGCGGTTCCGCGGCCGCAACACGCCGTGGGTCTATTGGCCGGGCGGAGGCGGGTTCTTTTACGACGGCGCAGGCTATAGCCAGCCCTTCGCCGATGCCGGACAACCGCTCTCCACCGACGTGCGCTACACCTACACCTATGACGTTCCCTGGGACTGGACGCATCGCTTCCCGCCCAACGTGGTGCCGTCCGATCGGCCCTATGTGCCGAGCTGCCCGACGGAGCAGGTGACGGTGCCCGGCCGCGGCGGCGGCGAGCACACCGTCAACATCATGCGCTGCTACTGAGCAGCGCGTTGCTTTTTGAGCATGATCTCTTCGGAAAACCGCTTCACACTTTGCGCTAACGCGGCCCTTCGGGTCCGGATCATGCTCTAACCCAGCTCGAAGCTGGTCACGCCGAAGACACGGTCGAGCCGCAGCGGCGGGATCGGCCCCGTGTACATTCGCGCCGTCTCGAACACCGGCTTGAGGCCGAGCTGTTCCGCGAGCGCGATGGCCTCGCGATTGACGGCGGGGACATCGAGGAAGACTTCGCCACCGTTCGCGCTCGCCAGCAATGCCTGCACGACCGCTTCGGCCGCCGCGCGATCGTCGGCGACGAGCGGGCCGATCTTGCGACCGGTCCGGCACGGGCGGATCACGCCCCATGCGGCGAGCATGCCGTCACGCAGCAGCGCGCGGCCGACATGGCCTGAAGTCTTGATCCAGGCGCGCAGGAAGGCGCTGCGCGGCGCGGGGAACACCGTTGCGTCGTCGGCTTCGACGAGCGCGAACGGGATCGTGTCGAGCGCGACGACGTCGGCGGGCGGCCCCGGTGGCGCGGCGACGGTGCCGCCATAGCGGATATTGGCGTAGGCAAGCTGGAAGCCGGACTTTTTGTAGTTGTCCTGCTGCGCCACGACGCCGTCGAGGCCGATCACGCGGGGACGCGCATGCGCGATCGCCGCGTTCCAGATGCGCAGGCCGTAGCCCGAACCGCGGAAGTCCGCGCGCACGATGTAGAAGCCGAGAAAGGCGAAGCGGTCATCGTAATTGACGCAGGAGACGGTCGCGACCGGCTCGCCGCCGATCTCGCCGACGAAGAAACCTTGCGCGTCGGGGATGGCGAAACAGGCGGCATCGGACAGGCCCGGATTCCAGCCCTCCGCCGCGGCCCAGTCGACGGCGATGGAGATCTCCTCGGGGCGCAAATTGCGGATCTGCAAATCGCTCATGGCGGATGCCTTCGACGGTGGACCTGCCGGCAAGTCTGGCGGTAGAAGGCCTCATGATAGGCCGGGCCCGCGGCTCGCCTCAAGACAGGGATGATCAGTCATGGCAACAGAGAAAGTCGCTCTCGTCACCGCCGGCGGCAGCGGCATGGGGGCAGGGGCCGCGCGGCGGCTTGCGGCCGACGGCTTTCGCGTCGCGATCCTGTCGTCCTCCGGCAAGGGCGAGGCGCTGGCGGCCGAGCTCGGCGGGCTTGGCGTCACCGGCTCCAACAAGTCGAATGACGATCTGAAGCGCCTCGTCGACGGCGCGATGGCGAAGTGGGGGCGCATCGACGTGCTCGTCAACAGCGCGGGCCATGGACCCCGCGCGCCGATCACGGAGATCACCGACGAGCAGTGGCACACCGGACTCGATACGTATCTCCTCAACGTGATCCGGCCGACCCGGCTGGTGATGCCGGTGATGCAGGCGCAGAAGAGCGGCGCCATCATCAACATCTCGACCGCCTGGGCATTCGAGCCGAGCGCGATGTTTCCGACCTCGGCGGTGTTCCGCGCAGGCCTTGCCGCCTTCACCAAGATCTTCACCGACACCCATGCCGCCGACAACATCCGCATGAACAACGTGCTGCCGGGCTGGATCGACAGCCTGCCGCAGCTAGATACGCGCCGCGACAGCGTCCCGATGAAGCGCTACGGCACGGTCGAGGAGATCGCAGCGACGATCTCGTTCCTGGCGTCCGACGGTGCAGCCTACATCACCGGCCAGAACATCCGTGTGGACGGTGGGCTGACGCGCTCGGTCTGACGCCGGCAGATTCGCATCACGTTCGCGCGGGCCTTGTCGTGATGCGACACGGCCGCGCGCTGCGCGCCGCCGATGAAGGACGAGGCGTGGCCGCTGGGTCACACTCCTCATCCGCTCGCGCGACGTGGGGCGCACACTACGTCACAGTCCCTATGAACTTCGTCACAGCCCAAGACGGCATGGGGCCGGCAGCCTATGCCCGATCTGCGCCGGATGCCTCTCGCCCGCGCGCATTCGAAACGCGAGCTGATCGCGTGGGCATGGAGACTGGAATGAAGACGTTTTTGCTGGCGGTCGCTTCGGTTGTTTTGGGCACGGCATCGGTGCAGGCGGCCGACCTCGCGGCGCAGTACACCAAGGCGCCGATGATGGCGCCGGCCTACAACTGGACCGGATTTTACGTCGGCGGCAATGTCGGCGGGCAGTGGGGCAGCTCCGATCCCAGCACCTCGACCGTGTTTACTCCGGCTGGCTATTTCAACGCCAGCAGCGTCCCCGCCGTCAACACGGTCGGTGCCCAGGGCATCAACAGCTCCAGCGTGACCGGCGGCTTCACCGCCGGCTACAACTGGCAGGTCAACCATGCCGTGCTCGGCCTCGAAGGCGACATCAACTATTTCGGCTTCAAGGGTAGTGCCTCGGGCACGGCCCTGTATCCCTGCTGCGCACCGGACACCTTCACCGTCAATTCGTCGGTCTCGGCTGACTGGCTCGCCACCATCCGCGGCCGCCTCGGTTTCCTGGCGGCTCCGACCTGGCTGATCTACGGCACCGGTGGTGCCGCGATCTCCGAGGTGAAGGGCAACTTCACGTTCACCGACACCTTCCTCGGTGGTGCGGCCGAATCCCGAACGATCCGCGACACGCGTATCGGCTGGACCGCAGGCGTCGGCACCGAATATGCCTTCGGCGGCGGCTGGTCGCTCAAGGCCGAATATCTCTACGTCGATCTGGGCCGCGCTACGGCGACCAGCACCAACCTGGTCGGCTCCGCCGGCACGTTGCCTTTCCCGAGCAGCGTCTTCACCCACTCGGTGGACATCAAGTCGAACATCGTGCGTGTCGGCGTGAACTACAAGTTCGGCGGACCGGTCGTCGCCAGATACTGAGCTTCATCCCGTTCCTGATCTGGCGTGGAAAGCCCCGGCTCAGCCGGGGCTTTCTGTTTCGAGGGCCGGCTTCAGTGCGAGGCCACGAGCTTCGCCAGCGCCGGCAGGATCCTGTAGCGCGCGATCTCGTGCGGATATTCGCCGCGATTGGCCAGCAGCACGATGCCGAGCCGCCGCGCCGGCACGAGGCCGAGATAGCCGGAGGCGTTGTTCAGGCCGCCCGGCTTGTCGACGACGGTGGCCTCGGGAAGATGCACCGTCTCCCAGGCCATGCCTTGCCCGAATTTCTCGTCGACGCGGAAGGCCTCGTGCTGGGTCATCCGTAGCGCCTCGCGCAAGTGCGGATCGACCGAGCGGCCATCGACGCAGGCCGCAACGAAGGTCGAAAGATCCCGCGGCGAAGAGAACACCTGGCCAGTGCCGGGAAAGTCAAAATAGCTCTGCTGGTTGCCGCGCGGCCCGATCGCCATGCCCTGATCCGAATAGCCCTGGACGACCCGCTGCATCCACGCTGCATCCATGACGGGGCGATTGTCCTCGCCGCGTTCGGGCACCGAGGTTGCGGTCATGCCCAGCGGCTTGAAGATGCGCTGTTCGAACTGGGTTGCGATCGGCGCGCCGTAACAGTGTTCGAGCACGAGCTGGAGCAGCACGTAGCCGGCATGGCTGTAGATGCGCTGCCTGCCGGGCGCTTCGCCAGCCCGCGGTCTCCAGGCGTTGAGCATCTCGATGAACTGTGCGCGCGAGAACTGCTCGTTGGGCCAGGGCGGATGGTCGGTCGGCAGCAGCAGTCCCGACGTGTGCGTGACGAGCTCGCCGACGGTGACGCGGCGGATGCTGTCGCCGGTGAGCTCGGGCAGGTATTTCGGCAGGGGATCCTCGAGCCGCAACTCGCCGCGAAGCGTGCCGAGCGCGACCAGCGTCGCCTCGAACGGCTTGCGCAGCGAGGCGAGGTTGAACAGCGTGTCCGATGTGACCGGCCATCGCGTCGTGTCGTCGGCAAAGCCGTAGTTGAAAAACTCGACATGGCGGCCGGCATAGAGCGCGGCGGCGAGGCCGCCCGGTTGGTCCGGCGTCGCGGTCGGCGCCAGCTCGTTGGCGACGATGTCGCGCATCTGCGCGATCATGTCGGAATCCGCGGCCGCCTTGCGCGGGCTGATGAGGCTGATTGCGAGCGGAAGCAGGGCCGCCTTGGCGAAGCCACGCCGGCTGATCGAAAGAGGTCGTGAGGTGACAAGTGGGGACACGCGCTTGATGAACAGATTGCCGACGCCCCCGGCGGCAGTCGTACCTGCAAACCGCGTCCCGCCTCAATTCACAATCGCGCGCTGGAAGTTCCGCAGCGGACCTTCCAGCCGCCGATCCCGCGTGCGGCCGCGCCGACGGATTTTACTTAGCTTGTCGGCTAACAATAATTGACATGGGTTCGCGGCGGGTCTATAGTTAGCTACATGGCTAACCAATTGTCTCGACTGGACCAGATTTTTTCCGCGCTCGCCGACCCGACACGGCGGGCGATCGTGATGCGGCTATGTGCCGGCGAGGCCTCGGTCGGCGAGCTCGCCGAGCCGTTCGACATGGCGCTGCCGAGTTTCATGAAGCACATCCACGTGCTGGAGCTGAGCGGACTGGTGCAGTCGGAGAAGTCCGGCCGCGTACGCACCTGCCGCCTCAGCCCCGAGGCGCTCGTCGGTGCGGAAGACTGGTTCCAGCACCAGCGCGCGATCTGGGAGGCGCGTCTCGACCGGTTCGAGGCCTATGTGATGAAGCTCAAGAAGGAGAGGGCGGCTGCCAGGCAGCCGTCCGGAACGACCGACAAGACAACCAACAAGCCAAGCAAACGGAAAGGTACTGAGTGATGACGAATGCTGCCAACGCCGCCCTGTCGCAATGGTCGATCGACCGCGAGATCGTGATGTCGCGCGTGATCGACGCGCCGCGTGATCTGGTGTTCGAGGCGTGGTCCGATCCGAAGCACCTGCCGCAATGGTTCGGGCCGAAGGGATTCAAGATCGAGACCTTCGAGATCGACGTGCGCGTCGGCGGCGTCTGGCGCTTCAACATGATCGGTCCTGACGGCACCGTCTATCCGAACCGCATGCGCTTCCGCCGCATCGAGCGGCCGAAGTTGATGGAGATGGATCACGGCGTCGACCAGGACGACGATCCCAGCATGTTCCGCTTCACCCTCACCTTTGCCGAGCAAAGCAACGGCAAGACCGTGCTGATGATGCGGCAACTGGCCTCGAGCACGGAGCAGCGCGACGGAATGATCGGGTTTGGCGCCGTCGAATACGGCTACCAGACGCTGGATAAGCTCGCGGGGTATGTTGGTGGGATGAAGAAATAGAGTCCCCGCGTTATTCCGGGGGCCTCGAAGAGGCGCCCCGGAATAAGCTCGGAAACGCATGGGGAGAGCAGCCGCCTTCGCGAATATGACAGCGCGCAGGTCAATTATGACAGCGCCATAACGTAGATTTTTGTCGCGTCGTGCCGCTGATTTATGACAGAATTGCTACCGTTAGATGTCACATCGATTACGGCGGAGCGATTCATGTTGCAGTGGCAGGCGCGGTCAAATCCCCTCGCGTGGTGGTGGGGGTCGCTCACGCTTGTCAGCAGTGCCAACATTCTCGTCTGGTTCATGCTGTACCGCGAGTTCTATCCGACCGTTGCCGGCAGCGCCGGCGGCGGTTCGGATATCGGGCTGATGTTCCTGCTGTGCGCCGGCTATGTGTTCGGCTGCGCGTTCCGATCGTTCCTGCCGCGCGCCGACGTGCAGCGCATCTGTCTGTTCGACACCTGGCTCTCCAGCGTGTTCGTCGGCCGCACCGTCGCGACCGTGGCCGAACTGTGCTTCGTCGCGCAATGGGCGATCATCCTGCATCAGCTAGGTCACATGACGGGGGCGGAGACCGCGGTGAACATCGCGCTTGTGATCGTGCCCATCATCATCATCGCGGAGTGCTTCTCGTGGTACGCGGTCGTCACCACGAACTTCCTCTACAACGCGATCGAGAACTCGCTGTGGGCGGTGACGTTTTTCCTCGCCGGCATTGCGCTGTGTCGCCTGATGCCGGAATTCCAGGGCGTGGTGCGCTGGGCGCTGATCGCCGGCATCGTCGGCATCGCCTGCTTCCTCGCCTTCCTCGTCACCGTCGACGTGCCGATGTATCTCAGCCGCTGGCGGGCAGGGCATGAAGAGGGCAACAGGCTGCTCGGCTTCCTCGAAGGCCTGCATGACGTCGCAACGCGGTGGGTGGTGACCCACGACATCGCGCACTGGAAGGGCGAGCTGACCTGGATGTTCCTGTATTTCACCGCCGCGGTCTGGTCGAGCCTGGCGCTCTGCGCGCTCTACGCGATGGAAGGCTATCTCACGCGTTATCTGGCCTGAGCGTTACTTGCCGACCAGGCTGCACTTGCTGCGGTCGAGCGGGCGGAAGGCCTGGTCGGGCGGGATCGTCGCGACCAGCTTGACGAAATCCCACGGGCCTTTTGACTCTTCCGGCGTTTTGACCTGGACCAGATAGAGATCGTGCACCATGCGCTGGTCCTCGCGGATGCGGCCGTTGGTGGTGTAGGCATCCGACACCGGCGTCGCCTTCATCTTGGCCATCACGATCGCGCTGTCGTCCGAGTCGGTGTCCTTGATGGCCTGCAGATAGTGGCGTACGGCGGAGTAGACCCCTGCCTGGATCTGCGAGGGCATCGCCTTGCGGCGCGCATGGAACGCATCGGAAAATTTCCGCGCCGCCGGCGAGACGTCCTCGAAGAACGAGGTCACGATAAGGTCGCCGCGCGTCGCCTTCAGGCCGACCGCTTCGATATCGACATTCTGGAACGACATCGGCACGATCTTCATGCCCTGCGCGGCGAGCCCGAATTCTTCGGCCTGCTTGATCGCGGTGGCGTTGTCGCCGGCGACGTTGATTGCGAGAATCTTTGCACCCGAGGACTGCGCCTGCAGCAGGAACGAGCTGTAGTCGGGCGTGCCGAGCTGGGCTTTCACGCTGCCGGCAACCTTGCCGCCGAGCTCGGTGATGCGGGCGCGCGCGGTCGCCTCGATCGAATGGCCGAAGGCGTAGTCGCCGGTGATGAAGAACCACGGCTCCTTGCTGGTCTGCATGATGCCGGAGACCACGGCGGTTGCGGTGGAGTAGGCGTCCTGGGTCCATTGCACGCTGGTTGGCGCGCAGGCCTCATCGGTGAGCTGGTTGGCGCCTGCGCCGGAGACGAGGAAGATCCTGCCGTTGCCGCGCACCAGCTCCTGCACCGCGAGCGCCGCGCCCGAGCTGCCACCGTCCGCGATCGCCTGCACGCCGTCGCTGAACCACTTTCGCGCGAGTGAGGCTGCGAGGTCCGGCTTGTTCTGATGGTCCGCCTGCAGGATCTCGACGGGCTTGCCATTGATCTTGCCGCCGAACTCGTCCGCAGCCATGCGCGCGGCCTCGACCGAGCCCGGGCCCATGGCAGTGGCGAAAACCCCGTTCATGTCGGTGAGGACGCCGATCCGGATGGCTTCGCCCTTGATTTCGGCGCGTGCGGCCGTGCCTGCGAGCGCCAGCATGATCAGCAGAATGGCGGTGGAGGTCGTGCGGTGAATGGCCATGGCGTTTCCTGATTTGTTATCGTTTTGATTTGATCGAAGGCAGAGGTCACTCCGGTTCGGCGATGACCTTGTTGCGCAAGACACCGATGCCGGAGATCTCGACCTCGACGGTGTCGCCGGGGCGCATCCACAAAGGCGGCGTGCGCTTTGCGCCGACGCCGCCGGGCGTGCCCGTGACAATGACGTCGCCGGGGACCAGCGGGCAGATCGTCGAGATGTAGGCGATCAGCCCGGGGATGGCGGTGATCAGGAGATCGGTGGTGGTGTCCTGTACCACCGTGCCGTTGAGCCGGGTCCGCAAGGTCAACCTTGACGGATCGGGGATCTCGTCCGCCGTCACCAGCCACGGGCCGAAGCTGCCGCTCTCTGCAAAGGTCTTGCCGGAAAGGAACTGGCTGGTGTGGCGCTGCCAGTCGCGGATGCTGCCTTCGTTGTAGCAGGAATAGCCGGCAATGTGGTCGAGCGCGCGGTGTGCGGGGATGTGGCGGCCTTCCTTGCCGATGACGAGCGCAAGCTCACCCTCATAATCGAAATCGTCGCTGACTTTTGGCTTCACGATCGGCTGGAGATGGCCAACCTGGCTACAGGGGAAGCGCACGAACAGCGCCGGCTTCTCGGTGACGGTACGGCCGGATTCGGCGACGTGGTCGCGATAGTTCAGGCCGACGCAGATGATCTTGCCCGGATCAGGGATGACGGGTGCGAAGCTGATCTTGTCGAGGGCATGATCGGGCGTCATGGACGCGACGAGCTTTGCCGCCTCGGCAACGCGATCGGCTTCGAGCAGCTGCCTCAGTGTCCTGAGGCCTGCCATGCGCGCGCCGAGATCGACCACGCCGTTGTCCTTGATGGCCCCGAAGGAGGCGCGACCGTCGGCGATGAAAGAGAGCAGCTTCATGAGATATCCTTGGAATGCGGGTTCGGTCAGGCCGCGGACGGCACGTGGGTTGGAGCAGTGACGGCGGCGACGAGCCGTTCGAGCTCGGAGTCGTTGCGGGCAGTGCCGCGCACATAGCGGTCGGGACGGACCAGCGCGGCGATGATGCCGTGCCCACACAGCCAGGGCCCGACGCCTTGGGCGTCGTCGCCGGTCAGGATCGCGATCCCGGACTGCGACAGGGTGAGACGCGACGGCAGCGCGGCCGCGGTCTCGACGAGCAGCACATGGTTATAACCGGTCAGGTCGTCGCTGCTGCGTCCGTCGCGCAACTCGAACTGCGGTGCGAGATGCCCGGCCAATGGCAGGCCGTCGAGCGCAAGCCCGGGGCCGAGCAGGGGCTTTTTCACCTCGAGCTTGACCGGCGCATTCGCGCGGACTTCGCCGACCGCCAGGCCGGCTTCGATCGCCTTGGTGTTGATGAGACCGCCAAGGCGGATGGCGAGCTCGATGAACTCGCGCACATGCGGTTGGCGCTCGCTCTGATAGGTGTCGAGCAATTCGGGCGCGGCGCCGTCGCGGATGATCGCGCCGAGTTTCCAGGCGAGGTTGGCCGCATCACGGATGCCGGCGCACATGCCCTGTCCGAGGAAGGGCGGGGTCTGGTGTGCGGAATCGCCCGCGAGCAGCAGCCGTTCGCTCCGCCACTGCTGCGCGATGACGGAATGAAACGTGTAGACCGCGGCGCGCTCGATCTCGGCATCGTCGGGCGTGATCCAGCGCGACAGCAGCTCCCAGACCTTGGCCGGCTGCGCCACATCTTGCGAATCCTCGTCCGGGAGGACCGTGATCTCCCAGCGCCGCCGCCTGCCGGTGCCTCGGACATAGGTCGCCGGCCGCCGGGGATCGCAGTGCTGGATGCTGTAGTCGCCGAGGTCGGCGCGGTCGCGCTTGAGCAGCACGTCGATCACCAGCCAGCGCTCGTGAAAGCCGAGATCGTCCATGCCGGAGCCGATGAAGCGGCGCACCAGAGAGCGGGCACCGTCGCAGCCGATGACATAGCCGGCGCGCACCTCGCTGAGCTGTCCGTTGGCGAGATCCTCGTAGCGGACGCGCACGCCGGTCTCGTCCTGATCCAGTGCGAACACGTCGCAGCGGCTGCGCAGGGTGACGTGCGGCCAGCGCGCAAGGCCGCTGATCAGCACGTCCTCCAGATCAGGCTGGTGGAAGCGGTAGCTGAGATTCCAGCCCATCGGCGTGAGCGTCTGCGGGCGCGACCAGTCCAGCAGCATCCTGCCGCCGGCGTCGAGAAAGAGCATCCCGGGGCTGAGGATGACATGCGGCAGGATCGCGTCGGCGAGGCCGATGGTCTGGAACACGCGCATGCATTCGTCGTCGAAATGCACCGCGCGGGGCAGGTGATGGGTCCGCGCCTCGCGGTCCAGCACCAGCGTCCGGACGCCGCACAGGCCGAGCAGATTGGCAAGTGTCGCGCCGACCGGGCCACGGCCGACGATCACGACATCAAACTCTTCGGGGGCGGATTTATCCTGCATGGGGCTATCTCTTCCCCAAGCCGCACCGCGGCATCAATGCCGCTGCGCCAAGTGTCCGCCCAGCGGACGGACCGCTAGACCTCGACCGGAATGGCCGACGCCGTCTCCTGAAGCTGTCCTGCAAACTGCGCCACCGCCTCCTCGATCCCGAGAGCCGAGCGAATCCAGATGATGGAGATGCAGCCGAATACGGCGCCGTTCCGAACGATGGGCACGGCGATCGAGGCGGTCTTGGGGTTGTATTCGCCCTCGCTGCGGATCGCGTAGCCGCGCGCGGCGGTCTCCGCGATCATGCGGTCGAGGCGGGCTTCGTCGAGGAAGGGGCGATCGTCGGCCTCGTCGATGCGGCGGAGATGATTGACGATCAGGTCGCGCTCGCGCACGGGACAGGCGGCGAGATAGGCGCGGCCCGCGGACGTCCGCAGCATCGGCAGGCGTTTCCCGATCATGCCGCGGTCGATCGAGAGCGGACTGCGGGAATGCGTGGTTTCCTGTACCACCATCGCCGCGTTCTCATATGTCGAGAGATCGACCGGCCAGACCAGGTTCTTGCTCAGTTCAGCCAGATAGGGCGCCGCCACCTGGCAGATCACCACGCCGGGATCGTAGCCGTCGCCGAGACTGAGCGCGCGCCGGGTCACGCGAAAGCGGTCGTCGCTGGCGCTACGGGCGACATAGCCGAGTTCCTCCAGCGTCTCGAGCAGGCGATAGACGGTCGGGCGAGGCAGGTCGAGTGCGCGGGCAACGTCGCCCGCGCGGATGCCGCCGGACCGATTGACCTCGTGCAGCACGTCCAGACCACGCTTGAAGGCACGGACGCCCTCCGACTGCCGCGGCGCTCCGGTCCGCGTCCGCTCCTTGGACACTTCGCATTTCCTCCCTTGTGCCGCTTCGCTCCGCGACTATCGTCATTGCAAGCGCGAAGCGATCGCGGACGCCACCGTAGGATCGTGCGCGGCCGGTATCAAGTTCGCCGCGATGCGGCGGGTGCGATGCCCTCGGGAGGACGTCGATGGAAATCACCGCGCTTGGTTATGTCGGGATCAATTCGTCGCAGATCGACCAGTGGAGCCGGATGGCGACAGGGCTGCTCGGCATGCAGCAGGTCGATCGCGGCGGCAAGATGCGGGCCTTCCGCATGGACGACCGCAAGCAGCGGCTGATCGTCGACGGCAGCAGCGATGCCGGGCTGGCGGTGATGGGCTGGGAAGTTCCCTCAACCGCCGAGCTCGACGGGCTTGCCGGCCGGCTGGAGGGCTACGGCGTAAGTGTGACGCGCGGATCGCGCGCACTCGCGGACGAACGGCATGTGGCCGAGCTGATCACGTTTGCGGACCCTGCCGGCAACCGGCTTGAGGCCTTCTGCAAGCCCGAGCTTGCGACCGAGCCGTTCAAGCCGGGGCGACCGATCTCGGGCTTTCGCACCGGCGCGCTCGGCATGGGGCACGTGGTGCTGAACGTCGAGGACGTCGAGCCGCTGTTGCCGTTCTACCGCGACGTGCTCGGCTTCCACGTCTCCGATTTCGGACTCAAGCCCTATGGGCTCTATTTCTTCCACGTCAACGGCCGCCACCACAGCTTTGCGATGGTTGGTTCGGGACGCAGGGCGCTGCATCATTTCATGGTCGAGCTCGGGAGCCTCGACGATGTCGGGCAGGGCTACGACCTCGCGCAGCTCGATGACGGCCGTATTGCCTATACGCTGGGGCGGCACACCAACGACCACATGACCTCGTTCTACGTGAATACGCCCTCGGGCTTCTTCATCGAATATGGCTGGGGCGGTCGCATCATCGAGCCCGAGACCTGGCAGCCGCACGAGACCTTTGACGGCCCGTCGTTATGGGGCCACGAGCGGCTCAACATGCCGGAGGAGCAGCGCAAGCGCTTGCGGGACATGAGGCTGGACGCAGCGGCCCGCGGCGTGCGCGTCGCCGACCCGCGTGTGCCGCCGCTGAACTGCGCATGGCTGGACGCGGTGGTCGCGCGCGAATGATCAGCGGCCAAGCGGGATAGCGCAGGCTGAGGTCAGGCCTCGCCGAGATCGACCTGCGTCAAGATTCCCTGGCGCAGTGCCAGGCGGACCAGCTCGATGTCGGAGTCGACGCCGAGCTTGTCCTTGATCAGTGAATGCAGGTTCGCCACCGTCTTCGGACTGACGTGGAGCGTCTCGGCGATCTCCTCCGTCGTCTGCTCGGCCAGCAGCAGTCGCAGCACCTCGAACTCGCGCGGCGTGAGGACGTCGGCAGCCGAGCTCTCGCCGCTGATGCGGCTCAGTGCGAGCTCGTGGTCGATGTCGGGGCTGATGGCGATCTTGCCGGCGAGCACGTCCATCACCGCGCGCACCAGCGTTTCGGGCGGGCTCATCTTGGTGACATAGCCCCTCGCACCGGCCCGGATCGCCTGCACGGCGAAGCCCGCATTCTGGTGCATGGTGAAGACGAGGATTCTTGCGCCCTTGTCCCACTGCCTGATCCGCCTGACGGCCTCGATGCCGCCGATGCCGGGCATGCTCAAATCCATGATGACGAGGTCGGGTGCCTCGGATTTGAACAGACGGTAGGCCTCCGCGCCGTCGGCGGCTTCGGCGACGACGCGCAGGCCCGGTTGCTTCTGGAGTACCGAGCGATAGCCTTCGCGGACGACGGAATGGTCGTCGACCAGCAGGATGGTTGCGTCGGCCGCGCTCATGCCGCGTGCTCCAGCACCGGCCGATCGGCGGTGACAGGGATGGTGACGCGCAGCGCAGTGCCGCCATGCGGGCCGGCCTCGAAGCTCAGTCGGCCACGCAGGGCCGCGACGCGCTCGCGCATGCCGAGCAGGCCCATTCCGGATTTCGCGGCGGGATCGCTCGACCGTCCGTCGTCGTCGATCGCAAGTGCGATCTCGTCGGTATGCATCGTCAATTCCAGGCTCACCTTGGTTGCGTCGGCATGCTTGGCGGCGTTGGTAAGGGCCTCCTGCACGATGCGATAGAGGCTGGCGCTGATCGCGGCCGGGAGGGTCTCGAAGGCGCCGTCGAACCGGATCGCAAACCGCGTCTCGCCGCGGCTGCGTCCGTTCCAGCCGGCGACCAGGCCTTCGAGGCTGGCGACCAGCCCGAGCTCTTCGACATCGGGCGGACGCAGCCTGAACAGCGTGCCGCGCAGCATCTCCATCATGCCGGTAGCGGTCCGTGCGATGCCGTCGCATTCGGACAGCAGGGAGGGGCAGTCCTGCGCGGCGGTCTGGCGGGCGGATGAGGCGAGCGCGCGGATGGCGGCCAGCGACTGGCCGAACTCGTCGTGCAGCTCGCGCGCGAGATGGCGGCGCTCCTCGTCCTGGAGCGCGATCAGCTTTCGCGTCAGTTCGCTGCGCTCGGCAAGCGCGGTGTCGAGGCTCTCGGCGAGATGGTTGAAGACGTCGCGGATGGCGGAGAGCTCGGCGAGGTCGAACGGCGGCAGCCGTGCGGCGAGGTCGCCGGCCGCGATCCGCTCGAGGCCGGTGCGGATCATTCGGGTGGGGCGCAGCGCCCGCGCCAGTGCCGCATAGACCAGTGCGCAGAGCAGCGGCAGTGCGATCGCAAGCGCGATCATCAGGCGGCCGGCCTCGTGCCAGGCCTCCGCCGTCTGCACGGCCGGATCGACCGAGACCACGGTCTCGCCGAGCTTCGCTCCGCGTACGATCACTGGCCGCGCCGCCTCGCGGCCGGGGTCGAACAGGCTGCGATAGAAGGCCGCGAAGACCTGCGGCGGCGGGTTCGCCGGGGTAGGCGCGCCACTACAGAACCGCTGGAGTATGTCGCCGCTCGTGCCACGGAATGCCAGACACAGGCCGGGCGTCATCACGTAGGCCGATACGGGGTCAAGATTGGGGAAGTCCGAGCGCGGGCTTGCCACCCACTGGACCTTGCCCTGTTGCAGCTCCAGCGACTTCGCCACGATGGCGGCGATACCGTCGATGCGCGCATGCGCCTCGCGGTCAGCCGTGACCAGGAAATAGGCTGATATCGCGGCGAAGCAGGCGGCCGATATTGCGGCCACGCGCAACGTCAGACGGACCTTGAGATCGGATCTCGGGCGGTTCCACATCGGCGGGCACCTGGCGCGAACGGGTTTGTTGCCTCCGCATTAAACGGCAGAACGCAAGCGGCGGAAAGCGCTGCGCTTACCGCAGTGCAACGTCGTGAAATTTTCCCGGCACTCGCCGGGACGGACACGGGTGCATGGCCTGCGGCGACCATCCAGTTTTTCGGGCCGCTGCGTCACACGAGGCCCGCTCATGCACCTGTCCCGGTTGATCTTCGCCCTTCTCCTTGTCGTCCTTCCGGCGGCCTATTCGCCGGCCGGCGCCGAGGTCGCCATCGGCGTTGCCATGGACGACTTCAGCTATACCGATACGTCGGCCGAGCCGGCCAACCAGACCGCCGCCCATGAGCGGCGGCTGTCGGCGTTCATGGCCGCGCTCAGGCGCGATATCAGTGCGGACGGGCGCTACCGGCCAGTGCCGTCGACGCAGGACGGCGCGGCCTTCAAGGTGATCGGCGGCATTCAGAAGACGAGCACGCTGGTGCAATGGGCCAAGGTCGCCGTGATCGACGTCGGTGCCAAGAAGATCGTGATGGACAAGCTCTACACCTTCCGCGGCGACAATGATGAATCATGGGAGCGCGCCGAGATCTTCGTGTCGCGTGAGGTCATGGCCGCGCTCGGCGCACAAGCGCCGGTCGCGCTGGCGGTGTTCGAGTTCGAGCTCGAGGACATGACCGCGGCGTCGATGGGCGTCTCGGCCAGTTCGGATGCGTCGTACCTGGCTGAGGTCACCGGCAGCGTGCGCGAGGCGCTGGGCCAATCCGGTCGCTACCGCATCGTCGATGTCAGCGGCGAGGCGGTGAAGGCGCGTGCCTTGCGGGACTGTGGCGGCTGCGAGGCGGCGATTGCGCAAAGGCTCGGCGCCGACCAATCGCTGATCGGCGTGGTGTCAGCCGCACCGAGTACACGCTCGGCTTCCAGGTCCGCGATGCCAGGACCGGCGCCGTGGTGTCACGCGGCGACAGCGGCCTGCGCATGGGCGCGGACTATTCCTGGAAGCGCGGGGCTGTGCGGCTGGTCAGTGACCGGCTGATCGAGAGCCAATAGCGCCAACCATGACCTTGATTTTGAGCATGATCTTATCGGAAAGCCGCCGCACACTTTTCCGGATCATGCTCTAGAACGTCAACTGCACCTTCATCGACTGCGCGCGGTCGCTGGCAAGCTCGAAGGCGGCGACCGCGTTCTCGAACGGCATGGTGGCCGTGATCAGCGGCTTGACGTCGATCAGGCCTTCGCCCATCAGCCGCACCGCGAGCTCGAACTCGGGATCGAAGCGGAAGGTGCCGCGCAGCTGCAATTCCTTGGCGACGATGGAATTGATCGGCAGCGTCATCTCGCCGCCGAGGCCGAGCTGCACCAGCGTGGCGCCGGGCCTCAGCACGTCGAGTGCGATGCGCAGCGCCGCCTGGTTGCCGGAAGCCTCGAACAGCGTGTCGAACACGCCCTTGCCGGCGCGCCAGGGATCGAGCGCGGTGGCATGGGTCGCGACGTTGATGGCGTGGGTGGCGCCGAGCTTCTTGGCGACCGCGAGCGGCGCGTCGGCGACGTCGGTCACCACGATCTCGGCGGCGCCGCCGAAACGCGAGACCAGGATCATCAGTGCACCGATCGGGCCGCAGCCGGTGATCAGCACGCGCTTGCCGAGCAGGGGGCCGGCCTGCTTGCCGGCATGAAGGCATACCGCGAGCGGTTCGGCGACCGCGGCCTCGGCCAGCGACAGCTTGTCCGCGATCGGCACGGCCTGCGTCGCATCGACCGTGAGGAACTCACGGAAACCGCCCTGCACATGGGGAAAGCGCATCGCACTGCCGAGGAAGCGCATGTCGAGGCACTGGTTGCGCATGCCTTCCTGGCAATGCAGGCACTGGCCGCACGGCTTGCTCGGATTGACCGCGACGCGCGTGCCCGGCTTCACGCTGGTGACGCCGTCACCGACGGCTGCGACCACGCCGGCGATCTCATGGCCCAGCGCCATCGGCTGCTGGATGCGCACGACGCCGAAGCCGCCGTGATGATAGTAATGCAGGTCGGAGCCGCAGATGCCGCCATTGGCGATCTTGACGCGGACCTCGCCCGGGCCGGGTGCCGGATCGGGGTAGCTGTCGATCCGCAGGTCTTTCGGGGCGTGAATGACGACGGCGCGCATGGGCTCGCTCCTCAATAGGCTTCGCGGGTCACATCGCGGCGATCATGCCGCCATCGACATAGATGATCTGGCCGTTGACGTAAGTGGAGGCGTCCGACGCCAGGAAGATCGCCGCGCCGACCAGCTCGTCCGGCCGGCCCCAGCGCTTCGAGGGAATGCGGCCCATCAGCCAGTTGTTGAAATCGGTGTTGTTGACCAGGGCCTCGTTCATGTCGGTGAGCATGTAGCCGGGGCCGATCGCATTGGCCTGGATGCCGTGCTGGGCCCATTCCACCGCCATCGAGCGGGTCAGGTTCTTGATGCCGCCCTTGGCGGCGGTGTAGGGCGCGATGGTGGGACGCGCGAGCTCGCTGCCGAGCGAGCCGATATTGATGATCTTGCCGTGCTTGCGCGGGATCATGCGCTTGGCCGCCTCGCGGCCGATCACGAAGGCGCTGGTGAGGTTGGTCTCGATCACCTTGCGCCATTCGTCGGTGGTGAACTCGACCAGCGGCTTGCGGTGCTGGATGCCGGCATTGTTGACGACGATATCGACGGCAATGCCTTGTCTGTCGAAGTCGTTGAAGGCGGCAACGATCGCCGGCTCGTCCGTCACGTTGAAGGCCGCGCCTTCGGCCTGATGCCCGGCGGCGCGAAACTCGGCGACGGCCTGCTCGACGCGCTTGGGGTCGACGCCGTTGATGATCAGCCTGGCGCCGGCCTTGGCCATGCCCTCGGCGATGGCGCGGCCGAGCCCGCGGGAGGAACCGGTCACGAGCGCGGTGTGGCCGGAAAGGTCGAAAAGGGCGGTGCTCATCTCAAGAAATCCTCAGACGTTGGAACGGCGCACGGTGAGATCGCTGCGGTCGAATACCGCAGGCAGGAGGTCGACGCCAAGGCCGGGGCCTTCCATCGGGAAGACATAGCCGTCCTTGATAACAGGCATTGTGGTGACGAGTTCATTGTACCAGCCCTTGTAGAAGGCGCGCACTGATTCCTGGATCAGCGTATTGGGCTGGCTGAACGACATGTGGATGGCGGCGATGAAGCCGATCGGGCCGATGCAATCATGAGGAGCAAACGGCCGGTGATAGGTCTCCGCCATTGCCGCGATCTTGCGGCCTTCGGTGAGGCCGCCGGTCCAGCACAGATCCGCCATCACCACATGCATGGCGTCGCGGTCGAGCATGTCCTTGTAGGGGAAGCGCGAGCCCAGCGTCTCGCTGGCGCAGACCCAGACGTCGGTCGAGCGCGCATATTCGGCGAGCGCCTGCGGCGAGTTCATGCGGATCGGGTCTTCGTACCAGGTCGGCTTGTAGGGTTCGAGCGCGCGCGCGATCTGCTTGGCGGTCGGCAGGTTCCAGAGCGAATGGAGCTCGACCATGATCTCCATCTTGTCGCCGACGGCTTTCCGGATCTTCTCGAACGGTTCGATCGCCCGCTTCATCTGCGCCGCGGTGATGTAGAGACCCTTGTTCTCCTGCGCCGCGGGATCGAACGGCCAGATCTTCATCGCTGAGATGCCGCTCTCCAGAAGGCTTTCGGCGAGCGCGTCGGCGTGGTGCATGAAGCCGTCGAGATCCTCATAGGGACCCTTGGAGGCGCCGAGATTCCAGTTTGCGACCGGGCTGATATTGGTGGAGCGGACATATTGCGTGCCGGCGCAGGTGTTGTAGATGCGCTGCTTGTCGCGGCAGAGGCCGCCGAGCATCTGGTGCACCGGCTGATTGCAGACCTTGCCGAACAGGTCCCATAGCGCGATGTCGATCGCCGAGGCGGCGCGATACTCGACGCCCGTCGAGGACTGCGCCATCGGCAGGTTGAGCATGTCGCGATGGATCGCCTCGATGTGCAGGGGATTGCGGCCGAGCAGGCGGCCGGCAAACGTATCGTGGATCTGCGCTTCGACCGCGCCCGCGCCATAGAAGGTTTCGCCGAGACCGATCATGCCCGTGTCGGTGTGGACGCGCACCCAGATGACGTTGGAAAATTCCTCGGTGCGCAGCGTCTCGATCGACGTGATCTTCACGGCAACAATCCTCCCATCACAGGCGCCTCGCGCCTCAAGTCTCATTTCGCACTGCAACATGTTGCAGGTCGCGCGGACGTCTTACGCCTGCTTGTAATATATCACAACATGTTTTAAGGGTCCCACAAATAGGGCGCCACCCAGCAATGAGAGCGCGGCTTGACAGGAGGACGACATGGCACGGCGCAAGCGCGCGCTCGAGGTGGTCAGAAACGAGGACGACGGCGAGGGCAAGCCCTCCCGGCGCAACCGGCTCAACTTCTTCGAGCTGGCCTATCAGAAGATCGAAGAGCTCCTCGTCCACTGCGAGCTCAAGCCCGGACAGTTCATGACGATGCTGGAATTGCAGCAGATCACCGGCTTCGGTCGCACACCGGTGCATCACGCCGTCAATCGTCTGTCCGCCGACACGCTCATCATCATCCGTCCGCGCCACGGCCTGCACATCGCGCCGATCGATCTTGCGCGCGAGCGGATGCTGCTGGCCTTGCGCCGTGACATGGAGCGCTTTGTCGTCCGGCTCGCGGCGGATCGCGCCAGCCTGTCGCATCGCAATCAGGCGCTGCACATCGAGCGCCTGCTGCGCGAGCGCCGCGCCAGCCTGACCCTCGACGAGTTCAACCACATCGACCGCCGCATCGACGCGCTGGTGCTGGAGGCGGCCGGCGAGCCGTTCCTGGTGCACACGCTGCGGCCGCTGCACACGCTGTACCGGCGCATCGGCTACATCCACCACCGCTTCATGCCGGGCCAGGCCGATCTTTCCGGCACGATCGACCATCATCTCGCCATTCTCGCAGCCGTCGCCGGCCGCCGCGTCGATGACGCCGTGAAGGCGAGCGATGCGCTGATCGACTACATGGGCGAGATGTTCACGGGCATGGAGGCGGGGATCGACCCGCGCCTGCTCGACTGCAGCATCGAGCCGCTGCTCGGCGCGTAAAGAGTTCTGAAGAAAGGAAGAAGAATGTCGACGATGGCGATGCCACAACCGACCGCGAGCGAAGCCGCGGTCCGCTACCTGATCACGAATTACAGTCCAAAGGGTAACAAGGTCGGCTGGCTGATGATGGCCTCGATCCTGGTCGAGGCTTGGGATCTCTATTCGATCGCCTTCGTGCTGATCTTCATCAAGGAGCAGTACAATCCCGATCCGCTGATGCTGGGCCTCGCCGCGGCCGGCACGCAGGGCGGCGCCCTCATCGGCGCGTTGCTCGGCGGCTGGCTCTCCGACAAGATCGGCCGCCGCGTCATGTTCCTGGTGACGATGGTGCTGTTCATCGTGCTGGCGTTGGCGCAGGCCTTCGTGCCGAACGTGACCTGGCTCATCGTGATCCGCTTCCTGCTCGGCATTCCGCTCGGCTCGGATATTTCGACCGGCTACACCTACATCATGGAATCCATGGCCAAGGGTGAGCGCGAGGTCATGGGCAACCGCTGGCAGTTCATGTTCGCGGTCGGCGAGGTGCTGACCATCGGCGTCATCGTGATCTTCCTGCTGATCGACATGCAGCACGAGATGCTGTGGCGCGTGACCCTCGGCCTCGGCGCGGTGCCGGCGCTGATCATTCTGATCATGCGTCACGACGTGCCGGAGACGGCGGTGTGGCTGGTGCAGAAGGGACGCTACCGCGAGGCCAAGCAGGTCGCGCGCGAGATGTTCAACGACAACCTCGACATGCTGCCGAACCATGACGTGGAGGTGCCGAAGGTCTCGACCCGCGCCTTCCTCGCCGACCTAAAGCAGGATCCGATCCGCTGGCGAGCGACTGTCTACGGCTGGATCGCCTGCTTTGCGCAAGGCAGCGAGTTCTCGACCTTTGCGTTCTACCTGCCGGTGCTCTTTGTCATGGTCGGCGTGTCGAGCGTGCTCGGCATCAACCTGGTGACGATGGCGCTGTTCTGCTTCGCCGCCTTGTCCGGCTGGGTCGGTCCGCTCCTGACGCCGAAGATCGGCCACCGCGGCATCGCGATCGCCGGTTTCAGCATCGTGCTGGCCTCGCTGCTGGTCGCGGCTTTCGCGCTCTACACCGACAACAAGATCCTGCTGCCGTTTGCAGCGGCCGCCATGTTGTGGGGCCATTATTGGGACGCGTCGAACTGCATGACGATCCCGACCATGGTCGCCAAGCCGAGGTACCGCGGCACCGCCAGCGGCTTCGCCTACATGTTCGTGAAGCTGCCGTCGTTCCTGGCGATCTTCCTGTTCCCGACGGTGTTCGCTGCGATCGGGCAGGCGAATGCCACGCTGATGGTCGCGATCTTCCCGATGATCGGATTGCTCGCTGCGATCTTCATCCTGCCGGAAGTCTACGGCTACGAGAACGACTGAGGACGCACTGCCCGGTCGCGGCCGCTACGGCCGCGATCGGGCTTTTCCCGCTACGGGCTCAGGAAGACGGGATCGATCCCGGTGCCCTGGCTGAGCAGACCGATCGCCTGAAGCTGGGCGGCGTGCAGGTCGATTTCGACGATGGCGAACAGGGCCAGCAGCGCCGCGACGGAGAAGACGAGCAGGGGATGGGATGTCTCCCCTCGGCCTTCAGCGGGCGCGATGAAGCTCTGGATTTCGCGACGCAGGGAAAAGCTCTGCGGCAGCGCCTTCGATCGAATTGGCATGATGAACCTTCCTTGCCGCGGCATGTCTGAAACACGCGACAAGTGAACTCTAGCCGCGGTAGCCCCGCCGGCATTGATGCACCGCAAATAACTGCACTTGATTGCCCGGCGGGTTCGGCCGCGGCTACCTGATCGCGGCAGCCAGCGCGGCGATCAAAGCGGGCGGCGTCACCAGCAGACCGAGCTTGAGGAACGGCCAGGCGCCGACCTCGATCTTCTCCCGCCGCAGCGCGACCAGCCAGAGGATGGTGGCAAGCGACCCCGTTACCGACAGATTGGGGCCGAGGTCGACGCCGATCAGGATGGCGCTGACGACGGGCGCGGGCAAATGATCGCTGGCGGCGACCGAGCCCGCGACGAGGCCGACCGGAAGGTTGTTGGCAATGTTGGTGGCGAATGCGGTTGCGATGCCGACGCTCCAGGCCGCCTTGGGGACCGATTGCGCGACGGCTTGATGCAGCAGTGCGCTGAGCTGCCCGATCACGCCTGTTTTCACCAGTGCTTCCACCATCACGAAGAGCCCGCCGACCAGCGGCAGCACGCTCCACGACACGCCCCTCAGCACGGGCAGCGGCGATTGCCGGCTCAGCAGCAGCACGATCGCGGCCGTCGCCACGCCGCAGATGAAGGTCGGCAGGCCGAGTTGCTTGTCCAGCGCCGAGGCCGTCACCAGCACGACGCCGATCGCGACGATGCCCACGGCTGTGAGCTTGCCGCCGCGGCTGAGCTTCGGATGCGGCACGCTGCGCGCGATGGTCTCTTCCTTCAGCGCGCGGTGCTGGGTCAGGCGCAGCACGACATAGGTGAGCAGGATCGATGCCGCCGAGGGCAGGGCGAACAGGCGCAGCCATTCGGTCAAATGCGGCATTCGCGCGCCGAACACGACGAGGTTGGCCGGATTGGAGATCGGCAGCACGAAGCTTGCGGCATTCGCGATGAAGGCGCAGACGAAGAGATAGGGCAACGGCTTGGCGCCGGCCGCGCGCGTCGCGGCATAGACGGCGGGCGTCAGCACGATCGCGGTGGCATCGTTCGAGAGCAGCACGGTGACGAGGGTGCCGACGAGATAGATCAGCAAGAACAGCCGCTGCGGCGATCCGTCTGCATATTCCACCGCGAGCGCGGCGAGATAGTCGAACAGGCCCTCGAGCCGCGCCAGTTCGGCGATCAGCATCATGCCGATCAGGAAGAGATAGACGTCGACGCCTTTCTCGATGCCAACGAGTGCATCCTGCCACGGTAGGAGGCCGAGCAGCACGAGCGCGCCAGCGCCGATCACGGCCCAGATCGCCTCGGGCAGGCGAAAGGGCCGGATGATGACGCCTGCCGTCGCGGCGACGATGATGCTCCAGGCCCAGATGGCCTCATGCGGCGCGGTCGGCACGTTCAATCCTTGAGGTGGAATGGGTTCATCCGGCAGCGATAACCGATGTCGGCGGCGCTGTCTTCCCCTTCGGCCGCAGGGTTCCACGCCGCGTCTCGGGCAAGGCGACAAGGCAGACGATCGCGCCGATCGCAGCGACCGCGCCGAGCGTGATGAACGCCGCGCTGTAACCCGCGCCGACCACGACGAGGCCCGCAAGCGTCGTCGACAGCGCCGCGCCGATGCTCTGGGCGGTGACGACCGCGCCCTGCGCGACGTTGAAACGGCCGGTGCTGCGCATGAGGTCGGCGACAATGACGGGGAAGATCGCCCCGAAGATGCCGGCGCCGACGCCATCGAGAAGCTGCACGCCGACCAGCCAGAACGGATTGTCGGAGAGCGTGTAGAGCGCTCCCCGAATGGGCAGTATCAGCAGCGCAGCGAGGAAGAAGCGCTTGTGGCCCCAGCGGTCGGCCCTCGCGCCGACCAGCATCGCGAACGGCACCATCACCACTTGGGCTGCGACGATGCAGGCCGACATCAGGCTGGTGCCCATGTTCTTGTCCTGGAGCGCGAGCTTCTGGCCGACCAGCGGCAGCATCGCCGCGTTGGAGAGATGGAAGAGCAGGACGCAGATCGCGAAGATGAGCAGGGGGCGACAGGTGAGGAGCACCGCGAGCCCTGACGGCTGTTCGCTCCGTGTATCGCCGTCGTGCAGGCCGCGGGCGAGGTCGTGGTCGATGACCCGTTCGGGGATCGCAAGAATGCTGACAAGGCTTGCGATCGCCATGGCGCTGAGAAGGTAGAACACCACGGTCGGGCCAAACCAATAGGCGGAGAGGCCGGCAAGACCCGCCGCGACCGCGTTGCCGGCATGGTTGAAAGTTTCGTTGCGGCCGATCCGCCTGGTGAAAGCGGCATGGCCGAAGATGCCGAGCGAGACGGCGGCGATCGCCGGTGGAAACACCACGGCGGCGGCCTGCGCGATGCCTTGCGAGATTGCGACCGGCACGAAGCCGGGGAACAACGGCAGCGACAGCGATGCAAGCGTGACCATGATCGCGGCGACAACCATCACCAGCCGCTTCGCCCGCGTCGCGTCGACCAGCGCGCCGGCCGGTGTCTGCGCCACGATACCCG
Source organism: Bradyrhizobium sp. CCBAU 11361 (assembly GCF_028128935.1). Lineage (NCBI taxonomy): Bacteria > Pseudomonadati > Pseudomonadota > Alphaproteobacteria > Hyphomicrobiales > Nitrobacteraceae > Bradyrhizobium > Bradyrhizobium sp. CCBAU 11361. The sequence continues at coordinate 94,526 of NZ_LBJZ01000176.1, forward strand.
CGACTGTGGCAATCGACATCACGAGGCCGATGCGCGCCTCGTCCCAGTGCTGTTCGGTGAGGAGATAGACGGCAAGATAGGGCCCAAGCCCGTCGCGGACGTCGGCGAGGAAGAAGTTGGCCGCATCCAGCGCACGGCTGGCCCGCCTTGCCTGATCGGGGTCTTGGCTCGACATCGGTCTCTCGATCGAGGCGAGAAGCGCCCCGGCAGGAACGGAGTTCACGGCACCTTTGTTCCGCTTCAGAACTTCACCGCGAGCAGCACCGCGCCGGCGCCGATCATGGCAATCCCGGCCCAGCCCTGCGCCGTCGGCCGCTCACCGAGAAATGCGAACGCGAAGACAGCAACCAGAACGACACTGAGCTTGTCGATCGGCGCCACCAGCGTGGCGGGCCCAAGCTTCAGCGCGCGAAAATAGCACAGCCAGGATGCGCCGGTCGCGAGCCCCGACAGCACCAGGAACAGCCAGGTCCTGGACGAGATCGCCGAGGGCGCAGCGAATTGCCCGGTGAAGAACAGCAGCACCGAAAAGGCGAGCAGCACCACGATGGTGCGGATGAAGGTCGCCAGATCCGGATTGATGTTCTCGACGCCGACCTTGGCGAAGATCGCGGTCAGCGCGGCGAAGCAAGCGGACAGCAGCGCCCAGGTCTGCCAGGCGGAGAGGAGGGCGGGTTTCATGGGCTTCCTGATGGGCGCGCGGTTAAGTCGTCGTGATGTGGCTAGCTCGAGTCTAACACTCGGTGTCGTCCCGGCGAAGGCCGGGACCCATAACCACGAAAAGGTGTTTGGCGAAGAACGACGTTGTGTGTGCCACAAGAGAGATCACGTGGTATGGGTCCCGGCCCCCCGTGCGCAATTACGCACTAGGCCGGGACGACACCGTTTTTTTGTGGCCCCTCACCGCGCCACCGACAACTTCTCCGTGATCGCCTTGCGCAGGATGCGCGACAGCGATTCCACCGAATACGGTTTCTGGATCAGCTCGAAGCCGCGATGGGCGTTCTCGGCGAGCACGTTGCTGTAGCCGCTGGTGAGCACGACGGGCAGGCCCGGATAGCGCTCGCGGATGAGGCCGGCGAGCTCGACGCCGTTCATGCCGGGCATGATGACGTCGGAGAAGACGAGATCGACGGCAAATTCGTTCTCGCCGAGGATGGCGAGCGCCGCACTGGCATTGGCGACGCGCCGGACGACATAGCCGAGGTCCTCCAGCAGCTCGGTCGAGAACTGGCCGACGTCGTCGTTGTCCTCCACCACGAGCACGCGGTAGCCGCGCCCGGTGGTCGCGGCCTCGCTGGTCAGCGCTGCGGCTTCGCTCTCGGCGGCCGGGCTCTGCGCCTGCGGAAGGTAGATCGTGAAAGTCGCGCCTTTGCGAGGTGTGCTCGTCACCGCGATGTCGCCCTCGGACTGCTTGGCGAAGCCGAACGCCTGGCTGAGGCCGAGGCCGGTGCCCTTGCCGACCTCCTTGGTCGTGAAGAACGGCTCGAAGATGGCGTCGATGTACTCAGGCGCGATGCCGCTGCCGGTATCCGCGACCGAGATCGCGACATAATCGCCGCCACGCGCCGATTGCGCGCGCAGGCTCGGGATGCCCTGCACCTTGCGCACCGCGATGGTGAGGCGGCCTTCGCCGTCCATGGCGTCGCGGGCGTTGATGGCGAGGTTGATCAATGCCGTCTCGAACTGCGCGACGTCGGCGACGGTGAAACAATCCGTATCCTGAACCTCGACGCTGATCTCGATGCGGCCGCCGACCAGCGGCCGGACCAGTTGCGCCACGCCCTCGACCTGGCTGCCGACATTGAAGATCTGCGGCTTCAGCGGCTGCCGTCGCGCGAAGGCCAGAAGCTGCGCGGTCAGCTTCGAGGCGCGCTCGACGGTGTCGGAGATGGCGTCGACATAGCGGCGGCGGCGCTCCTCCGGCAACTCGCGCCGGCGCAGGAAGTCGGTCGCCGAGCGGATGATGGTCAGGAGGTTGTTGAAGTCGTGCGCGACACCGCCGGTGAGCTGCCCGATCGCCTCCATCTTCTGCGACTGCCGCAGCGCCTCCTCGCCGCGGCGGCGCTCGGTGATGTCGACGGCCTCGGGCACTGCGCCGGTGATGTTGCCGTGGCGGTCGAGCACGGGGCGCATGCCGAACTCGAAATCGCGCTCGCCGGCCGGCAGGCGCAGCCGCATCTCCATCCGCACCGCTTCGCCCCTCAGCACCGTCTCAAAGGCCTCGCGCGCGACGTCGCTCATGCCCGGGGTCCCGGTGAACCACGGCGTGTCCCAGAACGGCTGGCCGATGACGTCCCGTGCCTCGGCGCAGATGCCGGCGAGCGTGGTCTTGTTGGCGTAGAGCAATTCGCCCTTGAGATTGACCAGCCCCTGATACTGGTTGCTGGTCTCCAGGATCGCGCGGAGCCGGGCCTCGTTGGATTCGAGCTCGACGGTGCGCTCGACGATGCGCTCTTCCAGCGTCTCGTTGAGCCGCCGCAGCTCGATCTCGGCCTGCTTGGCGGCGGTGATGTCGTGGGCGACGCCGATGAAGCCGATATGCTTGCCGGTCGGATCCCAGCGCGGCTGGGATTCGGAGCGCAGCCAGCGCCATTCGCCGCTGGCGTTCTTGTAGCGCGCTTCCAGCACGAAGGGTTTGAGCGACGCTTCACCCTGGACGGATTGCTGGAGCACATGCGGCAGGTCGTCCGGATGCAGCACCTTGCGCCAGTCGAAATCGATGGCCTCCTCGTAGGGCAGGCCGACGAAGTCGACATAGGCCTGGTTGGCGAAGGAACGCTTGCGGTCGAGTTTTGTGACCCAGATCGGTACCGGCGCGCTGTCGGCGATCAGCCGAAACCGCTCCTCGCTCTCGCGCAGCGTCTCACGGGCGAGCATCTGGTCGGTGATGTCGATATGGGCGCCGACGAGGCGGATGGCGCGCCCGTCGCTGCCACGCTCGATCTTGGCAACGACACGGATCCAGCGGGTCTCGCTGTCGCTCGGACGGATGATGCGGTATTCGGCGGTATAATCCTCGCTGGTCCCGGCCAGCGCATCGAAGAAGTGTGCCACCGCGGCGTCGCGGTCATCGGGATGGATGCGGCCGACCCAGTCCTCGTGCGATTCGTCGGCGGCCTCGGGAGGCAGGCCGTGGATCATCAGATATTCCGGCGAGCGACGGTTCTTGAAGCCCTCGCGGAAGTCGACCTCGAGGCCGCCGACCTTGCCGATGCGCTGGATGCGCGCGAGCTCGGCCTCGCGCTCCTGGAGCGCGCGATAGGCATTGTCGCGCTCGCGCGCGACGTCTTCGAGGTGCTGGCGCAGCCTTTCGGCGGCGATTGTCTCTGGCAAAGGATCGTTCAAGGCGTCGGCCGTTGTGATGCGTGTGCGCACGTGCCGGACCAATATTCACACAGACAAAGCGTGATAGCCATTGCTCAAAGGGGATAGATTGTCGGAAAGGCCCGCGGCCAGCCTGAACGCGGAAAAGTCCGGTCAGCTAACGGCGGGGCTGGCTATTTGTTCCGAAGATTGGAACGATGCGTCTGCGGACGCGTCTTTGCGAGGCGCCACGACGCTCATTCATAAAACTCCGTTTTCGAAGAGGCTAAATCTTGAAGCTCTTTGTCTGCCAGTCCTGCGGCAACGTTCTCTATTTCGAGAACCGCGCCTGCGGACGTTGCGGTCACCGCGTCGCCTTCCTCCCGGAGAAGGAGACGATGTCGGCGCTCGAGCCGGACGGCGAGGCTCAGGCGGTGTCCTGGACGACGCTGGCCGACAAGGGCAGGGGACGGATGCTCTGCCGCAATGCCGAGTACGATGCCTGCAACTGGCTGACGGATCCGGGCGATACCAACGGATATTGTCGCGCCTGCCGCCACAACGGCATGGTGCCTGATCTCTCCGATCCGGCTCAACTCGCCGGCTGGCGCGAGCTGGAGGTGGCGAAACACCGGCTGTTCTATTCCCTGATCCGCTGGAAGCTGCCGCTCCAGAACCGGCAGGACAATCCCGAGCACGGCCTGATCTTCAACTTCCTCGCCGACGATCCGAACAGCGGACAGAGGATCATGACCGGCCATGACAACGGCCTGGTCACGATCGCGCTTACCGAAACCGACGGCATCGAGCGCGAGCGGCGCAGGCTGGAGATGGGTGAGCCCTACCGGACGCTGCTCGGGCATTTCCGCCACGAGGTCGGACATTATTTCTGGGATGTGCTGGTCCGCGCGGGCGGCAAGCTCGACGCATGCCGTGCTGTCTTCGGCGACGATTCGGCCGATTACGGCCAGGCCTTGCAGCGCCATTATGCCGAAGGCGCGCCGCCGGACTGGCAGCAGAACTATGTCTCTGCCTACGCCACGACGCACCCCTGGGAAGATTTCGCCGAAACCTGGGCGCACTACCTCCATATCGTCGACACCCTGGAGATGGCCTCCGAGTTCGGTATGGAGGTGCGGCCGCGGGTCGATCGCGACGGAGAGTTGTCGACGCGGCTCCGGTTCAACCCCTACGAGGCGCGGGACGTCCAGACGCTGGTCGACGCATGGCTGCCCTTCACCTTCGCCCTGAACAGCGTCAACCGCGCCATGGGCATGCGCGACCTCTATCCGTTCATCCTGTCGCAGGCGGTGGTCGCCAAACTGGACTTCATTCACGCCCTGGTGCGGGGCGTGGCCAAGGCCGGGAAGCCGTAGGCCGGCCCGGGGCTCGCCAAGCCCGTTGCCCAAGTCCGTTTTGGTCTTGCGCTGGTACGCCAGAGGGGCCGGATTTAGACCGTTGCCTCCGGCCTATTTTGATGTACCACGGGGCCACACGGCCCGTCCCAGAGGCCCCAACGGTCGGGGAAGGGTCCCGCCCAAGGTCGAGACTCAAGAAAAGCATGTTCAAACGCATCCTGATCGCCAATCGCGGCGAAATCGCCTGCCGGGTCATCAAGACTGCCCGCCGGATGGGAATCGAAACGGTCGCGGTCTATTCCGAGGCCGACCGCGATGCCCTCCATGTCGAGATGGCCGACGAGGCGGTGCTGATCGGCCCGCCGGCCGCCGCCGAGAGCTATCTGGTGATCGAGAAGATCGTCGAGGCCTGCCGCAAGACGGGCGCCGAGGCGGTGCATCCCGGCTACGGCTTCCTGTCCGAGCGCGAGGCCTTTCCGCGCGCGCTGGAAGCCGCCGGCATCGTCTTCATCGGCCCGAACCCGGGCGCGATCGCCGCGATGGGCGACAAGATCGAATCCAAGAAGGCGGCCGCCAAGGCAAAGGTCTCGACCGTGCCGGGCTATCTCGGCGTCATCGAGGACGACAAGCACGCGGTCCGCATCGCCGACGAGATCGGCTACCCCGTGATGATCAAGGCCTCCGCCGGCGGCGGCGGCAAGGGCATGCGCATCGCGCATTCGAAGGGCGAGGTCGCCGAGGGCTTCAACCTCGCCAAGGCCGAGGCCAAGGCCTCGTTCGGCGACGACCGCGTCTTCGTCGAGAAGTTCATCGTCGATCCCCGCCACATCGAGATCCAGGTGCTGGGCGACAAGCACGGCAACGTCATCTATCTCGGCGAGCGCGAATGCTCGATCCAGCGCCGCAACCAGAAGGTCATCGAGGAGGCACCGTCGCCGCTGCTCGATGAGGCCACCCGCCGCAAGATGGGCGAGCAGGCGGTCGCGCTGGCCAAGGCCGTGAGCTACGATTCCGCCGGCACCGTCGAATTCGTCGCCGGCCAGGACAAGAGCTTCTTCTTCCTGGAGATGAACACGCGCCTCCAGGTCGAGCATCCCGTCACCGAGCTCGTGACCGGCATCGACCTCGTCGAGCAGATGATCCGGGTCGCCGCCGGCGAGAAGCTCGGCCTTGCGCAGAAGGACGTCACGCTGACCGGCTGGGCCGTGGAATCCCGCCTCTACGCCGAAGACCCGTTCCGCAACTTCCTGCCCTCGATCGGGCGCCTGGTGAAGTATCGTCCGCCGGCGGAAGCCAGCCAGGACGGCATCACGATCCGCAACGACACCGGCGTGCAGGAGGGCGGCGAGATCTCGATCCATTACGATCCGATGATCGCCAAGCTCGTCACCCACGCACCCTCGCGCGCGGCCGCGATCGAGGCACAGGCGACGGCACTGGACTCGTTCTATGTCGACGGCATCAGGCACAACATCCCGTTCCTGTCGGCGCTGATGCATCATCCGCGCTGGCGCGAGGGCCGGCTCTCGACCGGCTTCATCGCCGAGGAATTCCCCAAGGGCTTTGCGGTGCGCGTGCCCGAAGGCGAGGTCGCCCGGCGGATCGCCGCGGTCGGCGCCGCCATCGATCACGTGCTCGGCGAGCGCAAGCGCCAGATTTCCGGTCAGCTTGGCGGCCGGATCGTGCAGCGCGAGCGCCGCCGTGCGGTCTGGCTCGATCGCCAGGAGATCGGGCTCGAGGTCGCGCGCGAGGGCGAGGCGATCGCGATCCGCTTCGTCGATGCCGACGGCAAGGCCGGCAATGCGCATCTGTTGCAGTCGCCGTGGAAGCCGGGCGATCCGGTCTGGCAGGGCACCATCGACGGCCACTTCGTCGCGGTGCAGACGCGCCCGGTTCCCAACGGCATCCGTCTTGCGCATCAGGGTGTCGAGGTGCCGGTCTATGTCTGGACCGAGGCCGAAGCCGCCTCGGCGCGGTTGATGCCGGTGACCACGGCCTCCGACACCGGCAAGAAGCTGCTCTGCCCGATGCCCGGGCTGATCGTCTCGATCGCGGTGAGCGAGGGGCAGGAGGTCAAGGCCGGCGAGACGCTCGCGGTGGTCGAAGCGATGAAGATGCAGAACGTGCTCCGCGCCGAGCGGGACGGCACCGTGAAGAAGATCCACGCCAGCGCTGGTGCCACGCTCGCGGTCGACGCACTGATTTTGGAGTTTGCGTAAAGAGTGCGAGTGGGGCCCTAAGCGGGCTCCACGCGCTTCGTCATTGCGAGCGCAGCGAAGCAATCCAGACTGCCTCCGTGGAAAGATTCTGGATTGCTTCGCTGCGCTCGCAATGACGGAGTATGTTGCGACGGAGTTGCACCGACCGAGACAGCACCATGGCCTTCCGTTCCCGCCGCGAAAAATTGCGATCGATCCTGTCGGGTCCTGCCTGCATCCATCCCGGCTCGGTCTATGACGCCATCTCGATCCGCATCGCCGATGATCTCGGCTTTCCGCTCGGCATGTTCGGCGGCTCGGTGGCCTCGCTCGCCGTGCTCGGCGACCCCGATATCACGCTGATCACGCTCACCGAGCTCGCCGAGCAGATGCGGCGGATGTCGCGCGCCTCCGCGCTGCCGGTGCTGGTCGATGCCGATCACGGCTATGGCAATGCGCTCAACGTGCGCCGCACCGTGCAGGAGCTGGAGACGGCGGGGGCGGCCGGCCTCACCATCGAGGACACGCTGCTGCCGGCCGCCTTCGGTGAAGCGAAGACGCAACTGATCTCGCTGGAGGAGGGCGTCGGCAAGATGAAGGCGGCGCTCAGCGGCCGCAGCGATCCCTCGCTCGTCATCATGGGCCGTACCGGCGCGGCCGCGATCACGTCGCTCGAAGATGCCATCCGGCGCGCGCGGGCATACGAGGCGACCGGCGTCGACGCGCTGTTCTTCACCGGCATCAAGTCGCGCGCGGAGCTCGAGGCCGTCGCGTCCGCCACGCATCTTCCGATCGTGCTCGGTGGTGCGCCGGAAGAATTGAATGCGCCCGATTATCTCGTCTCCCAGCGCGTGCGCATCGCGCTCCAGGGCCATGCGCCGATCGCGGCCGCGACGCAGGCCGTCCACGACACGCTGAAGGCGCTGCGCGAAGGCGCGCCGCCCAAAGCGCTCAAGGGATTGGCGCCCGCGGAATTGACCAACCGTGTCATGCGCGAGGCCGAGACGAAGGCGCGCAGCGCCGATCTGCTCGGACTAAAAGAATGAGCCGGGCGATCCTCCAGGTCATGATCCGCGGCCGCGTGCAGGGCGTCGGCTATCGTGCCTGGGTCGAATACCAGGCCACCACGAGCGGGCTCGAAGGCTGGGTCCGCAACCGCCGCGACGGCAGCGTGGAAGCGCTGTTCGCGGGCGCGCCGAACCACGTCGCCGACATGGTGGCGCTGTGCCGCCATGGTCCGCCATCCGCGCGCGTCGACAGCGTCACCAGCGAGACCGCCGGTGCGGACGAGCTGGACCTGCGCAGGGCAGGGGAGAAGTTCTCGGTTCTGCCGACGGTGTAGCTCTTCTCCCTCGCCCCGCTTGCGGGGAGAGGGTTGGGGTGAGGGGGAGTCTCCGCGGGGGCGGTGGGAGTTGAGTTTGCGGAGACTCCCCCTCACCCGGAATCCGCGCTACGCGCGTATTCCGGCCTCTCCCCGCACGCGGGGAGAGGCGAAGAGGCAGCCGAGAGTCACCTCGGCAGCTTCGCGATCGCCTCGCTCAGCTCGTGGATCTCGTAGGGTTTGCGCAGGATCGGGAAGTCGCCGCGCACGTCGGCGGCGGCCTCGCTGTAGCCGGTAGCGAGCAGGATCGGCAGGCCGGGGCGGATCAGGCGCAGATGATGGGCGAGGGTGAGGCCGTCCATCTTGCCGGGCATCACGATGTCCGAGAAGACGAAGTCGACGCCGTTTTGCTCGAGCTCGCGCAGCGCGGATTCCGCGTCGGGGACGCGGCGAACGCGGTAGCCGAGCTGCTCCAGCAGGCCGATGCTGACGACGGCGACATCCGGATTGTCCTCGACCAGCAGCACTGTGCCGCTGCCGCGGAACGGCAGCGCCTGCGCAGCTTCCCGCGCCGGCACATCCGTTCCGCGCGGCAGCAGGATGCTGAACGTCGTGCCCTTGCCGAGCTCGCTTGTGACCTTCACCGTGCCGCCGGCCTGATGCGCAAAGCCGTGCACCTGGGACAGGCCGAGACCGGTGCCCTTGCCGATCGGCTTGGTGGTGAAGAACGGCTCGAAAATCTTGTCGACGACGTCGGCGGGAATGCCGAGCCCGGTGTCGGCGACGTCGATCGCCACGAACTCGCCGGCGAGCGGCGGCTCGTCCAGCACGACGTTGCGGGCGCTGATCGTCACCGTGCCGCCGTCGGGCATCGCATCGCGGGCATTGATGAGGAGATTGAGCAGCGCAGTCTCGAACTCCGAGACGTCGGTCCTGATCGGCCAGACCTCGCGGGTGATGTCGAAGGCGAGGCGCACGGCGCTGCCGACGCCGGCGTCGAGCACCTCGCGGATCGCCCCGATGCGCTCGGAAAAATCGATCGCCTGCGGGTTGACGCTCTGTCGCCGCGCGAAGGTGAGGAGCTGGTTGGTCAGCGCGGCGCCGCGCCTGGTCGCGGTCTCGATCGCCGAGATCGCGCGCTGGAGCTTGGCATCGTCGTCGGTACCCCGCTTCAGGGTGTGAAGGCTGCCGCTGATGATCATCAGGAGATTGTTGAAATCGTGGGCGATGCCGCCGGTGAGCTGGCCGAGCGCGTCGAATTTCTGGGATTCGGCGAGCTGCTTCTGCATCGTCTCGAGCTTGAGCTGCGTGTTGCGTCGCTCGGTGATGTCGCGCGTGATCTTCGCGAAGCCGATGAGCTCGCGGTTCTCGTAGATCGGGTCGATCACGACGCTCGCCCAGAAGAAGGTGCCGTCCTTGCGGACGCGCCAGCCTTCTTCCTCATAACGGCCCTTGTCGCGGGCGATGCCGAGTGCGCGGGCGGGCTTGCCATTGGCCCGGTCGGTCTCGGTGTAGAAGCGCGAAAAGTGCTGGCCGACGATCTCGTCGGACGAATAGCCCTTGATGCGCTCGCCACCGATATTCCAGCTCGTGATGATCCCCTTGGGATCGAGCATGTACAGGGCGTAGTCGGCAACTCCTTCGACCAACAGCCGGAAACTGCGTTCGCTCTCGAACAAGTCTCTCTGCTGATTGGACTTTCTAAACATTTCGGCCACCCTGCCTCGACCGGTGCAAACGCCGAATGGGGCGCTTGGTTCCCAATCTCTGGGAAGTTTTTAGGCAAATGCAGCGGCCGGTATGCAGGGGGGGAGGCCGCCGGGAGCACTTGACACTCAATCTCATCCGTCAGATATTTCTGTTATGACAGAAATAACCGGAAAGAAGAAACTCCCCGCCGCCGTCGAGCGCTTCATCCTGCATTGGGGCGACATGGGCGACGGATGGGGCGTCAACCGCTCGGTCAGCCAGATCCACGGGCTGCTCTATCTCGCGGAGGCACCGATGACCGCCGAGGACATCGCCGACACGCTCGGCATGGCGCGCTCCAACGTCTCCAACTCGATCAAGGAGCTGCTGGCCTGGAGCCTGATCCGGCGGGTGCCGATCCTCGGCGACCGCCGCGATCATTTCGAAGCCGAGACCGACATCTGGGAGGTTGCGGCCCGGATCGCGGCGCGGCGCAAGGAGCGCGAGCTCGATCCGGCGATCACGGCGCTCAGGGCCTGCGTGTCCGATGCTGCCGACGATCCGACCATCAATCCGGTCGCAAGCAAACGGCTGAAGGAGATGCTCGCCTTCACCGAGCTCGCCGACCACTGGTTCATGCAGATGTTGAAGGTGCCGCGACCGCGGCTGGTCGCCCTGATGCGGCTTGGCGAGAAGATCGCCAACCTGCTGCCGCTGGGCAAGGCCAAATAGCGCGAGGGAGGGTGCGATGACGTCGGCTCGATTATCAGGCTCCAGCGCATCTCTTCCCATTCACACCAAACTGCTCGACGACCGCCGCTTCCGTGCGCTCCTGTCGGACGAGGACTGGGGCCGCCTGCCGCTCGCGACCTGGCGGCGCTTTTCCAAACGCGTCGCCGACGGCGACAGTGTCGTGTATGTCGGCGTGGTCGACGAGGTTGCCTTCAGCGACGCCGGCTGGTGGTTGGCGCAACTCGTACGCCTGATCGGCGGGCCATTGCCGACCGGCCGCGACACCGGCGTGCCGATGATCGTGACGGTCACCGAGGACGCCGCAAGCGGCGGCCAGACCTGGACGCGCATCTGCGCGCGCAAGCGCGGCTTTCCGCAGGTGATCCATTCCGCAAAACGCTTCGCCGGCCCGACCGGGCTCGAGGAATATGTCGGCTTCGGCGTCTCGATGGCGCTGCGCATCGCGGTCGAGGACCAGGTGCTGACCTTCCGCAGCGCTGCTTACGGCCTCCAGCTCGGACGCCTGTGGATCCCGTTGCCGCGATGGCTCACGCCGGGCGACCTCACGGTGACGCACAGCGATCTCGGCGAGGGCACCTTCCGCTTCACCCTCGATGTCACCCACCCGCGTTACGGCGCGCTGATCCACCAGTCCGTCACCTTCAGGGAGGCCGTATCATGACGCCGCTGTTGTGGATCCTCATCGCCGTCCAGATCGCGATGGGCGTGTTCGACACCTTCTATCACCACGAATTCACCGAGCGCCTGGCCTGGCGGGTGTCGCAGCGCTTCGAGCTGAAGCTGCACGGCGTCCGCAACGTGCTCTATGCGCTGCTGTTCCTCGTGCTCGGCTGGCTTGAGGTTCATGGCGCGCTGGCGCTGCTGATCGTCGCGGTGCTGGTCGCCGAGATCGTCATCACGCTGATGGATTTCGTCGAGGAGGATCTGAGCCGGAAATTGCCGCCGAGCGAGCGGATCAATCACACGCTGCTGGCGATCAACTACGGTGCCATCCTGGTGCTGCTGCTGCCGGTGCTGGTCGATTGGGCGATGCAGCCGTTCGGCGTGACCGTCGTGTATCAGGGCCTGCTCAGCATCGCCGCGACCGCCTGCGCGGTCGGCGCGGCGCTCTGCGGCGGCAGGGATTTTGCGGCGGTGCGCCGGCTCGGCCGCATGAAGTGCGTGCCGGCGGCCGGGCTCGTCGAGAAACTTCCGGGCCGCAAGACCGTGCTGATATCAGGTGCCACCGGCTTCATCGGCAGCCGCCTCGCGGCGAGCCTCAGCGGGGCAGGGCATCACGTCATCGCGCTCATTCGCAACCCGGCGAAGGCCGAGCTGCTGCCGCCGCCGGTGACGCTGATCACCAGCCTCGATCAGCTCGCCTCGGACATGCGTATCGACGCCATCGTCAATCTCGCCGGCGAGCCGATCGGCAACGGCCTGTGGACCGAGGTGAAGCGCGCCGAGATCCTGAAGTCTCGCATCGACATGACCGGCGAGGTCGTCAAGCTGATCGCGCGGCTCGACCACAAGCCCGACGTGCTCATCAGCGGCTCCGCGATCGGCTGGTACGGCCTGTGGGCCGACCAGGTGCTGACCGAGTCGGCGAAGTCGCATGCCTGCTTCAGCCATGAGCTGTGCGCGGCCTGGGAGCAGGCGGCGCGGCCCGCGGAAGAGCTCGGCGTGCGCGTGGTCTACTTCCGCATCGGCCTCGTGCTCGGCACCGAGGGTGGCTTCATCACGCGCATGCTGACGCCGTTCGAGTTCGGCCTCGGCGGGCCGCTCGGCACCGGGCGGCAGTGGATGTCCTGGATCGAGCGCGACGATCTCATTCGGCTGATCGCCTATGTGATGGCGACCCCCGATCTCGCCGGTCCCGTCAACGCCACGGCGCCGATCCCGGTCACCAATGCAAAGTTCACCGAAGAGCTTGGCCGCCGCCTGCATCGGCCCGCGGTGTTTCGCATTCCCGGTGGTCTCTTGCGCCGGATCGGTGGCGGCTTTGCCGATGAGCTCCTGCTCGGCGGCCAGCGCGTGCTGCCCAACAAGGCGCTGAGCCGCGGTTTCGTGTTCCGCCACGAGACGCTGCGCAGCGCGTTCGAGGCGATTTTGTGAGCTAGTGTTATGTCAGGCGGCGACGCTCTTGAACGTCGCCGCCACCGCACGCAGCGCCGCCAGCTTGGCGGGATCGCTGACCTTCGAATGCAGCATCACTTTCGAGCTGCCCAGCTTCGGTAGCTTATGCGCCGGCCCGATGTCGACGAGCCCGGCCGGTGCGATCCGCCGCGCCAGCGGCGCGATCGCAAGTCCGGCAAGTGCGGCCGCGACCACCGCCGTGACGCCGCCGCCGACAAATCGCTCGCGCCAGGCGAGGCTGGCCTTGTCGAGCGCGCGCACGGCGATGGCGCGGACGCCGCAGGGCGGGGCGAGCGTTGCGAGTGGCAGCGGCTCGCCCTTGGGCAGCGTGAAGCGTCGTGACGCGAACCAGCCGAACTCGTCCTCGGCGAGTTTCTCGCCGCCGCGGCGGCTGCCTTCCTGGCGTACGATCACCGCATCCAGCTCGCCCGCGTCATAAGCGTCCTGCATCTCGCGCGAGAAGCCGATGGTGACGGCGAGCGTGAGGTTCGAGGACATCGCGTGCAGGCGTTCGAGCAGCGGCACCAGCTCGGGCCCCGCTGCGTGGTCGGAGATGCCGAGCGAAAGCGACTGCGCGACGGAGGCCTCGCCGGACAATGCGCGGTCATGAGCCTCGATCAGCGCGCGGGCGCGTTCGAGGAATGCTGCGCCGTCGGCGGTGAGCCGGACCGCGCGCGGCGAGCGCTCGACGAGGCGTTTGCCGAGCAGCGTTTCCAGCCGCTGAAGCTTGAGGCTGACGGCGGCTTGCGTGGTGCCGAGCGCTTCGGCGGTGCGGGTAAAGCTCTGGAGGTCGGCGACCAGCAGGAAGGCCTTGATGGTGGCGATGTCGAGGGTGGCTGTCATTATGATAGGTTATCACTGGTATCAACAACGATAAGCTACCAAAATGACGAGGGGAGGTCTAGCTTCCCATCAACGCCGCGCAACGCCAGTGCGGCATCTTGAGGAGAACGACCATGCCCCTGATCACCGTGTCCTACACCACCTCTCGCCAGTCGCCCTCGCTGAAGGCCGACATCGCGAATGCCGTGTCCGAGCTCACCGCAAAAATCCTGCACAAGGATCCCAAGGTCACCGCCATCATCGTGAAATCGGTCGATGCCGGCGACTGGTTCGCCGGCGGCAAATCACTCGCCGAGCAGAAGCTCGCAAGCTACTGGATCGACATCCACGTCAGCGAAGGCACCAACACCAAGGACGAGAAGGCGGCTTATCTCGCCGCGATGTTCAAGCGCATGGCCGAGATCCTGGGCCCGCTGCACCCCGAGACCTATTTGCATGTCGACGAGGTCAAGAGCGACGCCTACGGCTTTGGCGGCCTGACCCAGGAGCGCCGCTACATCGCCGGCAAGCTCGAGGTTGCGCTGAAGGCGGCATGAAGTTGCAGGCCGCGGGTGAACAATCCCACCCGCGGCGGCGATTTTGATCAGCGCGTCAATTGTCTTGCCCATTGTTTGCCTGCTCACCGGGATTCCGGCTGCCATTGCAATTTGGCTGAGCGAGAAGTTTCACATACGGTCGCTTTTATTCTAGGCTTGCGTCGGCAGTGCGATCGGTGCCGCGAGTCAAACCGTGCTGTTCCGGTCGCTCACTCTTTTCAGCTTGCTGTTTGTCGTGGCTGGGTGTCTTGCCGGGCTTGACTATTGGTATGTCGCGGGACGCCACGCGGGCAGCGATCGTCCTGCA